>JAFSKG010000019.1 GCA_017449075.1 Lachnospiraceae bacterium
GAAAATGGTGCCATGGAATCAATTAATGGTTGGACCAAAGAAGAATTACTTAGAGATTTTATGATAAAAAAAGGTGAAAATATTAAAGATGCTCTTGAAAACTATATTTATTATTTCAACAACGAAAGGCCAGCTTCAGCTATAAACTATTTAACACCTATGCAATACAAGGAAAACTTTTACAAAAATGCTAAACTTTTACCAGCAAAAATCACTGATTTTTGCACCACCTAAGTGTATACTTTTTCTTGACTTTTCCAGTCTGTCGCCACATTTTTAACAAAATTAGAACACAAATATTTTCGTTTTACAAGTTCATTAAATAAAAAAACAGAGATACATGTTTGTCATGCACCCCTGTTTTTAACTGCTTTTATTTGTTATTCACCAATTTTACTATTTGATTAGTTTAAGGAACTCCTCTTCTGTCATGCTTAGTTTCTTGGCTGCATATTCTTTTGTAACCATATTTTTAGAATATAGTTCGACAAGTAATTCTTGCATGCCAATTATAAAACCTTCGGCTTTCCCTTCTGCCTTTCCTTCTGCTATCCCTACTTCTTTTCCATCCATAAAGATTTCTCTTGATATTCCTGTCATAGGATAACCTCCTTTCAGTTTGCCATTAATTTCTTTCTTCTTCTCTGTAAGACTTGGAAACTCTAATTCATTTTCATAATTATAGTCGATAAACATCTTAAACAAATCATTGAGTTTCGTCTCTTTTACTTCCTTTGATGTAAGATTCACATATAATTCCCTTATTCCGTTATCTGCGATTATATCACAATCTTGTACATTCCTAATGACTTCATATATTGGTTTGCCTCTTTTAAATAGGTCAAACTTGCAAACCATTATACTTATTATCTTTGGCAACTCACTATAGTTAAACTGCTTTGTTTTTGGTGAATACGCAATTGTTAAAGCTGATTGATTATACCTCATGCGATATATTGGATCATCCTTTAAGTCCACTTGCATTTCTACATTGACTATCTCTTTTGTAGAAAGCATGCACTCGCAGTCCAATATGACGCCGTGGAATATACTCTTGCTGAGACTCTTCTGGTCTATACACTTGATAACTTCTAAGTTATCATCTTTTAGGATAACCCTTAAAATCTCTTCGATGGCTTCTTTTGACTTCGCCACCTCTCGAAACTTAATATCTTCATAAAGATTGGCAGTTTCAATCTTTTTAAGATACTTAAGTATCCTTTCATCATAATAACTATCGTTACTATGATCTTCATTTAAATATATCATATATTTTTTTTGATGGTTGTCCGCTTGATATTAGTATAACATATATTTAGTAAATTGCAAGATACAAAAATCGAGCAGTGGTTAAAACTGCTCGATTCTATGTTTATAATATGATTACTTTGTGTAGATATTTAAGGTTTAACTACACCATCCCTATTATTCCTCCGCTCTTCTTTTCACTTTATTATGTTTTTATTATGAAAACTTTGTGAAAAAGATAATTAAGTCCGTCCCGGTTATTCTTATTCCTCAGCTGTAATCTTATATGACCCACACTGTTTTAAATCAAGAGCACCTTCCCAGTAGCTATTATTACATATTGTCTCATCTGCTGGCCACCACTTACTATAAATTATTGTGTCAGCATCAACTTTAAATTTATACTTACATTTTCCTGAGTTATCTGTCTCAAGATAATCTGTTGTCTGCCCTTCATTCTTTAACACCTTTGTAGCATCAGCCAATGTGTCTTTTGTGGTAAATGGCACACTTCCAAGTTTTATTCTCCATTTATTTACAGGTCTATATGTAGATGTTGAAGTATCGAAATATCCACCTGTAATTACTGGTTCCCATTCAAATATCTCATCTTTTTTTGCATATCCTGTTAAGCTTCCTTGTAACAAGTTCAATGCATCTAGTTCAATACTATTATTACGTATTAATTTCCTTCTTCCATCCCACTGCATTATATTGGAAGAAGTATAATCCTTATTTAACACTCCTACACTTACTAACGGATTATTATTTTCAGCACCATTTGCTCCACTATACCAGTTAGTAAATCCCGCATTGTACACTGGTGAAAATGTAAAAGTTCCAGTACTTTCTGAACTAAAATTATGAGTTTTTCTTTCCCATGAACCTTTAGTCATTGTTGTGTCGCGAGACTCAATGCCACCATATGCACCACTTTTCGTCACAGATGATGAAGTAACAAAATCATTCTGTGTATATGATGCATTATCACCTAATGTATTATACCAGTTAGGGTCACTAAGTTGACTCCATGTTGCAGTTTTCCAATTGAGTATATGCTCATACTCATATTGTTTGTTATCAACAACATTTAAAGTTGCACTTGTAGCCAAATTTGATATTAACCAACTATCTACACCTGCTATATAACCACCATAAGCAGTCCACCACAGTGAAGCATCCCAAATATCTCCAACATCTTTATCCTTTATATATCCTGTAACCAAATCCATTGTTTTTATTACTGAAAATTCATTTCCAGGTCTACCAAAGCGCGCAAGATAATTTGGCCAATCGCTACTAGCTCCATAAGCACTATAAGTTTCCCCGAGTTTCACCCCATTAATCGTCTCTACATAATCTTTACTTTGTCCTTTCCACACTACTTTTGCTGGATATGTAGCAGTCGCTGATTCAGTACCAGCAAAAACAATATTCCTTACTTGATGATCACTAGATGCCCTTTCATGTTTAAGGCCCGCAAGAGCCCACCATGTTTCGAACCACTCTCCATTTGCATTATTTCCACTAAAACCTATGCCAAAAGATAAACTCACATTTGGCATTTTCCAATCCTCAGGCAGTACACCATTCACACAAATAATTTCATTTGCCTCACTCATTTCAACTCGATATGTTGTAGTTTTAGACACAGTTATACCAGCCAAATAAGATGCTATCGCATCATCAATTTTAATATCTATAGAAGTATTGTATTGATCAAGTTGTGATTGGAAATTATTCTTAAGTGAGTCAAATTCTGATTTTGTTATAAATGCCGACCCATCATTATCACTCACAGCAGCGCAAAACACATCTATGCTCATCACAATTATTAAACACAATGCCAATACTCTTTTAATATTATTTGAAAACTTTTTCATATTTACTTCTACAATTTTTTCAAGTTTTATGTAGCTATAATATATGTGCCACATTGCGTTAAATCAAGCTTACCTTCCCAGTAATAATTATTACATATTGTTTCGTCCGCTGGCCACCACTTACAATATATTACGCTATTTTTTTCTATTTCTACATCGTATGAACATTTGCCAGTGTCATCGGTTTCCAAATAACTTTCTGTTTGTCCTTTATTTTTTAATACATTTTTTTCATCTTCTAGTTGATCTTTTGTTACAAAAGGCGCTCTTGCCAACTTCACTCTCCATTTATTAATAGGTTTATATGTTGATGTCGCAGTATCATAATACCTGCCTGTGATTACAGGTTTCCACCCAAAAGTTTCCTCTTGCTTAGCATACCCTATGACACTGCCTTGCAATAAATTTAAAGCTTCAATTTTAATACTATCATCTCTAACTAGCGTTTTATCTCCTTCCCATTGTAAAATATTTTGAGATGTATAATCATTATCCAATACGCCAACACTAACTATACTATCATCACTTGTTGCGCCACTCGAGCCGCTCCACCAATCTGTAAATTGTTTATTATATAAAGGTGATAAAATTATAGATCCCGATGTCAATGATGCTGGATTATAATCTCTTCTACTCCATGACCCTGGAGTCATAATATAATCATCATTATATTCACTTCCACCATATGCTCCACTTTTTTCAATATCAGAATTTTTAATAAACTCATCCTGTGTATAATATCTATTTTCGCCCAATGTATTAGCCCAGTTTGGGTCACTCAATTGACTCCATGTTGCTGTTTTCCAATTAAGTATATTCTTATTCGTATATTGTTCATTATCAATAATTTTCAAGTTTGCACTTGAACTAACATTTGAAATAATCCAATTGTCAACACCTATCTGATATCCAGTTACACCTGAACTTCTTTTCCACCACATGCGAGCTTTCCACAGATCATTCACATCAACACCCGTTTTATTACCAGTTGCAATGTCCATAACTTTAATAATAGACATATTATTACCTGCAACACCCATCGACTGTAAATAATTAGGTGCGTCTGAAGCACCACCATAGGCACTATAAGCTTGACCAATTTTTACTGCACTTATACTATCTATATAATCAATGCTTTGGCCCAACCACACAACTTTTTCTGGATAAGGATCGGCATTTTCTTTTTCATTGCCCGCTTTTATTACATTTCTAACCTGATGATCACCATCACTCCTCTTGTATTTTAGTCCAGCCAGCGACCACCAACCCTCAAACCAATTTCCATTTGCACTATTACCGGCAAACCCTATACCAAATGACATATCAACATTTGGCATTTTCCATACCTCAGGTAACACGCCATTAACACATAAAATTTCATCTGCATCAGACATTTCAACTTTATACATAGTTCTTTTTTTTAGTTTTATTCCAGCAAGATATGCTGCAATAGCTCCATCAATTTTCGCATCTATACTTTCATTATAATTTGTAACTTGATCAGCAAAATCTCTCTTCATCGCCTCGAACTCAGCCTTAGTTACGAAGGCAGAACCATCATTGTCACTAACTATGGCTGCGAAACTATTTATACTCATGAGCACAACCAAAAATAGAGCCATAAGCTTTTTCAATAATCTTGTGCCCTTTTTCATAACTTATATTCTACGACCTCAGGCTCGTAAACTTCGCCCCTACATTTACATCCCCTGCAGATTTTCGAAAAGCGCTTAGATGCTCCGCATCTAAAGCGAAAATCTGCATCTAGTTATACTAAGCTCGCAAAATACGCTCGCAAGTATAACTTAGAAGGACCAACCCTCTACAAATTGAAAAAGATAGGGGGTTAAAACCCCCTATGATAGGGGGTTATAATGGTAAACTTTATGTATACATTAAATATCCCCTATGTATACAGTTAAAAGAATTAGTATACACTCCTAATAATTTATGTATACAGATATGTTATAATTATATAAAGTTATGACATATGCTATATAC
>JAFSKG010000020.1 GCA_017449075.1 Lachnospiraceae bacterium
ACCTTCTGACAAGTAAAGTTTAACCATTTGCTGTTTGAATTGATCATCATATCTCTTTCTCATAACCTTAGTACTCCTTATATATTTATATTATACTATATATTCGTACTAAGTATTACTAAAAAATTATATCATGTTAAGGCGAAGAGAAGAAGAGGAAGAAAGAGAGCGTGAAGAAGAGAAACGTAGAAGAGAAGAGGAAGAAGATTGGTAAGTTGTTCTAATGTCAAAGAAAATTGTAAAATCAACTAACAATAAAATGATATGTGGGGTATGTGCTGGTATAGCAGATCAATTTAATATTGAACCAACTATTGTTAGAGTTATATGGGCAATTGCTATATTTGTTTATGGCACTGGGTTACTTGCTTACATAATATGTGCCATTATATTCCCTGAAGGTCATACCGACAATTAATGTTTTTCTTAATATGGATTACAACTAAAGAAGAGCCAATAAACTATGATAAAGTTCATAGATGTAGATATTGTGACGACATCGGCTCATATAATATAGTATATACTTATCAAGTTTTAACACTATTTTTCATTCCTGTTTGGAAGTGGAATAAGACATATTTTGCAGAGACCACTTGCTGCCATAAGCAGTTTATACTTGATAAGGCTATCGGCGATTTGTTAAGGAATGGCGAAGATGTAGAAATAGTGGATAGTGATTTAAGTGAGATTTATTAGGTTGGTGTAAATTAATGATAAGGAAAATTATTAAAATTGATGAAGAAAAATGTAATGGTTGTGGTTTGTGTGCAAAAGCCTGCCACGAGGGTGCTATAGAAGTTATTAACGGAAAGGCAATACTAGTTCGTGAGAATTTTTGCGATGGGCTAGGCGATTGCCTACCAAATTGTCCTGTAGGAGCAATAACATTTGAAGAGAGAGAAGCACCTGCATATGATGAAAATGCTGTAAAAGAGAGTAAAAAGAATCTTGCAGCAACATTTCAAGGATGCCCAGGAACTAGGACAAGAGAGTTCAATAAAACTGATAAAAATTATGCCAGTGATGTTCATGTAGATATAGTGTCTGAGCTAAGACAATGGCCATGTCAAATAAAGCTAGTGCCAGCAAAAGCAGATTTTTTTGATGGTGCAAAAATATTAATTGCTGCTGATTGTACAGCCTATGCATATGCAAATATTCATAAAGAGCTTATGAGAGGCAAAATCACACTGATTGGATGCCCTAAACTTGATGGAGTGGATTATAGTGAGAAACTCACTGAAATTTTATCAAATAACAATATAAAAAGTGTTACATTAGTTCGTATGGAAGTGCCATGTTGTGGTGGACTTAAAGTAGCATTGGAAAATGCATTAAAAAAATGTGGCAAACTAATAGAGTGGCAAGTAGTTACTATTTCGTGCGATGGAAGAATTATTGATAGATAAAAATTAAAAGGATAGAAAAGATTATTTAAAATTTTTTCAGTGTAGGAAATATTATGGAATTCAGCGAAGTAGTAAAAAACAGATATTCATGCAAAAGATTCGACGGAAGAAAAGTTGAAAAAGAAAAGCTTAATCAAATATTAGAAGCAGGCAGACTTGCACCAACTGCTAAAAATTTGCAAGAGCAGAGAATTTACGTTGCCACATCTGAAGATGCACTTGCAAAGATTGATACGTTAACACCTTGCCGATATGGTGCAGGAACTGTACTGGTAGTGGCATTTGATAAAAATAATGTATATACTTATCCGGGTGAAAATAGAGATTCTGGGATTGAGGATGCAGCAATAGTTGCTACACATATGATACTAGCGGCAGCAAATGCGGGCGTTGATAGTTGTTGGATCAATCGATTTAATCCTGACGATGCAAAAAAAGTACTTGGTTTACCTGATAATGAAGAAGTTTTAATGTTGATGGACTTGGGATATGCTGCACCTGATACTAAGCCGCTCGCTAATCATGATAGTAGAAAACCACTTAGCGAAATAGTGAAGGAGATATAAAGATGAAAAGAATAATAAGTTTATTGTTGGGCTGCGTGCTCGTGATTTCTATGGTAGCATGTGCGAGTACCAATGTTGTAAATAAAGAAAGCAAAGGAAAAAGTGTTTCTGCAATATTTGTTGGAATTGACAAGCAACCATCTGGTGGTGCAGATGAATTAATTGATACTATATGGATTTATTTTGATGATGAAACTTTTGAACAGTATGCGGAAGTTGATAAAGAAATGGTGTTGTTTAGTCTAGGGAATTATCATTTTGTAAATGATGGCAACTTTATTGATGGTCAAAAAGATTCTAGCAAAGGTCAGATAACTATTGACCGCACTAAAAAGTATCAGTATGGTAAAGGTCTGACAGACTATTCGTCACATCATACATACGATTTAAGCGCCATAGGTTTTAAATGTGTTTTTGCGCAGAATAAGGAAAAATAAAAGTGGACGGAGATTATCAAGTGATTAGAAAAGCGACAGAAAGAGATGTTGATTTAATATTATATTTTATAAAAGAACTTGCCAAATATGAAAAAATGTCCGACTTAGTGACAGCGACACCTGAACTTATCAAAGAGTGGATATTTGAAAAGAAAAAAGCAAATGTACTATTTGTATTGGAAAATGGCAAAGAAGTTGGGTATGCACTGTATTTTTATAATTACTCAACATTTACTGGTAAGGCAGGGCTTTATCTTGAAGACTTGTTTGTATTACCTGAATATCGAGGCAAAGGTAATGGATTAGAATTGATCAATGAATTAAGGGAGATATGCAAAAAAGAGAAGCTTGGCCGCTTTGAATGGCAGTGCCTTAATTGGAATAAACCAAGCATAGATTTTTACGAAAAACTTGGTGCAAAGCAGCATAACTAATGGTTAATTTTTAGGATGGAAGAGAACCAATTTTAAAAATAAAAGGGCAAACAACCCTTTTATTTTTTACACATATTTTTTAAAGTTTTTAATAATATAATCTTTAAGTGATGTCGCCACCTTTGACATATACCCGCCTTTTTTCCATTCAAGTATTATATATCTTTTGCAATTTGGGTTATGTATATTTACAAGTTTGATTTTCTCATTTGATTTTATTTCTTTCCAAGTGATAGAAGGAATGATAGCAAAGCCAAGTCCTGTCTTTATATATTCTTTTATAACATAAGGTGAGTTGTTTTCAAAACAAAACTTTGGCTTAAAACCTGCGAGAGTGCAGTAGTAGTCATTGATTTCTCTTAAGTCTTTATTTTCACTTAGTGATATTAGATTTTCATTTGCAATATCTCTTAAATCAACGGAGCTCTTTTTTGACAATTTGTGAGTTTTAGGAATGCTAAGCATAAGATGTTCTTCGAGCAAATCTTTTTGATTATTGCTTGGTATGAAATGAGTGCTCGAGTGAATTATCAAATCAAACTCCTTTTTTTTGTCCTTGTATTCAGTTTTATCAAGCTGAGTGACTTTTAAGTTGACATTCTTATTCGCCTTCTGGAAGTCAACAAGAAGTTTTCTCATTTGCGAAGAAGCGGAATTTACAAGAATGGAAACAGTATTATTTGTGACCTCTTTCAAATCATTTATCTCTGAACTTATTCCTTTAATCTCATCCAAAATTGACTGTGAGTGCTTATATAGAGCCTCGCCATAGTTACTTAATGTGACATTTCTCCCCTTTTTTATAAAAAGTGGAACCTTAAGTTCGCTTTCAAGGTGCTTTATAGTTCTTGAAAGTGCGGGTTGAGAGACATTTAAGTTTTCGGCTGCTTTGGTGAAATGGGAGGTGGTGGCTACCTCATTAAAATATGTTAATTCTGTTAAATTCATAGTTATCCTATCGGGCTCGCAAGCTCGCCCCTACATTGGTCTGCTTTGCCTCTAAACTAATAATTATGTATCATTATTAGTTTATAAGTCGCTTAAGAAAATAGTTGGAGTAAAAACAGATTTTCTCAAACGATAGTGAAGCATTTTGCCTAGAGTTTTAGCACTGTTTGAGCGAAGCGAGTTTGCAAAACTCTTGCAAAATGCGAGATAGCGCTTTGATAGAAAATCTTGTTTTTACGACCTATTTTAGAAGCGACTTATAAACTATATAAATTCAAGTATTAGTATATAATAGGGGAAAAGCATTGTCAAGAATTTATAACAAAAATGTTATAGATATATAAGTATAATGTGTATTATAATTATAGAATTACTATGATATAATTTATAGAAAATAAAAGAAAAACTTAATAAAAATTTCATTTTTACATTGGAGGTATCCTATGGAATGGGATAAGAATAGGAAGAAGAAAGCCGAGAGACTTAATTCAGTTGCTAAGTATTTAAATGGAAAAATTATTAACACTTCGGATATCGTCGAGGTTCTTAATCGTGTGATTAAGCCTGGCGATAATTTAATTTTAGAGGGAGATAATCAGAAACAAGCATCATTTCTTGCTAAGGCCATGACAAAAGTTGATCCAAAGCAAGTTAATGATATTCATCTAATTATTCCATCAATCTCAAGAGATGAACATCTTGATTTATTTGAAAAAGGAATTGCATCACTTATTAATTTTGCATTTGCAGGAACACAGAGTTTAAGACTTAGTGAGATGATGAATAGCGGTGTGTGTAAAGTTGGAGCAATTCATACTTACTTTGAACTCTATGCAAGACTTTTTGTAGACTTAATTCCAAATGTTTGTCTTGTTGCTGCTGATGCAGCTGATAAAGATGGAAACTTATATACAGGTGCAAACACTGAAGAGACACCAACTTTAGTAGAGGCAACTGCATTTAAAGATGGAATTGTAATTGCTCAAGTAAATAAAATTGTAGATAAAGTTCCACGTGTTGATATTCCTGGTGATTGGGTTGATGCAATTGTTGAAGCTGATGAGCCATTCCCTATGGAACCACTCTTCACAAGAGAACCAGACAAGATAAAAGATCATCACATACTTGAAGCGATGATGATTATAAAAGGAATTTATCAAAAGCATAATGTTATATCACTTAACCACGGCATCGGATATAATGGAGGAGCAATAGAACTTATTCTTCCAACTTATGGAGAAGAACTTGGACTTAAAGGAAAGATTTGTAGGAACTGGGTTTTAAATCCACATCCAACTCTTATACCAGCAATTGAAGCAGGATGGGTTGAATCAGTTTATGCCTTCGGTGGTGAGACTGGTATGAGTAGATATACAGCTGCTCGTCCAGACATTTTCTTTACTGGCCGTGATGGCATAATGAGATCTAATCGTCCATTTGCTCAACTTGCAGGACTCTATGCTATGGACTTATTCCTTGGTGCAACTCTTCAACTAGATTACTTCGGTAACTCATCAACTGTTACAGGAAATCGTGTATCAGGATTTGGTGGAGCACCTAATATGGGTCACGACTCAGGCGGAAGACGTCACTCAACTCCAGCTTGGTCAGCTATGAAAGATCCAAGTCGTCCACTAAGAGGAGGAAGAAAACTCGTAGTTCAAATTATATCTACAAGTTATAAGAACAAGGCAGGTGAAATTGTTCCTTGTATAGTTCCAGAACTTGATGCAGTTCGTGTAGGTAGAGAGACAGGAATGCCAATAACTCCAGTTATGATTTACGGAGAAGATGTAACTCATGTAGTTACAGAGCAAGGTATAGCATATACTTATATGGCAAAAACCAATGAAGAGAGAAGAGAACTTATAGCAGCAGTATCTCGTGGCATACCAATAGAGAGTTTCTGTAGTGAAGCAAGAAGACAAGAATTGATAAATGAAGGTAAGATTGCATTCCCGGAAACTTTAGGAATAGATAAGGGTAGAGCAAACAAAGAATTACTTGCAGCAAAGAATTTACAAGAGATAAGAGATATTTCTGGTGGACTCTATGACATCCCAGAAAAATTCTTAGTAAAATAAAGGGGGTAGTATTAAATGTCAAGGAAGTTAACTGAATTAAATGAGCTGAAGGCAAAACTTCGCAAAGGTGGCGGAGACGCAGCCATTGAGAAGCAACATGCTCAAGGCAAGATGACAGCAAGAGAAAGATTAGAAAAACTTTTTGATGCTGGAACATTTGTCGAGATTGGACTTTTTGTTAAACACAGATGCACAAACTTCGGTATGGATAAAAAAGAAAGTCCAGCTGAAGGCGTTGTAACTGGATATGGACAAATTAATGGAAGACTTGTATATGCTTCAGCACAGGATTTCACAGTTATAGGCGGATCGCTTGGTGAGATGCATGCTGATAAGATAGTAAAATGTCAAGAGGCAGCACTTAAAGTTGGAGCGCCAATGATTTGTATTAATGACTCAGGTGGTGCAAGAATACAAGAAGGTGTTGATGCACTCTCTGGTTATGGAAGAATCTTCTATAATAACACTTTAGCATCAGGAGTTATACCTCAGATTTCAGTTATTATGGGACCTTGTGCAGGCGGAGCAGTTTATAGTCCTGCAATCACTGATTTCATTTTTATGGTAGAGAACACTTCACAAATGTTTATCACTGGTCCACAAGTTATAAAGACAGTTACTGGAGAAGATGTGACAGCCGAAGCACTCGGTGGTGCTATGGCACATAACTCAATCTCAGGCGTTGCACATTTCCATGCTGCAAATGAAGATGCTTGTATAGAGCAAATTAGAACTTTACTTTCATACTTGCCACAAAATAATATGGAAAAATCTGAAGAGTTTGCATGCAATGATGATTTAAATAGACTTAGTCCAGAACTCAACGATATAGTTCCAGAGAATCCAAATAAAGCTTATGACATGAAAGATGTTATAAGATCAGTTGCAGATAACAATGTATTTTTTGAAACTCAACCAGAGTATGCAAAAAATATTTTAACAGGTTTCATTCGTCTCGGCGGTAGATCAGTAGGTATCATCGCAAGTCAGCCAAAGTTTATGGCAGGTTGCCTTGATATAAATGCATCTGATAAGGCGGCAAGATTCATAAGAACATGTGACTGCTTCAACATTCCTATACTTACTCTTGAAGATGTTCCTGGATTCTTACCTGGAACACAACAAGAGCACGGCGGTATCATTCGTCACGGAGCAAAGATGTTATTCGCTTATTCAGAAGCATCAGTACCAATGGTTACAGTTATAACTCGTAAGGCTTATGGTGGAGCATACATCGGTATGTGCTCAAAACATCTTGGAGCTGATATAGTTTATGCTTGGCCTGAAGCACAGATAGCAGTTATGGGTGCTGAAGGAGCTGCAAATATTATATTTGCAAAAGACATAAAGGCAGCAAGTAATCCACAAGAGGAAAGAGCAAAGAAGATAGCTGAGTACGATAACATGATGATGAACCCATATGTAGCAGCAAGTCGTGGATATGTAGATGATGTTATAGAGCCAGCTACTACAAGAAAGATGTTAATTGCAGCATTTGATTCACTTGAATCAAAAGTAGTTCATAAAGCAAATAAAAAACATGGAAATATTCCACTATAGTGAAAGGAGGGACATATGCAAGGACTTTATTTAGCAATGTATGGTGATAAAGTAGGTGTCGGTCAAGCATTATTCATTTCAATCTTTGCGATGGCAGTAGTGTTTATTGTTCTCCTTATCATTTCATACTTGATAGATATAACTGCATTTTTCTTAAAAGGAAGTGCAAAATCAAAAAAAGCTAATGGTGCTGTAAGTAATAACACTGCAACTTCTGCACCAGTAACAAATAAGAAGGGCAGTGATGACACAGTAGTTGTAATTGCAGCAGCTATTGCAGCATACTTAGGAACATCGGTAGACAATGTGCGAATCACAAAAATAAGAAGAATCCCTCAAAATAGCACAGCATGGACTGAAAGAGGGCTACTCGCACAAATAAAACCGCAGTAAGTCAAATCATTAGTAGAGGCGGATATCATCCGCCAGTATGTAGGGGCGAACGCTTGCGGAGCCCAATAAAAAATAGGAGGAAAACAAAATGAAAAAGTTCAATATAAAAGTTGATGGAGTTATGCACGAAGTAGAAGTAGAGGAATTAGGAGGTTCAATGGTATCTGCAGCACCTGCAGCAGCACCTGTTGCATCTGCACCAGCACCTAAGGCAGCACCAGTGCCAGCACCTGCAGCATCATCTGGACCAAA
>JAFSKG010000021.1 GCA_017449075.1 Lachnospiraceae bacterium
TAGGTGATGGAATAGGTATGGGACTTGGATTTACTTTAGGTATAATTATAATAAGTGCTATAAGAGAGTTAATAGGTGCTGGGTCTATATATGGATTTACCTTTGTGCCAGAAGATTTCCGTGCAGCACTTTTTGTATTACCACCTGGAGCATTTTTCGTATTAGCATTTTTGACTGCAATTCAAAATAAATTGAAATTACCAAGTGCAGCCAATAAGAAAGAGGGTTGCAACAATGACTGTTTGCATTGTACTTTACATAAAAAAGAAGTAGTAGTAGAGGAGGGCAAGTAGTATGGTAGCAGAGATAATTGTAGCAATCATTACAGCAGCACTTATATCAAATGTTGTGTTATCAAGATTCCTTGGTATCTGTGCATTTCTTGGTGTATCAAATAAAGTAGAAACTGCAAAAGGTATGGGAGTAGCAGTTATATTCGTTATACTTCTCGCCACTGCAGTTACATTTGGGATAAATTATTTATTTCTTGAAGAAAAAACAAGCATTTTTCATTTGGACCTTACATACTTACAGACTATTGCATTTATACTTGTAATTGCTTGTCTTGTCCAATTTTTGGAAATGTTTTTGAAGAGATACATTCCAAGTTTATATAAAGCACTTGGTATTTATCTACCACTTATCACAACTAACTGTGCAGTTCTTGGTGTAGCACTTACAGTTGCTCAAGACTATTCTAATTTTATTATAGGTATGGCTTATGCACTTGGAACCAGTGGAGGCTTTTGCATATCTATAGTATTACTCGCAAGTATTAGAGAGAAATTAGAAAATAATGATATACCTGAAAGTTTCAAAGGAAAACCAATAGTGCTTATAATGGCTTGTCTAATGGCTATTGCATTTACAGGTTTCTCAAACTTAAATATAGGATAGGAGGAAAATATGAATATTATAATTAGTTCGGTAGTGCTACTTGCGATAATTGCACTTATAATTGGTATTTTTCTCGGAATCTCTTCAGAAATATTTAAGGTAGAAGTAGATGAGAAGATATTGAAGGTGAGGGAGTGCCTACCTGGAAATAACTGTGGTGGATGTGGATATGCTGGTTGTGATGCACTTGCTGAAGCAATAGCAAAAGGTGAAGCAGCAGTAAATCAATGTCCTGTTGGTGGAGCACCAGTAGCAGCAAAAATAAGTGAAGTGATGGGAGTTGATGCCGGTACATCAACTAAGATGGTTGCTTTTGTACGTTGCAATGGAACCTGTGTTAATGCAAATAAGTCATATGAATATACAGGAGTAAAAGATTGTAGGATAGCAGCATCCCTTCCAAATGCAGGAGAAAAGGCTTGTAGAAATGCTTGTCTTGGCTATGGAACTTGTGTAGCAGCATGTAAATTTGATGCGATAAGTATAGTAGATGGTGTAGCGAAAGTTGATGAAGAAAAATGTGTGGCATGTAAGGCTTGTATAAATGCTTGTCCTATGAAAGTAATAGAATTAGTGCCTTATGGTAAGAAACATAAAGTTGAATGTTCCAATAAAGATAAAGGAAAAGTAGCAATGGATGCTTGTAAGGTTTCATGTATAGCTTGTGGAATGTGTGAAAGAACTTGTAGTGTCGGTGCTATAAAAGTGACAAATGGAATAGCAATCATGGACTATGAAAAATGTAACGACTGTGGAGCATGTGCGGAAAAGTGTCCAAGAAAATGTATTACTAAATAAGTAAAGCGGACAGCAGGTCCGCTTTTTTTGAAAGGAAAAGAAACATGAGGGATTTTAATCTAAAAAAAGATTTTGGTAAGAACTCTTTTAATGATGCTGTGATGAAAAAGTATCTTCCTAAAAGTGTGTATGAGAAGTTAAAAAAGACTATAAGTGAAGGAGCTGAACTTGATTCATCTCTTGCAAAATATGTGGCAAGTGGAATTATGGAATGGGCTATTGAAAATGGTGCCACACATTACACACATTGGTTTGAACCTTTAAATGACAGCACAGCAGAAAAACAAAATTCTTTTTTGAAAACAGAATTAGGAAAGAAACCCATCCTTGAATTCAGTGGTACAGAACTTATAAAAGGTGAGACAGATGCTTCGTCTTTTCCAACTGGCAATATTCGTGCTACATTTGAGGCAAGAGGCTATACAATTTGGGATTGTACAAGCCCAGCATTTTTAAGAAAAGTTGATGATATTGTTGTGTTATGCATACCTACAGCATTTATATCATATGGTGGAGAGGCTCTAGACAATAAGACACCACTACTTAGAAGTATGCAAGTTATCAGTAATGAGACTATTAAGATATTAAAACTATTTAAAAAGAGTGCAAAAAAAGTATATTCTATGCTTGGAGTAGAGCAAGAGTATTTTCTTGTAGATAAGACAAAGTTTTTACAAAGAAAAGACTTGGTATATTGTGGGAGGACACTGGTTGGAGCAAAATCTCCTAAAGGGCAAGAACTTGATGACCACTATTACGGTAATATTAGGCAGAAAGTACTCAAATTTATGAATGATGTCAATGAAGAATTGTGGCTACTTGGTGTACCTGCAAAGACACAGCATAATGAAGTAGCACCAAGGCAGCATGAATTAGCTGTTATATACGAAGAAGCAAATATAAGTTGTGACCACAATCAGTTGGTTATGGAGACATTGAAAAGAGTTGCAGAAAAATATGATATGGAATGTCTTTTGCATGAGAAACCTTATAAATGGGTAAATGGTTCTGGCAAACATAATAACTGGTCACTTGTCACAGATAAAGGGGTAAATTTATTAAACCCAGGTTCAAACCCTCATGAAAATTTACAATTTCTGCTCATATTATCATGTATTATTGCAGCAGTTGATAAATATTCTGTCCTTCTTCGTGCATCATGTGCGACACCAGGAAAAGAACAAAGGCTTGGAGCGAGTGAAGCGCCACCTTCTATAATATCATGCTTTGTGGGAGACCAGTTAAGTGGTGTTATAGAAGACTTTGTTAAGAATGGATATGCGAGTGATTCAAAACAAGGTGGAAAGATAAAAAAAGAGATTAATACATTGCCAGAACTTTGGCTTGATGTGACAGATAGAAATAGAACTTCGCCATTTGCATTTACAGGTAATAAATTTGAGTTTAGAATGGTTGGCTCAAGTGATTCATGTGCTATGCCTATAACTGTTATAAATACCATTGTGGCAAATGAGTTTAAAATTGCGACAGATAAACTTTCAAAATCAAAAGATTTTGATAAAGATTTAAAACAATTAATACAAGATAATTTTAAGAAGCATAAGAGAATAATATTTAACGGAGATGGATATTCGGCTGAGTGGGTAGCTGAAGCAAAAAGTAGAGGGCTTATAGACGTAAGGAGCATAGTTGATGCCCTACCTATTTTTATAAGTAAAGATACTGTAGAATTGTTCTCAAACCTTAGCATATTAAGTGAAAATGAATTGAAATGTAGATATGAAGTTGCTATGGAAAACTATATAAATATCACAAACATTGAAGCATTGACACTTATAGATATAGCAAAGAAGTTAGTATTACCATCATGTATCCATTATGCTACGAGACTTGCAAATTCAATCAATGCCATAAGTGATGTTGATATGAAATTAGATATAACAGTTCAAAATGAGTTATTGAAAGATACATTAAAATATGTAAGGGAATTAAAAAATGACGTGGATACTCTGGAAGATAATCTTAAAAAGGTAAAATCAGTAAAGACACTACTTGATAAGGCAAATGCATATAAGAATGATGTGGCTACTTGTATGGAAAAGTTGAGAAATAATGTTGATGCATTGGAAATGATTGTTGATAAAGAGATGTGGCCAATGCCGAGTCTTGGAGATTTATTTACTGAAATGTAAAAAAAATAGGCTCTTTGTAGCCTATTTTTTATAGAGGTGAATTTAGGTCTATTTCAAGCAGTTTATCTTTTGCGTTATAATTTACACTGAATTTTTCGCCTTCTGCACGTTTCTTTGTTGCTTTTGAAATCTCTTTTATAATAGATTTATTACATATCCTTATAAATGACTTCCCTATTGATACTTTATTCATTGTATCTTCAGAAAAAGTTTTTTTATCAAGTTCATCCTTGCCTACGATTTTAATTCCAACCTTTTTGCTATCATAGTCAATACCCACAACACACCATTTAGCATTTTCAAAAAGACTAATACATGGTACATTGAGTGTAATATTTCCAGCATAAACCGTAGCAACTTTATTGAAAGAGTTCCCTTTCACCCATTTATACATAACATGCCCTCTATGTTAATATAATTTAATATTCGCTTTATAATAGCATAAATTAAAATAATTTTCAAGTATTTTTATGAAAAAAAATGAAGAAATATGAAAAAATATTTATAAGAGTTGTTTCATAATGTAAGTATATATATTTTTTGCTTTTTCTTTCCAATTCTCACACATAGTGATTGCTGCATCAGTAGTAGGTACATCTATTTCCAATTTGAATGTCTCATCTTTATTTTCATTAATTTCAAGTGAAATCCTATAGTTTCCATTTTCGCCATCAGTATAATTGGCATTTACGATAGATTCTTCTTTTAATTTGAATTTGTTTTCTTTTATATAGTTGTCAATTTCTTCAATATGGGTTTTGGAA
>JAFSKG010000022.1 GCA_017449075.1 Lachnospiraceae bacterium
ACTCCTTTAGTATATAGCATATGTCATAACTTTATATAATTATAACATATCTGTATACATAAATTATTAGGAGTGTATACTAATTCTTTTAACTGTATACATAGGGGATATTTAATGTATACATAAAGTTTACCATTATAATAGGGGGTTTTGACCCCCTATCTTTCCCATTTTGTAGAGGGTTGGTCCTTCTAAGTTATACTTGCGAGCGTATTTTGCGAGCTTAGTATAACTAGATGCAGATTTTCGCTTTAGATGCGGAGCATCTAAGCGCTTTTCGAAAATCTGCAGGGGATGTAAGTGTAGGGGCGAAGTTTACGAGCCCGGGTCGTAGCAAAATTAATGACAGGGAAAAGATTGAAAATGGCAAAGAAGGCTTTATGCCTTGTTTTTGCTTTTTTATTAAGTATAGAGAGTTTTGCGGCAGCAGTTTCTGATAATGACGGGGCAGCTTTTATTACAAAAGCTGAATTTGACTCGTTGAAAAATGACTTTCAGTCTCAGATTGATCAATATAACACAAGTATTGATAGTAAAATAGATGCAGCTATAGCAAGCTACTTAAATGGAATTGTAGTTACAAAGCAAGTTGATTTAAACACACCATATGGTGACTATAAAATTGATGATGGCCAAGCGACATCAACTGTAGCATGGTATGGTGGTTCGACTGGTGCAAATGTTTCATTAGCGACCGATCGAGAAGTGCCAAATAATTTGATAACAACATTTCACAATTATCGTTGGAATAATGATGATAGTAGAATGTATTACTCGCTGTGGGATTTAAGAGCAGTATGGGAATATGATGCTAGTGAAGCAACTACTATTAAAAGGACTTTGACTCGAGATAAAAAATATGTGAATTTTGTAGTTTGTAATGCGGACCAAAACTTAATTTATTTTGCAAACCTTTGTACAGTTATATATCAAACTTATTTTACAACACAAATGAACGTTTCCGATTGGATAGGGACTTTAACAACGATTGATCAATATAAAATAGGTGATGACTGGAATAAAGGTCAAAGAATGTTACATGCTAGAGCAGATACAGAAATTAATACGAAGTTTCTTACAGCACTTTGCCCTGTATCAACTACGGAGTATTATTATGTTGAAAAAGGTGCAAATAAATGGGGCGGTAGGCAGAATACGACACAACAATTCCAGAATTGGTATCACCAAACTTTGGTTTCCCAAGATGATGGAGCTACTACATGTCCATCTATGTATTCTATAAACGGTATCTATTGGTATGAAACAGAAAGTGCCGCAAGAAAAAAAAGACTAAATGAATTCAAGTATCAAAATTTGCTTGATGTAAGTTCGTATAATGCCGAAATAAAATATGGATTATATGTTGCTACTACTACAAAAAAAGATTGTACAGTAAAAGTTAAAGTAAATGTAACAAGAGCAGGAACTATAAAACTTAGAACAGCAGTAAATAATGGTAATGCAAGTGAAAGCACTGAAAAAATATCCAAGGAAGTTGTAGTAGGAGAAAATACATTAGAACTTAAGGATTTAGACCAAAATACAAATATTTTTATTGTTTATATACCTACTGGAACTGCTGTTGGTTATATAAATGATATAAAATTAGTGCAAGAGACTGAAGAGTAGTGTGAGATAGAGGAGTATATATGTACAAAAAATGGAAAAAAATTTTAATAGTTTTTGCTTTAATTATTTGTATGTCGTCTTCACGGTTTGCAGCAATTGTGTCAGATAATGACGGATCGGCTTTTGTTACTAAATCTGAATTTGAAGCTATGAAAAGTGATTTCAATTCTCAGATTGACAACTATAATTTAAGTATAGATAGAAAAATAGATGGTGCCATAGGACAGTATTTGGCTGGATTAAATCTTGCCAAAAAAGAAGTATTGCCTACGAGATATTATGATTATAAAATTGATGGCAATGATTTGGGATGGTATGGTAAAACTACTGGAGCAAACATAAATCTTAATACAAATTATTATTTAATTAATAATATTGAAGCATCTATCAGAATGTATAGATATAGTGCAACTGATAGTAAGTTTTTATATAAAAGGTACAAGGGAACGGGAGTTTGGTGGCCTGGTTCAACATCATCTGGTGCACAAACTGATATTAATGTGAGAACAGATGTTGATGCAGTATATAATAATTATATTATTTGCGACACAGATGATAATATATTGTATTTTGCTTATTGTGCTACTAAACAGACGGCAATGTATTATAACTATAACCAGGCTGCAGCGGATCAACCGGATCCCCTTTACAATATTGACACAATTAAAGGTGGAGATTCTTGGTCTTCTGGTGGAGTAAGGGCACCTAGATGGATAACAGAGAGAGCTTCTACTGATATAGCATCAAAATATTTTACTGCACTTTGCCCTATGTCGACTACTGCCTATAATCGTGTAAATTATGGAGCAAATAAATGGGTTGGGTTTAGGGCTATTTCTGGCCGTAATACTAGAGACATGTTAAAAATAACAAAGGAAGCGGAAACACTTAGCGGTGATTTATGTCCATTATATAATATACCACGTATATATTTGCCTGAGGGGAGACCCAAAAATGCTGATAATGAAAGTGACAAGAAAAGCCTAAATGAATATGGCTATGCGAATCTTGTCAAGGTATCTCCTCTTAATGGTGCGATAAAGTATGGAGTTTATCTTACTACTACAACAAGAAAAGGAATAGCCATAATAAGTTTTGTTCCTACTGAGAGTGGGACTGTGTATATAAGGACTGGAACTGGAGACTCATCTACAAGCGAACTTAAAGAAACTATAGCAGTAACTGGGGGAAAAAATGAAAAAATAGAAATAAAAGATGTCCCTAAAAATACAAATATATTCTTTATATATGCACCATCAGGTGATGAAGTAGGGTATATTAATTCTCTAGTTGTACAACAACAAGATGATGATTAACAATGAAAATCTAAATAGCAGTATTTTAGTTAAATGAGATAAACCGGCACAATAAAATTTTGCTCATTAAATGCTGAGAGTTTATCAGTAAAACAAATTAGTGCACCAGCACCTCGCTTGATATTTAAGTTATCAAGCAAGTGAAATGATTTAATCATTTTACTATCGGGGTTGCTGGTCTTTTTTATTTCTATTGGATGAATTTGGTTATCATAGATAATACATAAGTCAATTTCATTTCCATTGGTATCTCGGTAATAATATGCAAGAGGGTCATTACATTCATTTTGATATGTCTTGATTATTTCATTAATCACATAATTTTCCAATATTGCTCCATTCATTGAGTCATTTAGTAAAACTTCAGGGCTGCTTTGTTTAGTTAAATGAACAACTATGCCAGTGTCAAAAAAGTAAAGTTTAGGTGCCTTGATAGTTCTCTTTAATAAATTATTGGAATAGGGATGCAATAAATATATAATTTGTGACTTTTCTAAAACTCGAAGCCATCTTTTGGCTGTGTCGTCTGATATACCGACATCATTAGCTAGAGCATGGACATTTAATACTTGAGAAATTCTGCAAGCACAAGCTCTTATAAAGTCTGAGAATAAAAATTTGTCAATGCCTTCAATTTCTTCACTTATATCTCTTTCTATAAATGTAGTGATGTAAGAACTATAATATACATTTTTGTCTTTGTATTTACCACTGATTAGGGCAGGTAGTGATCCATTAAAAATTCGTGTATATATCTCGCTTATGTCTGCGATTTTACCCTTTCTTTCTTTTAGAGACTCAATATCAATTTTAAAACTTGTATTATTCTTTTTGTAAATTTCTGATTGAGAAAGGGCAGACATATTAATTATGGCAACTCTCCCAGCAAGAGTTTCTTTGGCAAGTTCCATGAGTTTAAAACTTTGAGAGCCAGTTAGAAAAAAAGATCCGGGCTTTGCACCTTTATCAATTTCTATTTTTATATATGAAAATAATTCAGGAGCATATTGAACTTCGTCGATTAGAATAGGAGAATTATGTAGGCTTAGAAACATTTTTGGATCTTCTTTGGCAAGTTTTCTCATAGACAAATCATCTAAGGTTATAATTTCTCTATTATCTTTGCTATCGATATGTTCTAATATTGTGCTTTTGCCGACTTGTCTTGGGCCGGTTAATAATATGCAAGCATATTCTTTAGATAACTTTATTAATTTATCTTCCAAATCTCTTTTTATATAAGCCATAATACCTCCTTGTTTAAAAGCAGACAAATATTTTATTAGTCAATATTAAATTTAATGTTATAATAATATTTAATCGTATTTTAACCTAAATAGCCCCCTGTGTCAACCCCCAATGATTTTCGCTTTTCTGGTGGTTGGTCCTAGGGAGTACCCTGTGTATGCTTGTGCAGGATAAGGAGGCAACAAATTAATGAAAAGAGTTAAATCTAAAAGATTCATTGCAAAGATAGCAGCGATACTCATTGTGGCACTATGTTTTAATAATATGGCTGCGATTGTAAGTGATAATGATGGTTCTGCCTTTATAACGAAGGCTGAGTTTGAGTCTTTGAAAGCTGATTTTGATCAGCAGATTGAAAGTTATCAAAGAAGTATTGATAATAAGGTTGATGGTGCGATAGCGGCATATCTTGCTGGACTTATGGTAGGAAGTACAGGTTACTTTACACCAAATATAAGAGACTTAGAAGATGTAAAATGGAGAGATAAACTTATAAGAATCGGGAAGGTGAGAACCTGGACTACTGGCACAAACTATACAGATTCCGATGATAAGTTTGTTTGGGTTGCCACTTATGATACCATATTGAAGGCAGGTGTCAATGCTGCTCCTACAAGCCAAGCAGATACTGATAACTGCTCGCTGATATGGGTTGCAAATGGTACTTTTGGTCATGGTGGCTGGATCTTATCTATGCAGGCTGATTTTAAAGGTAATGGATATTGGATAAAGTCTCAATGGGGTCAGGCAAATACTAATTACAATGTACCAAACTATCCTATGATTAGATATAGAAAAAATAGTTTTGAGAAGACTGTAGAGAAAAAGCAAACTCTTGCAGGATGGTTTGATTATGGGACATGCTTTACCAACGCCTTCTCTGGATATAGTGATACTTCCGTTGGTAAAGATGGACAAGCTTTAAGAACTTCTACAAATGCTGGAGGTGCTTCTTTATATAGTGCGAAGTATGCTGCAGATGTTGGACCTGGTCGAGATAGTAATTGCTGGGGAATTGCAATGGGTTCTACTGCTGCTGCAGCAAAGACTAGTACTCTTGGTTGGAGACCTACTAAGGAATCTACAATATTCTTCGCTACATCAGATAACTATAATGGTTCTGGAAGAATGCATCAAGCATTAAATTGTACTGGCTATAAGAAACTACCTCTTGGTATTCCATTTCCAGTAATTTCCGAAAATGAGAGTTGGGGAAAGGTTACGGATGATAACTTACATACTCTTATGCTTGGCTCTACAAATGATCAGGAAGTAAATTATTATGTAGACCGTGATGATTTTTCATTTTGGAATACTAGACCAGACTGGCCTTTAGATTGTTATGTGACAGCCACTCTATCGAATATAAAGATAAAAAAAGTTGGTATAAACCAGCAACCAAGTGAAACAGTTACTGAAGGAGGACCTGGAGGTCCTTGGGATGGAGATAGAGGAGAGGACAGAATGAATAATGATAGTTATGCTTATAAGTATTGCCACAACATTATTGGCGTGCCTGATGAGTTGGTTGTCTCTATACCAAGTAAGCCACACAAACAGCTTAAATTACTAGATTCTAATTTTATAAGCAAAGATGAGACAAGATATATTACATTTGGAGAAGGCCTATGTATTACTGAGTCTTGCCCTGATACGGCTGTAGTAACTTTGAAATTTGAGCTAAATACCAATGCAGAGTTTGATACAAATAAATGTAAAGCAACTATAGAATTGTGTGATAAAAACTTTAACAACACTGAAGGTGCTACATTCTATGATGTAGATTCAGGTGCGACAAGACTTAGCCCTACTTCAACTAAGTGGGTACTTGATACTACAAAGGTAAATACTATAAAACTTAATGTAAAAAAAGGTAAGGCTCTGTATGTGAGATTCTCGCCTAATGATAACAATGGTAAGAACTATGTTAGCGTGAAAAAGTTCCACGCTAGTTACTTACATGAATAGGGGGGATTAAATATGGTAAAAAAGATTATTTTAAGCCTATTACTTGTCATAAGTCTACTATCTAGCAACATACTTGCTGCAGTAGTATCAGACAATGATGGTTCTGCATTCATCACAAAGGCAGAGTTTGACTCGCTTAAAAACTCATTTCAAACAGAGCTTGATTCATATAATAGCCATATAGATGACAAGATAGACTATGCCATCTCATCATATCTTGCAGGAATCTCTGTTACACCTGGAGGAGATTTTGATAAGTGTGAGATAGAAGATTATGACAAGATTCAGTGGAGAGATAAGTTAATATATCCAAATGTAACTGTTAGAAAGTTTACAAGTAGAACTGCTTATACAGATACAACAGGCCAAAACTATGAAGCAACATATGATACAATACTCCAAGCGGATACTGCTCTAGCTATGGCAGATATAAATGCAAAAATTTCTACAATTTGGAGTATTTTCCAACCAAATGGACATGGTGGTTGGGAAATTATACTAAAGGGTTCATTGTCTAAGAAAGCAACAGATGGCAATATTTATTGGGTATGTATTACAGATAGGGGCACAAACAGATTTTGGCAACCAAATCAACCTCTCTTATATTATTATCAAGATGATTTTAATGAGACTGGTGATAAGGCCTATGACAATAGATTAAAAGGCTCTATAGAATGGGGTTCGTCATTTACTGGTATAAGTTCGCATGAGACCGATGATAGTGTAGCTCCTGATGGCACACAGTATATGGGTAACAATGGTTATGGACACAATAAGAATACATTAAAGGCGCAAAAAGAATTAAGACTAGGAACTCCAGGTAGAGATGAAAATGCCTTTGGCTTAGAGGTATATAATACTAGTGGTGGTAGAACAGGGGGGATAAGACCAAAGAAAAATGCTACTGAGTACTTCCCAAGATGGTATGACACACATAGGAATAGTGCCATGACAACTTGTGATTATATAAGCACATTTCCACAAAGTTATCCACTCACAAGTGATTCTACTGATGAGTCAAACGACTATATCTGTAAGATGATGTGTGGATCTGAGAATACTCAGGAAGTTAATTATATAACCAACAGGGCTTTTACTTCATTTTGGACCACTAATTTTGTATGGCCAGATGACTGTTACAAGGATTATACCCTTGATGGAATATATGCAAGAAAAATGATGATATTCGCTACTCCAAGTCAAGAATGGAGAAATACTATGTCAGAAGCGACAGGGGCTCTTCCCGATGCAATCTTTAACACTTCAGATGCTGGCATATTTAAATTCAACACTTTACCTTCTTCTATGACCATATCTATGCCTACAAAGCCACATAAGAAATTAAAACTACTTAATACAAATTTCTTTTCTAAGGATAAAGAAAGAAAGACAAGACTCAGATTTGGAGATGGTCTACCAGTAGTAAGAGAGAATTACAAGAAGTGTGTAGTAACTATGGAATTTGATGTTGCAGCAAATGATGGATATAGCACTACAACTTACACTCCTTATATGGAGTTGAGAGATACAGATTTTAATACAAATGGTAAGAGTATAGACATAAAAGACGGCACTAAGATACCATCAAAGGATCATTGCTATAAGATTGCTATTGGACATAATAAGATTCAGTTTGAGTTAAGGGCTGATCAAAAGAATACTTGGGCAAGATTCTCACCTGGTGATAATAGTGGAGTAAATCACTTAAAGATTTCTAATTTAACTGCTAAATATAAAGTAGAATAACAGAATAAAAAGGGACTTTATTATTTCTAACACAAAGTAATCATATTATAATAACAAAATCGAGCAGCTTTGCCACTGCTCGATTTTTCATTTAAAAATAATTTTTGGTGTGAATATATATTAATTGAAATAGTCTTTTGTGATTGATACAAAGAAGTCGTTGCTCCATATAGATATTTTACTATCATCTAAGATAAATGGTGCCACATCCTTTTTAGCTGACTCTAAGTCCATGTTTGAAAAATGCTTTATTAGCATATCAGATAATTTTTTTTTATCAAATTCGTCATTTGGCTGTAGGTAATTGCTATCAATAAGCCGCGCTTTAAGGTGTAAAAGATTAGGCTCTACTTTATTCGATAGATAGAAGACATAATCATACAAGTCGCGACCTTTAGTACGATTTTTCCACAATCTACATAAAATAGCGTGAATCTTCCCTGCGAATAGAGAAGGCAAATCATATATAGATACTTCAAATGGAAGAGGCTTTAATAGATATTTTGTTTCAAAACTAGCATAATCTGGTGGGCAGGTATCTAATTCTAATTTAATTTTTGTTTTTGCATTGTTTGAAATTTTTTCATCTGAATTATAAAAAGCAAGAATTAAATGTTTAGTGTTTGCTTTGATAAATGCAGATTTTATATTACTTTCAATATTCTTTTCTTTTATCTCAATGTCTAATGATAATCCAAAACTTGCGAATTCATTTTTTAATAAGATAATATATTTGTTAATGTCAAAATCACAATTTTTTGATTTTAAGGAGAAATCTAAGTCTTCTGAAAATCTATCTAATTTGTGAAAAATCCTTAATGCTGTACCGCCATAGAAGGCTGCATGATTGAAAAAATCACTTTTTGATAAAATATAAAGTGTAAGTTCTTGTATTATTTCTTTAATGCGATTTTCCTTTAAATGTGGTGATAAATCATTATCATTTTTAATCATTGTATCAATTATATTATTCATTTATATTCTTGTATAATATAGTTATTAAATTTTTAATATAAACTAATAACTTATTACACTTCCTCCTTTAAATATTGCAGAAATAATGAAATGTTTTTGTCATAATATTTATTTCCTATAGTCCTAATAAGTGTGAAGTCAAGTTTGCTGAAATCAATTTCATCAATTCGTAAGTCGTCAAATAAGAGTGCCTCTATTTCTTTGGTTGACCTTACAGTTTTTGCTTTATACAACATGTCTAATATTGCTTTTTCTTTAGATGCGATTAAAAAACCATATTCTTTGCTTGTATCTAAAAGTATTGAATCACTATACACATTTTTTGGAATATCATTATAGACAAATGTACCAAAATAGTTTTTAAATGTTTTTGTCTTTTGTTTATTGAAACTAGCTCCAGTTATTGTATAAACTTTTTCTGGTATTAATCCATAATATGATAGTGCGGTCTCAAATGAAACGTAAGATGGGCTTACTATATGATTTGACAAAAGTATTGGATCAATAGTTTTGTCAGTTTCGTATAAGCCCCTTTTTAATCTTATTATGTTACCCTGTTTTTCTTCGTGTGATATTTTACAAAGAACATTTTTATAGGTGGAATATTCGTTTTTTAGTTGAAATACTGTTTTAATCATATTTTCTCCAGTTAATATAATGTTACTATATTATTTGGAGAAAATCAACTGGAAAAGTCAAGAAAAAGTATACACTTAGGTGGTGCAAAAATCAGTGATTTTTGCTGGTAAAAGTTTAGCATTTTTGTAAAAGTTTTCCTTGTATTGCATAGGTGTTAAATAGTTTAGAGCTGAAGCTGGCCGTTCGTTGTTGAAATAATAAATATA
>JAFSKG010000023.1 GCA_017449075.1 Lachnospiraceae bacterium
GTGTTCGTCTCTTGACAATAAATATATTTTACAAGTAGTGTCTCCTGCATCAGTAATGTGTGTATCTATTATCGCAGATTTCTCAAAAGCTTCAAAAGCTTTGTTGTAAAAGTCACCATTTAACCAACCTTTTAGTGGACTTGCAGCAAAATTATCAGCAGGTGCAATTGGTCTATGTGTAAGTATTTTTTCTGACAAAAGATATTTTTGATTATTATCATCATTTAAAACTACCCATCTTATAGGATCAACTACATCATAATCTGTGCTACTTTGAGGATATGTGCCAAGCCAAATGTATGAAGGAATAATATTACCATCACCCAAAAGATTAGAATTACTTACTATTTTTAGTTCACTTAATGATGCCTGATTAACTTCTTGCAACTCACTTAATGATGCCTGATTAACTTCTTGCAACTCACTTAATGATGCTTGGTTAACTACTTGCAATTCACTTAATGATGCTTGGTTAACTTCTTGCAATTCACATAATGTCATCTCTTCTTCATCATTCAACTTTATATCACTATTTGTAGCAACTATATCTTCATATTTTTCATTTTCATCACTTTTATTGTCATCTATTATATCACTTTCAGAAGAAATTCTTTCTTCATTTGGTGTGATTACAGTAGCATCAGTTAATTCTAATAATTTTTCAGACTCAATTACACTTTCTTCTTGTTCTTCTATGATGTTATTAATTTCTGTTTCTACATCAATACTTACAACTTCAGCATTCACATCAGTATCCGTTTCATTTTCATTATCAATGTCTTCTTCTAATTCTTCCTCTAATTTTTCTTCATTTTCTTCATAAGAAAAATTATCTTCTTCACTTTCAGCATCTTGGTTAACTATGTGAATTGCTTCTTCCTTAATACTTGCTTCTATATTTTCATTTAACATTTCTTCATAGTATTTATTAAAAATTCCATCATTATTATTTGACACAGATTCATTTGATTCTATGACATCAGAAACCGATTCTGCAAGTGTTACAAACCCTACATTTGTAAATATCATAGTAATTATTAAAACTGTTGATACGATTTTCTTAAAAGATTCTTTCATAAATTTACCCTCAAAATGTTTTAGCTCTATATAGAAAAACCAGTTATGCACTCAATCACACTGATTAAATAATTTTATACTGCCCGCACCATACTATAATTTGGCATTTTATTTCCTTTATAACTAAACTCTCTAAAATTAAACTCACTAAATCCATTTTTTACATAAAACTTTTTATTTCTATCATTGTTTGTAAATAGCGATACTTCTTTGCCACCATTATCTTTGACATAGGGCACAATAAAATCGTTGATTAATTTACTGCCTATGCCTTTTCCTTGAAACTCTGGTTCAACTGTAATCATATTTACATACCACGCATCTTTTTTTAATGTATGGCAAGGCGTAGATGCGTGTTTATCCATATTGACCCAAGCACATACATCTATTATTCCACCTGCTAAAAATGCTTTTATCATTCCCGCTTTAAAATACTCTATGTCATTTACTTTTTTGCCACCTGGTCTATATATAGTAGCAACGGCAACTATCCTATTATCTTTTTTCACAACAACATTTATTGCTTCATGATTAATTTTTAATTCTATTGGCATTGTGATTTCTAAAAACTTTCTTCGCCTATTACTATCAGCCATATAGTTAACCATATAATTATAATCTTCAAATGCCCTTACAGTGAGCATGGCACTTTCTTCTATTTCATTTTGTTTCATCATTTCAAATTTTAAATCATTCATACTTTCTTCAATATCATTCCTTACTACGCAATAAGTTGACTTAAGCCGCAAGGTTCAAACACACTTATATGCAACTATTGCACCAATGCACCATCTGTGCCTACCATGAAGCCATCTGGGGTGGTGGCATTTGTAAGTAAAGTTCCATCCGATAAGAAATAATACCACATACTTATGTATTATTAATCACTTTCATTATTACACTATAAATTATATTTGCTCTCTCTTCACTTACATATGAAGTTTTTGCATACTCAAGCCAATTTGATATAACTTTTTTTTCTTCATCTATAATATTTTTACATTTTGAAATTTTTAATCCTATATTTTGGCCTACTTCTATCATATCATCAGCAGTTATATTCTCACTCTTACCATTTACAGTCATCTGGTGTCTTGAAATCCACTTGTTGCCTTCTTTATATGCAAAAGTTATGTCATAAGCAGGCGATAATCTCCATTCACCACTTCTATTCATTAAAAAAGAAAAATTCTTTACATGGTCATCACAATTAACAGCAAGCACATTAAATACCATTCTTCTAAATAATTGCAACATATCTTTTTCATCATTATTTAATCTTTTAGCATATGAGAATAGCATTTCATAACTGCAAAGATTTGGAATATTGTAATCTATATGTGTAAGAGCACCTAATGTTTGCATATGAACTTTTTGCATTTTCCCATTTTCTATATATCTATCAAATCTTTTTGTTATAAAATGTTTTAACCCATCATTTTCTAAAAGTCTGCACTCATTCATGTCTATATTACAATCTTTTGCCATAAGATAATAAGAATATTCTATTTTTGTATAATCACCATTATCCTTAATCTCATGGTCTCCATTGCCAGAGATTCCATCAAATTTCATTATCCAATAAGAAAAATCTGTGCCTGCATCTATCTCTCCTGACTTTATTTCTCCAGTCTTTTCATTGATGGCTATAATTGCTTTTGCTCTTGCACCACCTGCAGATGTTCCAAGTTTTAAAAGTTTTGATAATTGCAATTCATCAACATTAATTTTTATTTTTTCTTTATCAGATAATATTTTAGAAACAATCATTGTAAGCCCTGTTATATCTACATTTTCATCAATTATTTTATTATCATCTATTTCAATTGTCGGCACATATTCAAGAGCACCAAATCCTCTTTTGCCAATATAACATAACCTTTCTATTGCATTTAATGAAGATGGCAATCTTCCATTCTTTGCAAGCCAAGTATTTATGACAGCATTGCCAAACTTATCTGGCAGAGAATCTGCAAGTAATCCTGGAAGGCCATTAAAAGATGTGTTATTAATCACTGGGAACGAATACACATTATTTGAAAGCGGCATCACAAATGGTGATAGTTCTATTCCAGAATGACTAAAATCATCATCATACTGAAAACTATATGTATCATTATCACTTGTTTTATGAACAACTCCTATCCGCGTTCCCCATAAATACACTTCAGCATTTTTTATTTCCGCATTCACTTATTCTTCATCTCCCCATTTAAAACTTTCAACTTTAATTCTTTTTGTTGCTTTTTTTCTTATTTTATTTTTTTCTTCATTTAATTTATAAAGTGGGCTTTCAGAAATATCTGGCAAAATAAAATCAATATTACTTTGTAAACTAAAAACACTAAGAATTTTTATTATATTAGAAAACTGTGTGTCTTCTCCTTTTTCAATTCGTACTATATTTCTAATACTAATTCCAGTCAATTTAGAAAGTTCTGCTTGAGTAAAATGAAGTCCAATTCGATAATTTTTAATGCGGCTTGCAATTTCAACCAAAACACTTTTTAATGTCATTTCATTATTTATTTTCATATTTCAGCTTCCTAAATGTAATATTTTGCATATATTATACTAAAAAGAATATTAAAATGCAAATTTTTGCACATTAGATACTTTTAGTTGAATCAAAAAACCAGTAGGCACTATGCCACACTGGTTTTATCATATAAAAACTATCTCTTATACTTAAAAGAGTTCTTTGTACTTTATTATTCATAACAAAAACAAGCGAAAAAACTCTCATTTTCTGCCCTCTTACTATATTATACCACATTTATAATGAAAAAGCATTAAAAATATATTAAGAACTATATAAGAATTATATTCTATACAACTATCACCGCTCCATCAGCTCCTACCATGCGCCCATCAGGTGCTAAGGCATTAACTAACATACTTCCATCAGTTGTGAAGTAATACCACCTTCCATCTATTTGTTTCCATCCAAATACCATCTTACCTTCATTTGCATTTTTTGCATTCTCCATAAAATACCATTTTCCATCTATGGTTCTTATCCATCCAGTAAGCATATTGCCATCCTTGAAGCAATATGTATCTGTTATTGGTATTTGTGTCACTACTCCATTATTGTTTTGAGTAATGATTTTATTAATGTTACAGAAACCATCTACCACCGAGATAACTTCATTTCCAATACTAATATTAATTTTAAACTTATTTGATACAGGGTCATATTTCCACTCAACAAAGTTTTCACTATATGTTTGTGAGATTGACTTTAACAAATTAAGGTAAGTAGTATTAATAACTGCGGCTAGCATTGGTATGCCGCCTCCGCCTCCACCACCTCCACCTCCACTACCACTGCCACCTCCACCTGGATAGTAAGGTGTTGGTTTTGGGCTTGGACTTGGTGATGGTGAGTTTTTATAAACTGCTTTTACTACCACATTTCCTACTTGTGTTGTAGGTATCTCAGTTGCTTTATTTCCATTTACTGTTAAGTAGTCAAATGTATAATTATTTGGTGGGATTATATCACTTGCAGCTGGTAATTTTAGTCCAGCACCTTTTTCATATGTAGATGCTAAGTAAAAATATGGAACTCTTCCTCCACCAAATTCCCAATTTATTGAATATGAAACATAATTAACGGATACAACAACAAATTCAGCAAATGAAGAATCTATTTTTGTCGTTCTCACTCCATTTACTGTCCAATAATCAAATTCTCTTCCATCAGATGTCGTAATTTGTGTTTCTGTTGGAAGTGGCACTTCAACTCCATATGTATATTCTTCTGGCAAATCATAACTTACAGTTGAACTTCCTAAATACCAATATATTTGATATGTAGCAGTATCATATATAGCAGTAAACTCTTTATGGCCATAATCAGTTGGCATTATACTTGTAGTTGCTACTCCATTTATCTCCCAATGATCAAATTTCTTTCCTCTTGGTGGTATGATATCGGTAGATAATAGATAAGGATTTCCATGTGTATATGTCTCTTCGCCAACTTCTTCTTCTCCCCAACTTCCATCTCCAAGATTATATTTAATTCTATATGTTATGTCTTTCAATACTGCTGCAACTACTACATCAGTATTAGTATCTATCTCAAGTGCCTCAACTCCATTAACTGTAAAATAATCTATCTCACGACCATTAGGTGTCTTATACAAGTACTCAACATCAGGTATTGATACTGGCACCCCTTCTGAAAATGTTGCAGGTGGTGTCCATCCATCAAATTCCCAATGGTCTTTTCCTACACCATAGTCCCAAGTTATTTTATGCACATCTTCGCCCTTATACACAAGTGTTATTGTTAAATCTCCCATAGTTTCTCTTGGTATTTCCGTTGCACGAGCACCATTAATAGCAAAATGACTAAATTGCTTTCCGCTTGGGACACTAGTTATTTCACTTTCATTTGGTAGAGCTATTGGTCCTGACATTTCCAACTGTTGATATGTATATGAACCTGGACAATATCCAGCATCAATCTCTGCTCCATTTAATTTCCATGTAATTTTATATTCAGTTCCTATATATACTGCTCTAAACTCCTTATCGCCTGTTGCAAATTTTGGTATGCTGGTGGTTGCTACTCCTGTCATTGTCTCCCAATGAGAAAAACTTGATGCTTTTGGTGGTTTTATAGTTGTTGGTAATATATATTCTGTACCATATGTATATGTATCTTGTCCTACTGCTCCATCCCAGTCACCAGTATATCCATATATATCATCAAGGTGCCAAGTAATTTTATATCTTTTCTTTTTATACATCGCTGTTACAACTTTATCACCATATGCAGTTGGAGCAATTCCAGTGACAATTAAATTATTAATCTCCCAATGGTCAAACTCATTTTCGCCAGCTGCTATAACATTTGTTGGTAAATATGGTATACCAGTTTGATATGTATAGGTTGCTGGTCCTTCTACACCACCTTCCCAAATTATTGGATTTCCATATTCATCTTGATATGTTAAATTATAAGATACATTTGCATATTCTGCCATTACTTCCACATCTCCATGTGCGGAAACACTTATGCTCCCTTCCGTATATATAGTAGGGTCTCCTTCAAACCTCATTATCCATCTTGAAAATGATTTTCCATTTGGTAAATTGATATGGTCATTTGCATTTGGAAGTGATGCTCCTACGCTATATTCATAACTAACAATTGGCTTGTAATTATTTTTCCATTTGCCTTCACCGAGTGCCCAACTTATACTATAGATTTTATTTTTATATACTGCTTTTAAAGTGACAGTGCCATCTTTGCTCTCCTCAATATTTGTAACTTTTTTTCCATTTATCTCCCAGTGATCAAACTCTCTTCCTATAGGTCCTATTACATTTGTTGGAAGCGTAGCAAGACCAACATTATACTCATAGGTAGTAGGATAATCTCCATCAAAATATCCATAATCTCCAGTATTTCTGTCTTCCAAATCCCAAATTATATTATATTTTCTATTTCTATATATTGCGACTATTATCTTATCGCCAGTATCTTTTTTAGTTATGCATGAAGATGAAGCACTATCAAGAACTTCAAAGTGATCAAATACTCTATGTGCATCATTACTTGTAGCATTTGTTGGAAGTGATGGAAGTCCAACACCATATGTATATGTGCTTGGTCCTTCTTCTCCAACCCAGCTACCTTCAACTTTTGATTGTAAATCCATCAAATCCCAAGTTATATTATATGGGTGATTGGTCCACTGTGCAACTAATATTATATCTCCAGTCTTGTCTGATTCTATCTCGCTTATTGTCGCAGTTTCTCCTAAGTAAGACCAACCTAAAAACTCTTGATTGAGAGGTGCTATAAGATTTTCTGCTGTAGGTAATTTTTGTCCACCCTGATATGATGTCATCTCACCCCAAAGTTTTGAACCATCTTTCCAGCTTCCACCATTTAAATCCCAAGTTATCATATTATTTGATATTCTAAATATATCAGAATTAAGATTGGCATAAAATGCAGGTCTTACTCCTACAGTGCGGTTATTTACATATACACCACCACTATTGATGCCACCAGATGTAAACACATACTGTGCACTATTAGTAACACCAGTTCCTTTTGTACGAAGCCAATACTCACTATAATTGTCACTATTTACAGATAATCTACCTCCATTGTTATTTATATTTTTTGCATACTCAGTGGCTTTAGATTTTCTATCAGTATCATTACTATAAAGACTTTTTGCTTCATCATACGACAATATAAATAATTTATCGTCAGTATCATCTTGATTTAAGGTAGATATATTTTTTGTCACAATTCCATTATTAAATTGTTCTTCGGTAAATGCCTCATTTTTAAAATCATTAGCTAACCAATTTCTTATATCAGAGTTTCCCCATGTTACACTCGTAAGAGTATTATGATATGAAACATTATCAAGCACTTTATCAGATATAAGAAGTGCCTCATTTCCTTCTCCCTTTAATATTTTCCACTTTATAGGCTCTTTTTGAGTTCCAGTTTTATCTCCCTGAGGATATGTTCCAAACCATATAGAGCCATATACCGCATCTAATACTATATTGCCAGTCTTGTCTGGTGCTATCTCAGTTACAAATTCATCTTCTCCACTATATACCCATCCAAGGAATGTCTCGCCTTCTGGTGGTATTATATTGGCAGCCGTAGGTAACTTTTGTCCTCCTTGATATTTATCAAAGTTTTTCCAAAGTTCTGATTTATTGTTCCAACTTCCCCCATTTAATCGAAAATTTACACTATTGTTAGAAGATTTATAAATATCAGATGTAAGGTCTAAATAAAATGCAGGTCTTATACCAATTTCGCCATTTGTACTACTGTCAAAAATACTTACTCCATCAATAAAACCTATTTGATTAACATAATCTGCTCTAGAATGGCCCAAGCTTTGAGTACGAAGATACCAAAATGCAATATTATTATCTACTCTCATACTTTTGCTTAAAGCTTCAGCATATTTCGTAGGTTTTGCTATTAAACTATTGTTTGTAACAAAATATTGTTTTGCTTCTTCTATTGATAACAAGAATATCTTATCGTTAGTTTCCTTTCCATCTGTAGTTATAGTTTTATTAATTATCCCACGATTCAACTGATTATCTGAAAAAGCACTAGAAGCAAAGTCATGACTTAACCATGTTCTAATACTTGATGTATCCCATGAGTCATTGTTCCATACATCTATCCATTTTTTTCCGTTTAAAATTTTTTCTGAAACAACGAGTGCTTCATTTTCATTTTGAGATAGTATTTTCCACTTTATAGGTTCTAATTGTGTTCCACTTCCATCACTTTGTGGATATAAACCAAACCAAATTGTGGACTTGTAAGTCGCTTTTAAAGTTACATCACCTCTTACATTTTCTGCTATACTGTTTGTGGCAATGCCATTTATTTCCCAGTGGTCAAATGTGCGATCAGAAAATATTGTTACACTACTTGGCAATGTTTTAACACCCACAGTATGCTCATAAGTAGTAGGATAGTCTCCATCCAAATACCCTTCAACTCCAGTTTCATCATCCACCAAATCCCAATTTATTTTATATATTGTATTTCTATATACTGCTTTTATAGCCTTGTCCCCTGTAGCATCTGTAGGTATGTTATCAACTTTTACTCCATCTATCTCCCAATGGTCAAAAATTCTTTCTGTTGGGCCTGTAACATTTGTTGGAAGAGTATAACCTACACCATATTGATAATTATCTTTACCTGCCTCACCATTCCAAGAACCATCATTCCCATAAGTGGCATCTGTCAAATCCCAATTAATTTTATAATGTTTGCCTCTCCATACTGCTTTTGCTGTTATATCACCTTTTGTAGTAGGTGTTATATTAAATGAAGGCTCTGTTTGATTAGAACCATAAATCCACCCAGCGAGTTCTAATGTAGAAGAATGAGCTTTAATATCTTCTGTACTTGGTAATCTCGTTGTTACACCCTCTCTATATGATGTAAAGTTATTCCAATTTGAATCAGCCAAAAAACTACTGCCACCCAAATCAAATTTTATTTTACTTGTGTTGCCTGAGAAATACGAAGAATTCAAATCAACCCAGATAGCAGGACGAAATCCTATGCCATATTTCCATTTGTCTCTAGTACGATCTGGAGGAGTTGCTGTCAATCGACCATCAAAATCAACTGCATCAACAAATGCCTCCCACAAAACATCTCGCCTAGAACGAGTCCAATATTCAGCTTTATCAGTTTTATACTGAGATATTGGGTCATTTGTATAGGTTTTTGCCCAAACTGAAGGGTAACATACTAGGGATGTTGTATCATCAGCATATATCATTTGATCTAACTCTTTTAAACCTCTCTTAAAACAATCCCACATCCATTCCATGACTGATTTACCACTCATAGTTGGTATATCATGTTGCTTTATATAAGTATAATTATATGCTAATAGTTCTTGCTTACTTAATACAAAAACATAATTATCAGGGTTAGATATTCCATCGTCCATAATTGTTGTTGCACATATTGCTTTTTTTTCATCTGCATTAAATGCCTCATTATAAAATGTGTTATTGCAAAATCTCCTAAGGTCACTTGATACCCATCGAAAACTAGGACCATAACGAAAAACACCATCTAAAACTTTATCAGCCCAAAGAAGTGCTCGATTATTTTCTGTATCTATTGTCAATACTTTCCATGTTATTGGATCAGTAGTCCCTGCCGTTACTTGTTTATAATTTCCAAACATAATTGTAGATTTAGAATCAAGATTTGCAGCACCTAAAAGTTGAGTGTATCCTTCTGAACTTATTTCTGATAAACTTGCTAAACTTATCTCTGATTCACTTGCTACATTCCCAAATAGTAAATCATCAAAATATACTTCTGATGATGTAGCAAGAATTAAATAAGAAGTTGTCGATATAACTTCATTTGAAACATCCTCTATATTTATTGAAGACTCACTTGCAATGTTTAAATTAGTTTCAGTTTCTTCACTTGGAGTTGAAATGTTTATATCAGTGTCATCAATTACATCATCTTCAGTATCTTCTTCGGCGAAAGAAGGGCTCGCAGTGCTCGCCCCTACATTGTCGCTCGTCTCTACGACTTCTTCATCCGGGCTCGCGGTGCTTGCCTCTACAGTTTCTTTCGCACCTTCGGCTTCATCATTTTCATCTTCTTCTGGTTCTTCTTCATAGGTAGTTGAGTCTTGCTCTTCATCATTTTCTATATCTTCATCGTCGGCGAAAGAAGGGCTCGCGGTGCTCGCCCCTACATTATCGTTGTTCGCCTCTACGAGGTCATCATAATATTTATGTGAGAGGTCTGATTTATCTTCACTCTCATCTTTTGATGATTCTACGACATCAGAAATAGAATCTGCTAGTGTAGCAAAACCTCCTGTAGTAATAATCATTGACACTATCAAAATGGTAGCAACTAACTTCCTTAAAACTAATTTTTGCATACTTACCCTCCAACTTATGATGATACAATCAATAGTGATATTTTTTCACAAACAAAAAGCAGCCAAATCTATATATGACTGCTTTTACATTTTCATTATAATAAACTCTCTTAATAATAAGAGCTGTCTATATATATATGCAGTATTATAATCAAAGCCCCCCATATTTCCCTACATATATTATAGCATATTATTACCAATATTTTATTAAACTTTTATTAAAATATTTCTTTTTTTAACATTTTCTTACTTATGATTCTATATGCTATAAACATAAATACTATTAGTATCGCCCACGAAATTGGATATACTATGCACACAGTCTCATATGTTGGATAAATTGGAAATATAGTGAATATCCATAACATTCTAAAAACTATAATTCCAAATATTACTGCAACTGTCTGAATATAAGGATGTCTTAAAACTCTGAGTGCCGAACCATAGATTTCATATATAGGTTGTATAAATGAAAGTGCCGTCACTATACCAAGTCTTATTTTGGCAATTTCTATTACTTCTGTATCATTTGTAAATATAAGTAAGAACTGATTTGTAAATAGTTTTATAATTAAAATTATTATTCCTATAAAAAGCATTGCAATGAGTATACAATATTTAACTATCTTTCTACATCTGCCGAATTTTTCTGCACCATAATTTTGACTAAGTATGGTAAGACAGGCTTGGCTAAATGCAGTTGTAATATAAAATGTAAACGACTCAATATTAAGTGCTGCAGTATTGGCTGCTATCGTCTTCGTGCCAAGCGAGTTTATCGCAGACTGCACGCAAAGATTTGAAGTAGAAAATACCATTCCTGATATGGCGCTTGGTATGCCTATTTTCATAATTTTTAATAACGAGTCCGGAACTATTATCCATTCTTTTATGTTGTACTTAACATCACTTTTTTCTCTTATAAGTAATATAACTACCACTATAGCATTTACTACATTTGATATAGCTGTTGCGAGTGCTACACCTGTAACACCTAGTCCAAAGGATACTACAAAAAATATATTCATCACTACATTAAGCATTCCTGTAAATGTAAGAATGATTAGTGGTCTTCTTGTATCACCAATACTTCTAAGTATTGCCGCTCCAAAATTATATACTACAATAAATGGTATCGCGATAAATATTATCTGAAGATAAACTGTTGCAGGTATAAGTATTTCATCTGGCGTGCCAAGAAACATTAAAATATTTCTTGAACAAAAAAGACCAATAATCATAAGTAGTACACCAAATATACAAGCAAATGTCATAGCAGTATGAACAACATTATGGATTTTCTGAGTTTTTCCTGCACCAATATAATTTGCTATAAGAACATTCGCACCTATTGATAGACCCATGAATGAATTTATAAATAGATTGATAATCTGAGTATTTGCACCTACTGCCGCAAGTGCTGTGCTGCCTACAAACTTACCACAGACTATTATGTCAGCTGCATTGAAAAGTTGTTGGAAAGAACTTGTCAGAAAAATTGGTATGGCAAATAAGATAATATTTTGAATTATCGGTCCATTCAAGATATCCATTTTTTTAGAAAATAATTTATGCACCTTTATTCTTTGTATAATTAGGTATTACTTTATCTACCTCATCTTTATAGTCTTTTGTGAGGAATGCTTCAGTTTCACCATCAATGCGAACTCGCTTTCTTTCATTAGTTATGTCGCCAATTTCATAGAAGGGCTCGTAAACTTCGCCCCTACATTGCGGGCGGATAATATCCGCCCCTACGAATTCGCAAGCAATGATAAAAGCATTGTCAGTAAGTAAGCGATAAGGATTTAAATCAAAGTAATTTGCTATCTCAATTGTTCCTTGTAGAATAGGAATCTTTCTCAAACTAAACTTAAGTCCCCATTTATTTCTATCGCAAAGTTTCCAGAGTGCGGTGAGGATACCGCCTTTTCCTATTTGTTCGTAGTCAACTACTTCCTCACAAGATGACATAATTAAAGACGGATTAAATCCGTCTTTAGATAATGATTCTTCAATTTGATTATTTATATGAGTAATAAACTCTTGATTAAATTGTTTTAGTAACTCGTCTTGCTTTTCTTCAATCAAAACTTTAGTGCCAAGATTACCTACAAAACCTAAAACATATAGTTTAATCATCACAAATTAAATATGAAAATAAGCAAGGCACACACCAAGTACCATTGCGATAACTAATATGATAGCAATGACCGCTGCTACCTTCTTTGTTTGTTTTGGATTCATCATATTGACGCCAACGGGAATCGAACCCGTGATACCACCGTGAAAGGGTGATGTCTTAACCGCTTGACCATGGCGCCATAAAGCACGAAAGGCGACGATCGGATTTGAACCGATGATCAGGGTGTTGCAGACCCACGCCTTACCACTTGGCTACATCGCCTTAACATAGCCTATTTATAATATCTTAAAATGCCACTTTTGTCAAGCAAAAGGGTTTATTAGCCATTTTTTCTGCACCTAGTCACCAAAAATATCGTTAAAAATAGTTATATACTCATTGCCTTTTTGTCTTATATCTTCTAAATCAACTTTTAAACTTTTTGAAATAATTTGTTTTGTATTAAATACATTTTTAACATCAGTTCTTGCGGAAACTAAACCATTTGCAACCAAAACTTCTTGCCCTTTCTTTGAAAGTAGATAATCTATCAAAAGCTTTCCATTCACTGGATTTACTGCATCTTTGACAAGTCCTACACCTGTAATCATAGTAATGCTGTCAGAGTTTGCATATTGAAATTTGAAATCTTCAAATTCTTTAGTAAATTTAGAAGTTGTCTCATCATAACAAATACCCACACTACTCAATCCACCAACTATACTATCTAACACATCTCTCTCACTTGATCTTATTACTACCCCATAGTCTCTCAGTCTTCTAAAATAAGTGTCACTATAATTTTGATTTTGCATCATTGCCATAACCCAATACTTTACGTAGTTATCACTGTTTGGATTTGCCAATGCCATCTTTCCACTAAAGTCTTTACTCAAAAAATCATTCCATGTTTTTGGAGCACTCTTTTCTTCAATCCCAAAGTCTTTACTTTTGTTGAAGCCTATACCCATAGTTGTAACTGCACCAGCAAAGTAAAAATTATCTTTGTCTTTATACTCTGAAGGAATTTTTTTTGCTTCATTTGAGTTATATGCTTCAAGTCTTGATTTTGATTTCATATCTTCAAGAGATAATACATTTGATAGGAAAACTACATCTGCATTTGGTTGACCTGATTCAAATTCAGCATCTATCTTTCTATTAACTCTATCCAAATCACCATAGTAATAGTCAAGAACAACACCTGGATACTCTTTTTCAAAACTTGATTTTATAGCCATCGCAACTTCTTCATCAATAGTTGTATATAGCATAACAGAGCCACTTAGTGGCTCTGCATTCTTTTTCTTGCATGATGAAAACATGCTTATAGTTAAAATAAAAACTAATACAATAGACAAAAACTTTTTCATAATTATGTTCTCTTTAAGTATTTTCTTACATCAAATGCGACAGCTACGATGATAACAATACCTTGAACAACTTGTTGAACATATGGGTTGATGCCAAGGAATTGCATTGATGATTTCAAAAGTTCAAACACAAGCACACCAAGAAGTATTCCTGAAACTTTGCCGACACCACCACCTGTAGATACACCACCGATAGTACAAGCCGCGATTGCTTCGAGTTCGTAACCCTGTCCAAGGTTTACAGATGCACCTGCTGATTTTGCTGCAAGGATAAATCCTGCAAGACCATACATACAACCTGCGAGTGCATATATCTTAATTATAGACTTCTTAACATTTACACCTGATACTTCTGCTGCATTTTCATTGCCACCGATAGCATACATATATTTACCATAACGGGTCATATTGTATAAAAACCAAAATACTAGACCACCAATAAGTGCAAATAGGAAAAGCCACTTAAAACTGAATGTTCCAATCTTAAACATCTGAGATGTAGCAATTGCTGTATAATCTTGACGAAGTCCACCTATAGGCTTTGCATCAGAATAAATACATGCTATACCATAGATAACAGTCTGCATACCGAGAGTTGCAAGAAATGGTGGGACTTTAAGCTGTGATATGATGATACCATCCGCAAGGCCAAAGCACATAGACAGGAATACAACAAATAATGCTATGCCAAGTACATACCACCAAGTTTCTGGAGCAACGAAGTCTCCTCCAAAGAACTTATCTGCATAGTCATTTCTCTGAAGAAGTGTACATGCTATAACACCTGCAAGACCAACTGCACGACCAGCTGAAAGGTCAGTTCCTCTTATAATAAGACAGCCACTGACGCCAAGAGCTATAATGAATCTTGGAGTTACATTTGAAACAATGTTTGCGAAGTTGGCCCAAGTGAAGAAATTATCTCTTGTAAAGCCAACAAATAGTACAAGTATAACTAATAAAAATGCAATAATATTATCTTTAAATATATGAATAATTTGTCTTTTTTTGACGAAAGAAGGATTCATTGGTGATTGCTCTTCCATCAACTTCTTGCCTTCTTTTACGGTCATATTTTGATTTGCCATATTTTCCTCCTATTACATAAACTTAGTTGCAAGTTCCATAACTTTTTCTTGGGTAGCTTCTTTTCCATCAAGTATGCCTGTAAGTCTTCCTTCACACATAACCATTACTCTATCAGACATTCCCAAAAGCTCTGGCATCTCACTACTAATCATAATAATTGATTTGCCCTGTTTTGCTAAATCAGCAATTATACAATAAATATCGTACTTTGCTCCAACATCTATACCACGAGTAGGTTCATCAAGTATAAGCACATCTGGAGCATTTGCGAGCCACCTTCCTATGATAACCTTTTGTTGATTTCCTCCAGACAAATATTGAATAGGAGTATCACTATTTGGTGTCTTAATATTCATCTTCTTTATATTTTCATCAACTACAATCTTCAATTTCTTGTGGTTGAGAATAAAACCATAGTCTAAATATTTATCAAGTGATGCAATACCAACATTATCAGCTACTGATAAAACTCCAAAAATACCTGTCGCTCTTCTATCTTCTGTGAGAAGTGCAAGTCCTTTTACTATAGCGTCTCTTGGTCTCTTGACTACAAGCTCTGCTCCTTCAAATTTCATAGTGCCACTAACCTTATCCCTTATGCCAAATATTCCTTCCATAAGTTCGGTTCTTTGAGCACCTACAAGTCCACCTATACCAAGTATCTCACCTTTTCTTAATTCAAAACTTACATCTTGGAAACTTCTCTTATTTGGAGAAGTATAATGCTCTACCTTGAATATTACTTCTCCTGGTTTATTTTCCCTCTTAGGGAATCTATTGGTAAGTTCTCTACCTACCATGTGTTTTATAATTAAGTCAGTAGTAAGCTCTGTAGATTTCCAAGTTCCTACATAAGTTCCATCTCTCATGATAGTAACTTCATCTGAAATCTTAAGTATCTCCTCCATCTTATGTGAAATATATATAAATGCAACACCTTTTTTCTTCAACTTATTGATTATGTTGAATAACAATTCAACTTCATTCTCAGTAAGTGATGATGTCGGCTCATCAAGTATGATAAGCTTTGCATCGGCAGATACTGCTTTTGCTATCTCAACTGACTGCATCTGCGATACTGACAACTCTCCAAGCTTGGTTGATGAATCAAAATCAAGACCAACTTCCTTAAGATACTTGTTAGCCTCTTCATGCATTGTCTTATGATCAATAATTTTTAACGGTCCTATATTTTTTAATTGATATCTACCACAAAAAATATTCTCTGCTATATCTCTCTCTGGTATTGGTTGAAGTTCTTGATGAACCATAGCAATACCTTTATTAAGGGCATCTTTAGCATTCTTAATTTCTATATGCTCATCATTATAAATGATCTCTCCAGAATCTCTTGTATAGATTCCAAATAAACATTTCATCAATGTGGATTTTCCTGCTCCATTTTCGCCCATCAGTGCATGCACAGTACCTGGGCGAATATTGAGTGATACGCCTTTAAGCACATAAATATGGTTGAAGCTCTTATATATGTCCTTCATCTGTAACAAATACTCACTCATGCATTACCCTCCTTACCGAATATATTTATTCATATAGATAAAAAAACTGAGCAAGTAAAAATGCTCAGTCTTTTTATAAGATTTTATATCACTTCAGATTATTTGTATTGACTAGCATTTTCAGGAGTTACCTTTACGTAGTCTACCCAGTTATAAAGTTGTAAACTCTTTCCGTTTGCTGCATCAATAGCGCAATCAGCTGCTGTATGTGATTGACCAACATGATCGTTTAATACAGTTCCTGTCATAGCACCATCCATAACAGCTTGAACTGCTTCAGCGAGAGCGTCAACACCTACAAGATAGATATCTGTTCCAACTTTTCTTCCTGCTGCTTCAATAGATGCCTTAGCACCAAGTGCCATATCATCATTGTTACAGAAGATAACTTCTATTTGATTTCCAAATTGAGTAAGAGCATCTTGAGCAATTTGTTGTCCTTTTGCTCTATCCCA
>JAFSKG010000024.1 GCA_017449075.1 Lachnospiraceae bacterium
CTTAGTTTGATTTTCTCAGCTTAGCTGACTTTTTGCTTTTTATAGTTGTGTGCTCAACTTATCCGTTCTTTACTAAATAAATTTTCGGGTTTGTGTGTTTATTCTATTTTCATTGTACAATTTTGCACAGCCGTTTTTGCTTGATTTTATCGCATTTTTTACAAAAATATGCAACAAAAACCGCTCACAGCGTGAGCCTTACAAATATAGCAAAAGTCGAGAAAAAAGTCAACAACTTTTTCATTTTTTTATTAACAATTTATTCACAATTTTTTCTATATTTAGTGTATATTTATACAAGATAATACTATATATTGTAAGGGGAAATGCCGCATTTTAGTATATTTAATTAAAAAAAATTTTCAAACTCACCCTCCATAATTTTTAGAAAACTAAAAAATATTAAGGAGGAAACAGTATGGTAAAAATTGGTAAAAAATTAAGAGAGGCCAGATTAAATTGCAATCTCTCAATTGAAAAAGTAATCAAGAAACTTGAAGAACTAAATATATATGTTACTAAAAAAACAATTTATAGATGGGAAAACGATGACACAGTTCCCGATTTAAAAACAATAAATACTCTATCGTTTATCTACAATGCAAATTTAAATGAATTATATGAAGACACAAAATTTTGCAAATCACTAAATGAAAACGAATATAGATTTATAATTGCAGTAAGAGAAAATGAACAATTCAGAAAAATTACAAAACTATTATATAAAATATAAATGGAGAGTAAATTATGGAAACATCATTGTCAATTAGATTAAAGACACTTAGAAAAAGTTTATCTATGTCTACAGCTCATGTAATAAAAATGCTTAAGAAAAATAATATTTCATATAGTGAGCAAAGCATATATAAATGGGAACAAGGAAGTGCAGTTCCAAGTTTAGAAACATTAAAAGAATTATCAAAAATCTATGACTGCAACATATCGTACCTTATAGAAGGCAAAAAATATAAGTACATGCGAATCACACCAAGTGAAAACTATCTATTAAATACTTATAGGACTGACTTTCTCTTTAGAAGTATAATTACACAAGTAATTAAAAAACTAGATAGAAGTCACTAACTAAAAAGGCCCTGATTCATTCAGGGCTATTCTACACATCAACAATTCTTGACAGTATCTTCAAAAATTCTTTCACACCATCTTTTTTCTCTGCAGAGAATGGAATTATTTCACAGTTCTCAGTAGCCCCTAGTTCATTTCTAATCATCTCAACATTCTTTTTAATTTCACTCTTTTTTATCTTATCAAGCTTTGTGGCAATCACTATTGGCTCATAACCTGTGGCAGACACAATAAATGAAAACATTTGACAATCTTTTTCACTTGGTTCATGTCTTATATCCACAATCAAAATTATCTCTTCTATCTTGTCACTTGTTTTTAAATACTTATTTATGAAGGTTGCCCAATTATTCTGCTCTTCTATGCTAGCCTTAGCATATCCATATCCTGGCAAGTCAACCAAGTAAAACTTTCCATTAACCAAATAGTAATTAATAGTTCTTGTTTTACCAGGTGTAGATGAAGTATGAGCATAATTATTTCTATTTGAAATAGCATTTATAAATGATGACTTTCCGACATTTGACCTTCCAACCAAAACAAATTCCATCATATTGTTAGATGGAATTTTTGAATTAAGACCTATGACCTTTTCTAAACTAATCTCTGTAATTCTCATATTTCTATGCCAATAAGTTATTTTCAAACGAGAAATTTAGTCTCTCTTGATCCTTATAATTTTCTATGGCAATATTTATTAGTTTATCAAGCAACTCTCTATACTCCATTCCAAGTGGCTGAAATAGATAAAAAGCTAACGAGCCTGGTATGGAATTAATCTCATTCGCATAAACCTTTTTAGTATCCTTATCTATTATAAAGTCAATTCTCGCCACACCGCTACATCCAATATACTTAAATATTTTTTTTGCATAAGATTTAATTTCATTAGAAGTTGCTTCATCTAGGTCAGCTGGAACTTTTCTACTGAGACTTGCCATGCCACTTTTTGCACCGAGTTTATTTAGGTTCGCAGTGCTCTCCCCTACATCGTGTGATTTCGTCCCCACAACGTTTGACTTTGTTCCTACTTTGCCACCTTTAGCACCGCCTCCTCCCATATATTTATCAGCGAACGACAATATCTCATCATGTCCAAATGGTTCCTCAAGCGCACTGCATTCTGCATCAAATTTATCTCCAAGTACAGCACAATTTATTTCTCTTAAATTTGTAATTGCCTTCTCTATCAATATAATATCAGCAAAGCTAAATGCAAGTTCCAAAGCATCTCTAAGACCAGATTCATCCGTTGCCTTTTTTATGCCAATACTTGAACCGAGGTTTACAGGCTTTACAATAACTGGAAAACCTATCTCATCTTTTACTCGCTTAATCAATTTATCAATTTCTTTGTAATCATTTTTGTCAAATCTCAATGCCTCTATAACTGGAATTCCTATTGCTTTACAATATTCTTTCATTACATACTTATCCATACTCACTGCAGATGATAAAGTATCTGGTCCAACTATTGGAAGATTTAATGTATGAAAATACCCTTGCAAATTACCATCCTCAACATTTGTCCCATGCACTATAGGAAATGCAACATCAATAGTTTGATTTAGCTTACTTCCAAAAAGTCCAGCATTAACTTCTCTAAGATATGTGTGATTTTTTTCTTTTACAAAATATACATTATTACATTTTGACAATAGAGAATTAATGTTTTTGTAATTTTTTGAATCAGTCAATAAGTTATCTTTGCTAAAATAAAAATCACCTTTTTTATCCATATAAATAGCAATAATATTGTATTTATCTTTATCAATATTTTCTATAGCCTGAAGGGCAGAAATTACTGACACCTCATGCTCCGTGGACTTACCACCAAAGACTATTGCAATGTTTAGTTTCATAATCTGTTCTCTCCTAAGTTACACAAAATGTATATTAGTAATTATCACTTAAATCATTCTCAAGCAAAATTACTTTCTTGCCATCTATATTAAGTCTTGCATAATTTATTGCATCTTCAACTTTTTCAATATCAATCAATCTGCCTTTTTGAAGTGTTTTTTCGAATCCTCTATCAAGAGCAAGTTTATTGGTGTGACCAACTACTATAGCATAATCAACCTTATTTCCTGCATACTCGGCAAAACTCTCATTTTCCTCATCCTGCTTGTCATTCAACTCCACCATACCAGGAGTTATTATCACTTTTACATATCCATCAAATGAGGACAGCACATCAACTGCATTCCTTGCTCCTAGTGGATTTGAATTATATGCATCGTCAATAATTATATCGTTTGTTCCATAAGATAAAATCTGTAATCTATGCGATACTGGTTCTATACTCTTCACTACATTTTTTATTGTTGGCAGGTCAACTCCCAATAACAATGAGTATGAAATCGCTGCAACTAAATTCATTATATTGTATTTTCCGAGTAATTTTGTCTCGAATTCATCGCTGCCAAAAGCCTCTGAATTAAATCTAAATTTAGTTCCACCTGCACTTGAAACTACATTATCTGCATAAAAATCATAATGTGATTTTTCGCTTGGGTTTAAACCATAATACTTTATAAATCTTTGCTCAGTAATTCTTAAACAATCAATTACTTTCTTTCTTATAAGTTCATTGTCTCCATTGACAAGTAATGGAAGAGACCCAAATTTATCCGTGTGATTATTCTTAATAGCCGACTCAACAAGTTCAAACTTTGTATTAAGCACATTATCTATAGTTTTAAATGTATCAAGATGCATATTGCCTACATCAGTTATTATTGCACCATTTGGTGATACTATATCACAAATCTCTTTAATATCTCCGACTCTCCTTGCTCCCATCTCACAGATAAATATGTCGTCAATATTCCTTAAGTCATTTTTTATAGTAAGCGTAGCTCCCATAGCAGTATTGAAGCTCTCAGGAGTTTTGCAGACAGAATATTTTGATTTTAAAATTCTATCAAGATAAAACTTTACACTTGTCTTTCCAAAGCTACCTGTAATTCCAATCACACAAAGATTGTTATTAGCATCTATTATATTCTTAGCCTCATTCATAAACTTTTTTCTTAGCGAATTCTCAATAGGAAGACATATAAGATATGCGATAAAAATTATCACAGGGCTAAGTGAGGCAACATACAATATATATTTAATATTTTTGGTTTTAAACCAAAATCCAGTAATCAAAGCTGCAAAAATTAATACACAAACAAAAATGAGCCTTTTAATTCTTGCAGTAAATACCAACTTTCTCTTATACTTTCTTGGTATATTTTCTATCAACATACCTATCATTGAAATTATGATAAGATAATATGCAAGAATAAATCTTAGCTCATAAAATAATATAGTAGAAATTAGTAATCCAATATTCAATGCAAATGACACAAAATTCTTCTTATACCATATAATTTGTTGGTCAAGGTTATAAGAATTAAGTTGCATTATATGAACTTGTTTTAAAATAGCAAGTACAATCAAAATTATACTTGCTATCAAAAATCTTATACTTTCCACTACAATCACCTAATATTAGCTCACATTTGATGGAATATCTGTTTTATTATCCCATTCACTAAATCTTGTTGTATTTTTGTCAAATCTTAAATTCACTGTACCAGTGCTACCATTTCTATGTTTAGCTAAGATAACATCAATTCTTGGGTCCTGTGGATCTTCTTTATTCGGTCTATGTATCATCATAACTATATCAGCATCCTGTTCTATAGCTCCTGACTCTCTCAAGTCCGAAAGTTGAGGGGCTCCACTTCTATTTTCAGCTTCACGATGTAACTGAGACAAAGCTATTATCGGTACATTTAATTCTTTTGCCAATGCCTTTATATTTCTTGATATTGCAGCAACTTCTTCCTGTCTTGACATAAAGCCGTTCTTGTTAGCATTTTTATAATTATCTCCAGCTACCATAAGCTGCAAATAATCTATAAATACTATATCAAGACCTTCTTTCATTTTTAGCTTCATGCATTCATTTCTCAAATCCGCAATTGTGAGCAGTGTACTATCTCTTATAAAAAACTTCTTTTCTCTGAAATTGTAGGTTGCATCAATCAACTGTCTCATTTCAGTGTCGCTTAAGTTTCCAGTTCTTATTTTTTTACTCTCTACAAAACTTATAGATGAAAGAACTCTAGAAGCTAGTTGAGCACCTCCCATTTCAAGAGAAAAGAACAAAACGCTCTTGTCTCCAATAGAACAAATATTATATGCAAGATTGAGTGCAAATGTGGTTTTACCCATACCAGGTCTTGCAGCAAGAACTATCATGTCTGAGTTTTGAAATCCAGCCGTATAAGCATCAAGAGATTTATAACCTGTTTCAATACCAGTTATGCCATTCTTAGACTCAGCTGCTTCAACAATTTTTTCAAAAATTTCTTTAGTATAATCGTCAATTCTATGATATGTCCTTTTGTCTTCATTCATTCCAAGATTAAAGTAATCATCTTGTGCTTCATTACATATCTCGATAGCGTTTTTTTCGCCTATTCGACAATCATCTATAATTTTTGAAGCCTTTTCAATAGCTTGTCTTAGCAAATACTTATTCTTGATTATATTACAATACGACATTACATTTGTATTGAAAGCAGCACCTTCAAGCAAATCTATAAAAAACTTATCATCAAGTGTCTTCTCATCATATCCCTCAAGTTCTTTTGCTCTTTGCTTTATGTTATTTACTTTATCCTGCATAGAGCCGCTAAGTTTTGATAATACGCGTTCTCTTACAGTTATCTTATCTACACTAGTTCCTGCTCTGCTTAGATCACCAATACTTATAAAAATGGCTCTAAGTGGTCCACTATAAAACATCTCAGCAGTAACTGTAGCAAAAACTTCTTCTATCGTATCATTGTCTTGTAGGAGACACCCAATAACTGCTCTCTCAGCATCTATGTCGTGCGGCAATCTATCATCTGCACTTTTTAAATCAAAATTTGCCATTATGATTCTTTAACCTCAATTTTAATAGTTGCTTGTATATCTTTATGAAGTTTAACTTTTACATCATACGTTCCTACATTCTTTATGCTCTCGTCAAGTAATATATCCTTTTTGTCAACTTCTATATTTGATTCGTTTTTTATAGCTTCTGCTATTTCCTTACTTGTGATAGAACCGAATGTCTTACCATTTGCTCCTGCCTTAATTGAAACTACAAACTTTGCTTTTTCTATAATCTCTTTATTCTTCTCAGCAATATTTCGCAAATTCTCTTCTTTCTTCTCTTCATTTTTATTCTTAAGTCTTACATTATTTAAGTTTTCAGCAGTTGCTGGAAGTCCAAGTTTTTTAGGTATAATAACATTTCTTGCATATCCATCGCTAACTTCTATTATTTCATCCTTTTTTCCAAGTTTCTTCACATTTTCTAGTAAAACTATCTTCATTACTTTCTATCCTCCTCTATATAATCATCTATAACTTTTTTAACCAAGTTTACTGCATCCTCAAATGACTGTGCCTCTATCGTAGCACCTGCAGAGCTTCTATGACCACCGCCTCCAAGTTTTTCCATAATTACCTGCACATTGACTTCATCTATCGACCTACTAGATACTGCATATTCATCATCTTCTTTTGTTATGACAAAACTTGCCTTTATATCTTTTATGTTTATTAATTCATTTGCTATTACTGCCTTAGCAACTGACTCTTCAATATCAGAATTTATATTATCAAGTACTGCTATTGCATAGCCCTCTCTATAATTCTCTGCTTTGCTGACTACTTCATTTTTAGTCTTTTCAAAATTTGAATCAACTCTCAAAATCTTTCTAACTCTATCAGAATCCGCACCTTTCTTTCTAAGGAATGATGCTGCATCAAATGTCTTTGCTGAAGTTTGGAATGTAAAATTCATAGTGTCTATCATTATACCGGCAAACATAGTATCTGCTTCAAGTGTTCTGATTCTTAACCTATCATCAAAATAAGTCATAATTTCTGATACAAGTTCACAAGTAGATGATGCACCTGCATCTATATAAGATAAAATAGCATCGTGCACAGAGTTTTGTGATATCCTATGATGATCAAACACTACAAGGTCTAGTCCCTTATCGAAAAGTCGTGTCTCATCAGATATCTTATTGATATTGTGGTCAACTATTATGAGTAGCGTTTCCTCATCAGCAAATGCCAAAGCCTCATCCCCGCTCATGAACATATCATGGTCATAGGAATTGCTCTCCGCAAACTTCATTCTCATTTCATCAACTGCTTTTGTCAACGAATTAATAACTATGTGTACATCTTTTCCCAAATGCTTTGCCATAAGATATACTCCGATACTAGCACCAAATGAATCAAAGTCTCCATACTTATGTCCCATTACGAGAACCTTATCTTTTGTATCAAGAGTTTCTCTAAATGATGTTGCCTTAACTCTTGCTCTTACTCTCACATTTGTAGTATTTGATGCTGACTTTCCACCAAAGTATATAGTTTCTTGACCCTTTTTTATTACTACCTGATCACCACCGCGGCCAAGTGCCATATCTATTGCAACTCTAGCCAGTTCATGATTGCTTTCAATACTCTTACCTTCATACCCGACACCTATAGAAAGAGTAAGTGGTATATTATCCCCACCTATGATTTCCTTAGTTTGATCCAATATAGAAAACTTATCTTCCATCATATCTTCTATATCTTTCTTAGTAGTCACAAAGAAATACTTATCTTTTTCAAGTTTTTTAAGTATACCGCTATTAAATGAAATATATCTTGTGAGCTTTCTATCCACCATAGCTATAAGCATAGATGCTTTAGAATCTTCCATATTCTCAGCAACTTCATAATAGTTATCAATATATATAAATCCAGTTACTTGTTTATTATTATCACTTTCTTGTTTAAGCATATAGTACTCAGTCTCATCATATAGATAAACCATTATAACTTTTGCATTTCCAGTATAAAGTCTCTTTACCTCTTCACCACCTAATTCATTCAGGTCAACCATTCTAAGATGAACTTTATATTTTTTATCTCCAAGTGCAGTTAATAAATCTATTTTTTCATTTGTGAGATTTGAAACTATGCCTTTATTTAAATCAGGGAAAGTATCTTTTATATTTTTACCAACCACAACTGATTTTGAAACTTCCAAAAACCTATCATTAGCCCATAAAATCCTACCATCCAAGTCAAGAACAGCATGTGGTAGGTCTATTTTAGAAAAATAGATTCTTTGCTTATTTGATATACTCTCAGCAAGCTTCATTATAGATGAATTTAAATTATTGTACTTTATAAACATAAGATATAAAGCTACAATCACATATATAATCAAAAATGGCAATATCAATAAGGCTATGCTATTATCTACACAGTAAATAATTACCCATACTATAACCAAGTAAATACTAAGAATTATAGGCCAATTTAAGTAAAGATTTATAATTCCTTTTGAATTCCTTTTTCTCATAATTCTTAATTTTATCATAATTCAACGAATAACTCAACAACACGAAAATACGATAAAATAAGCCTTTATTCATTTTATTTGTAAATATGCATCAATTATGATAAAATACCTTCTGATGAGTAACAATCAAATAAGTAAAAACCCATATAAAACGCGCATAGGTGGATGTACTTGTACTGTATTTGTCCCATATGATTGTAATAACCACTGCCCATTTTGTGTCAATAAAAAAGAATATTCTGATACAAGCAATTTTAGTTTAGACAAAATCATTGAAAGTATAAAAACTATTGATAGTATAACTCCAAAATGCGATTTTGTATTTACTGGCGGCGAACCTCTCGCCAATCTTAACTCACTACAAAAAATGCTTGATGTCCTCCCTAACACTCATAATATCTATATCAATACAACTTTCCCAGTCCAACCAAATATAAGCGGGGACGAAGTACTATCATTTGTAGAAAGCAATAAGCACAAAATATCATGTATAAATATATCAAGACATATGCATCCATATGTAGAAGAATCTCCAGATGAGTTAATTGCCAAAATTCCAACAAAAACAAGAATTAATTGTGTACTATATAAAAATTATAATGGAGATGATAGACTATATGATTTTGCAAAACGATGGGGAAAATACCAGATACCAATTCAATTTAGATTTGATTACACTGAAACTACACCCGAAAACCTATATGAAGTTGATAATGACCCAATATTACAGGACTTAATGAGACATTTTACATACATAGGTCTTGATGGATGCAGGATGCGAAACGGTTTTCATTTCAAATACTATATTGAAGAATTAGGTCTATGGGAAAGAATGACTTATCACAAAACTCTTCCATATTCTACAATTGTAGAAAAAGACAAGGAAGACGGTATAACCTATGATATATTGTATGACATACTTATAAAACAGAATGGTGACTTTCACTCAGATTGGACGAATGTGCCACTTGATATTGAAAGATACAAGAAAGTAAAATTTGAACCTTACGATTTAAAATTTTTATATAAAGATGAAAAAGAGTGGATTGATTAATCCACTCTTTTTTATTCTATCATTACATTTAAATCAACTAATCCATCTACCCCATCAACGATACCAACCTCACTAAATTGCCAGTATTTAAAATTATATGGTGTTTGAGGTATCTTACTATAATCAGCATACCAAATATCATAATCTTGGAGCTTTGACAAATCATAATAATAGTCTTCCCAAACCAAATTACTATATATTGCTGGTGTAAAGCCAGACTTTTTAATTTCCTCACAAAATACAATGGCGTTTTTCGTAAACTGTAGTCCCCCTATATTGTCAGTTCTTGCTATGTCCCCCTTAATTGTTTCTGGGTCATAAACTAAAGGTAGGTCAAGACTATATCCTTTTAATAAATCAACTGCAAACTTTGCCTCTTCCATTGCTTCTTCTTCATTTATAGCTTGTGAAAAAACATATGCACCAATCTTAAGTCCTGCTTCTTTAGCATTTTTAAGATTAGTCTTATACATCTCATCTTCTTTTAAATTTCCAGCTTTTCCATAACCTCTATATGCAATTCTGATAAATGCAAACTCAAATCCAGCTTCTTTTACTTTTTTAAAATCAATCTTGCCATTATGCTTTGAAATATCTATTCCGTAACTCATTTTCCTATTCTTTGGAGGAATCTTTGACATCACCCCTTCATCACTTGTCCACTCATAGCTATTTTGTTTTAGTGATTTATTATGTATCAAATATCTTTGATTCATCCCGACATCAAAATATGGATAAATATTGTCAATATAAGGTTCATATTCAGGCATATATGAATAGTATTTTACACTATGTTCTTTACCCATTTGTTTTAGTTCATTGATATCTTCTACAACATTGTTGTTATATTCTACTGGCTTACCAAGTGAAAACTTAACATCAATTTTTTCACTTATATTACTATTGGTTTCGTCCTCAACATCACCTTTAATTTCATCAAAACTACTAATAGCAGAATTATTATCAACTGCTGTTAGCCTATTATTTTTACATGAGACACAAAGCAATAATGACATTGTCAAAATTAAATATACTGATTTACTTTTCATTATAAAACTCCTCATTTTCTTTTATAAAACAAAATAGGCAGTCAAACTGCCTATGCTTTAATTAAATCCATATATTAGTTGAGAAAGTTTATATCCACCAATAGTTATTGTCTCTCCAACCTTACCAGGAACATTTACGCCTATTCCTAAAAATGTATACATGAGATCATTATATAATTTTTTATTCTTTTTTCTCAGTTCCTTCCACAACTTATCTTTTTCATCAAGCCAGTGTTTATTTTTTGATAGCACTGAGAATACAGATGTTACAGTCATAATTATGCTCATATAATTTATCATATAATGTCTTAGTTTTTTACTCTTCACCTTATCAAGCTTTACATCATAGAGCATACATCTTGTTACTCTATATTGCTGTTCAAGCCTACTGATCATTACTTTTTCATTTACACTTTGATCGTTTCTGCCTATAAAGTAATGATATAATTCTTCGTCAAGATAATACAATTTCTTCACATAAGGAAGTGGCTTGTATGCATAGATATTATCAACATAAAAAGTCTTTTTTGGAAGATTCAGTTTTGATTTTCTTAAAACTTCAGTCCTATAACATAGTGCGTGCATCAACATATAAGTGCCTGGAGCAAAGAATCTTATCTGATCCCAACTTATAACCCTATTTCTTGGTATAGAAAAGATATACTCCATCGTCTTTTTGTGTGCTGCGCCAACTTTATCATATATAAAATTAGTAACAAATAAATCTACACCTGATTGTTTAATCTCTTGAATCTTAATTGCCTCAACTAATTTTTTCCCAGCCTTTGTGCTTATCCAATCATCAGAATCCACAACTTTAAAGAACAATCCTTTGGCATGTTTTATTCCTGTATTAAGTGCATCTCCATGTCCCCCATTTTTCTTATGTATTGCCCTGCAAATTGTTGGATACTTTTTCTGAAATTTCTTGGCTATCTCTAGGGTATTGTCTTTTGTAGACCCATCATCAATTATCAATATCTCTACATCTTCTCCGAGAGGTAATATAGACTTTATGCATTTTGACATATACTTACTTGAATTATAACATGGTATGATAAAACTTAAATACTTCATACATCCTCCAAATCATTATAAATAATACTAAAATTTAAACCTTATATCAAGACATTTTTTTCTTCATATTAATCCTGTACATTGTAAAAATAAGCATGGCAGCGCATATTAGCAATGCATACGCCCTCGTCTTTATATCTTTAGTAAGGAGTATTGATGGTACTATAACCAAAGTAAAGAAATTCATGAGCAAATGAGTTATTATTGGATATATAAGATTCTTATACTTATATTTTATATATCCAAGAAATAATCCAGCAAAAAATGCATATAGACTTTGTCTAAGTTCGAAATGTGCAATTGCAAATGTTAAACTTGTAAATATAATTGCCACAACATCATTTGCCAACATTTTGGCTGTATCATAGAAAAAACCTCTAAATAATAACTCTTCTATAATTGGAATCAAAACCGAAACTATAAATAGACTGAGATAAATATTATACTCTTTTGCAAGATTATACACTTCAGTAGTTACTACATTTTCTACTTCTCTCGGTATATAATCTACCAATATATTTCCAATTACGCAAATTGAAAGCGCCATAGGTATCATATAGAGACAAGTTTTAACATCAAATTTTTTGTGCACTATATCATATCTCTTCTTAAAAACAATATATAGTGGATAAAGGGCTGCAAATACGAAAACATCTGATATTCCTTGCACCAAAACCGCGTTTGGTTTTTCACTGCCACTTATCAAAGTATAAATAAATGATACAATAAGTGTTACAAAAAAATAAATTATAAATGGAATCAAAATGCCATCTACTATAATTTTTAACTTACTTTTCATCATTATATTTCATTTTCCTCCTGCTATTTGGCAGATTATCATTTTTCATGAGAGTTGCATTTTTCACTATCTCCTCTCCATATCTCAAATTCAATTCTTCCATCACCTTTTCTGCTTTCTCAATCTTGCCCTTATTCTCTATACAATCAAAAATACTCAACTGCTCTGGTTTATCTTCCGCACTTAGGTTTGTAACTCCTATCGTGACTGTTCTTATATTTCTATCCCAATTATACCTTTCTTTAAATAGTTTAAATGCATACTTAGCTATATTTATTGCACTTTGCTCCGAAGACCTTAACCGTTTTTGATACTGTTCCCAAAGTAATTTATCATCTCTTATACTGACATACACACCATTTGCCCTAAGTTCTTTTGATCTAAGTTTATATCCTATTTCTTGAGCTAATTCAAGCATTACTGACCATACTTCATCATTATTCTTAAGATCATTTACAGTAGTTATGCCATGACTTATTGACTTAACTTCATCTAGTTCATCATACTTTTGTACTTCATCATTTTCTAAACCATTTGCTGCCTCGTAGAGATAGATTCCATTTTTACCAAAAAGGTTTTTAAGTCTTTCTTTTTTTGTATTAGCCAAGTCTCCTATTGTATAGATAAACTGTTGTTTTAATTTTTCATATGTTCTTCGTCCAACTCCAAATAAATCAGATACAGGCAATGGCCAAACTATAGTTTTGAAATTATCTCTAGTTATAATTGTAGTAGCATCCGGCTTCTTCATATCACTTCCGAGTTTAGCAAATGTTTTATTAAAAGATACTCCTACTGAAATGGTTAAATTAAACTTGCTCTTAACTTTCTCTCTTAACTCATTTGCTATTTTTTCCGGTGGACCAAATAATTTTGTAGAAGCTGTAACATCAAGCCAACACTCATCAAGCCCCATTGGTTCGACCAAGTCTGTATATTCTCTATATAAATTTCTTGCCAATTTTGAGTACTTCGCGTATTCATCAAAATGTGGAGTATCAACAATCACTATATCTTTACACTTATTTTGAGCCTGCCAAATGGTGTCCCCAGTCTTAACTCCATGGTCTTTAGCGTGATAATTTTTTGCCAATACTATACCATGCCTATCTTTTTGACTACCGCATACAGCCACCGGCTTATCTTTAATACTTGGATTAAGCATGCATTCTACTGATGCATAGAAATTATTCATATCACAATGTAAAATTGCTCTATCCATAAATTACCCAATTGATATTAGAAACTTATAAAGTCGGTTAATAAACTCAACATAAAAATAATTGTTAAAATGTATCCTATCATTTTTATCTGTGTCATACTTATAATATTTAGCTTTACCATTCAAATCATTTAAATCAAAATAATATACATTATTATTAGATTCTGCCACTTTCTTAATTTCATTGTCATATTGGTAAACTTCATATTCTGCCTCTCCATTTCTTTTCAAGTCATCAGTATAAATTGATGATAAATAACTACATAATATAACTTTTGAATCATTTTTTAACATATTTACATAATCACTAAGCTCATCGGAAAAAGTTTTTAAATTTGTATTTAGCCTATAATCATTTGGCCCAACAAAAATTACAATATACTTTTTTGGGTTTTTTTTAGCCGACTCAAAACAATAATTGAGATCTGCCAAAGGTAAACCTGGGCTTGAATATATAGTTGTATCAAATCCAAGTTCAAGCGCTATACAGTGTGAATACGAGTCACCCACAAAAACAACATCCTTAAATATAGGATATGTTTCTGTCACAAAGGTTTTTCCATCGTATATATCATATCTAATACTTTCAGTCTTTTTATGAAAATCTCCCGAAAATAATGATATAATTAATGTCAATATTACCATAATAAAAGCCGACACTGCTTTATCTTTATTACAAGCTATCATTTCTTTGACATTTTGCAAAATATCTACTTTATCAATTTTATTCAAATTATTGAAAAACATTATTTTATAATCAATTCCACAGGGCAATGATCTGAACCCAGTATTTCGTTGTGAATTTTAATTCCCTTAATATTTTTTAAAAATCTTTTTGAAACTATAAAATAGTCTATTCTCCAACCAGTATTATTTTCTCTTGCATTTGCTCTATAAGACCACCAAGTATAATCTTTTCCATCGGGATACAAATCTCTATAAACATCCACAAAATCATTTGATAAGAGCTTCGTCATCATACTTCTTTCTTCATCAGAAAAACCTGGTTGTCCGACATTTTGTTTTGGATTTTTTAAATCTATTTCTTCATGTGCTACATTTAAATCACCGCAATAGACTATCGGCTTAATCTTATCGAGCTTTTTCAAATGTTTGAGCAACTTATCTTCCCACTTAGTTCTAAAATCTATTCTCTTAAGTTCAGGCTGTGCATTTGGCACATAAGCATTAACCAAAAAGAAATCATCATATTCAGCAGTTATAGTTCTACCCTCATCATCATGTTCTTTACTTCCAATTCCATACTTTACTGAGAGCGGCTCCTTCTTACTCAAAATTGCAGTACCACTATAACCTTTTTTTATTGCAAAATGCCAATATGATTTCATTTTTAAGTCATCAAGTTCCACTGGAATTTGATCCTTTTGTAGTTTGGTTTCTTGAATACAAAGCACATCACTCTTAAGTTTCTTAAAGCTATCTATAAATTCTTTTTTTATACATGCCCTAAGTCCATTAACATTCCAAGTTACAATCTTCATAAATTTTTTTATCCTTTATAATATTCTTTTCAATATATAATTGCGGCAAACCTTCTATCTTTATAAGTGAATATATATACTGCACAATATCTATAACTATTTGATCAGGCTCCCACAACATGCTATCATCTATAACTAAACCATCTATATCTAAACTTTTAAAATCCATATATACATTTTTATATGTGCAAGAATCTTTGGATAGTTTTGCATTTGAATCAAGCGTTGCTATTAAATCTTTTTTATTTTTGAATATGTAACCCGCAATATCCTTTATCTCTTCATTCAAATTTTTGTTTTCAAATAAGTCTATTCCAATTCCTATAATAACTGCCTTATACTTAATAAGATTTCTACATAATATACCGCACACTTTTTTATCATTATAATATAAGTCATTTACCCACTTAATTTTTAATTCTATATCAAAGGTGTGCTTAAATACTTTGTACACAGCCACTGCTGCTTTCTGTGTTATAAACTTTAGTTCTGAATCATCATCATAAAAGTGGAGTAAAGTGAAGTATATGCCTACATTGTCATCAGAAATAAATGACCTACCATTTGAACCATGCCCATTCGTCTGATGTTTAGCTATAAGTATTTTATCCTTATTAACTTTACCGCTTTCAACTTCTCTGGTCAGATAATCATTTGTTGAATCGACAGTATCAAGTTTTTCAAATAAAAAATTAATCATTATTTCTTAGCAAATAAATCAAAATTTATCACAAAATTGCAAAACCCTATATCTTCATTTGCCTTAAACACTTTATATATCATTTTCATAATCCATTTTGACATAAACGAAACAATAGCTGCCAAAATTACAGCTACTGCACAATCAGAAAAATAGTGGTGCATGAAATACATTCTCGACAAAGCCATCAACGCCACAACTATAATGCCAATGGTTGATATATAAGGTCTCACACTTTTTCGACTCGTAATATATAACGATATAAAGAATGCCGCACAGCCAAGCACATGGCCTGATGGCATGGAATAATCAGTTTCAGGATATGACCCAGCCAACTCCCAATAATCCAAATATAAATTACCCGTCATATAAGGTCTATCTCTCATAATCAAAGGTTTTAAACCAAAGTCTGCTATTATCCAACCCAAAAAAATTGCAAGAATGGCTGTAGCTCCTATCCATCTAGTTTTTTTATGAAGACACAAAAAACAAGATATTAGTAAAAAGAACCATGACTTTTCTCCAAGTACTGATATGATTCTAAAAAATGGCGTAAAAAACCAACCTGCAGATACACAAAGGCTATGCACAAATTCCATAAACAAACTATCCATTATTTATAACACCTCTTTTGTTTCATTTTTTAACCAAGCTCGTTCATTTTTATCAAGATATTTTGAAAGTTTTTTATAAACTAATTTATTATACTTATTGATAAAATCTATAGATTCTTTACTTAAATATTTTTTATCTATTAAATCCCTATCGTATGGACAAAGGGTCAATGTCTCAAACCCCATAAACTCACCGAACTTATTATCCTTAAGTGGTATAGTTAGTAAATCATTTTCAATTCTTATCCCATATTTATTTTCAAAGTACAGTCCGGGCTCATTTGATGTCACTTGATATGGAAGCAAAACATTCTTTTCATAGTTCCTATTTACAATTGGTCCTATACGATTAGGACCTTCATGAACATTTGAGACATAGCCTATCCCATGTCCTGTCCCATGATTAAAATCTAGATAATTATCATATAATTTGCTTCTTGCTATAATGTCAAGTTCAAATCCAGTGAGCCCATACGGAAACTTTGCCATTGAAAGTCTAATCATTGATTCCAAAACTATTGAGTAATGCTTTTTAATAGTATCTGGAACTTTTTTCTTATACATACTAATTGTTCTTGTTATATCAGTTGTTCCACACACATAATTACCGCCAGAATCAATAAGAAGTAATCCTTCGCCTTTTATCTTCTTGTGATTTTCTTTAGTAGGTGTATAATGGCAAATTGCTGCATTATCTCTATAAGCAACTATCGTCTCAAAACTAGGACACAGATAATCTTTTTTTCCAACTTTAACTCTAGCCCTATCAACAAATTGCTTTATCTTATACTCATCATCTAACTCTATATCTTTACTTTTAAAACTTTTAATTTTATATATGACTTTTGTAATTGCTGCGCCATCTATAATATTGCATTTTCTAAATCCTCTAATCTCTGCATCACCTTTTGTAGACATGTCAGTCTCAAGCGGTGAATTTATAATGTTGTCTTTTTTTGCTCCTAGGCATTTATATATATAGTAATTGTTGACGCTTCCATCTAAGTAACAGCTTCTTTTATTTTTCATTTTTTTTAAATCTCTATAAAAGTCACTATATTGTTTGGTTACTATATTTGATTTTTCTAGATATTTTAAAGCTTCAGTTTCTAAATAGTCTTTAATATATAAAACTGACTTCTTTTCATTCACAATTAAAAATGCATCAAATAAAACACCATGATTATTTATATCGCAAAACCTATATCTGAGATTAGTGATATAAGCGATTTCTTCAAGATTGGATGTTATATAATTGACATTACTTCCTATGTTATTATCACTTTTTAATGTTGTAATGCATTCTTTTATCTTAACTTTTGAGTTCTTGCTAATATACTTTCCATTCATCAAAAATAATGGTGCCGAACTCATGTTAAAACATTTTGACTTAATCTGTTTAAATTCTTTATGAAGATAATTATCATCTAGAACTAATTCAATATTCTTTTCCTTACATTTGTTTATTATACTTAGAATATTTGAAACAGATTCTTTCTTAGGATTAAGTGCAAGTTTTGCTCTATTTCTAAGTTTACCAACGATATTTTCGAATCTCTTATTATTTCTATTAATTTCTACAACTTTGATTCTTGAATCATTAATTTCCCTTTTTGCCTGTATAGTAAATCTTCCATCCACATACAGATAACAAGTTTTCTTTGTAATAAGAATAGAGCCCGTATCACCTGTAAATCCGGTTAAATCAAACACATAATTATCAATTAGCTTTGTAAACTCATATAAATTCTCATTAGATATACTAATATAATAAGCATCATATTTTTTAATATGTAATTCTTTAATTGCCTTATCAAGCAAACTATTTTTCATCTAGAACCTCGACATTACTACTACCATAGTTATCACTCAATATACTAATCAGATTATTACTCAACATTATTGGTAATTCTTTTAAAATCTTCATTTGCTTTTCTTTATCAAGAATAATTTCAATATAATCTTTACCATTATTTGATTTTAAAATTGAATATAGTTCTGAATGTTTATCAATGAAACTATTTTTTGTTTCAAAATGTAATTTGATTCTAACCTTTGGTGGTAGTTCTTCATTCTTCTTTATATCTATATATGCATCTATGTCATACATTTTATCAATATAAATACTTCCCCTATCATTTCTCTCATCAATATTTATCTTGCCCTCTATAAAGACAATCTTGTTTTTTTCAATAATTGGTGAATACTCCACATACTTATTATGAAATACAAGCACATCAAATGATCCATTAAAATCTGATAAGACAAGTTTTGCCATGTCTTCGCCAGTCTTTTTAACCGTCATTTTCTTAATCTCATCAATAATTCCAACTATAGATACCCTTGTACCATCTTCCAATTCAATATTCCCATCATCATCTTTTATAAAACTTGTAGATTTAGCATTCACGTATTTGTCAATAAATCCTATATACTTCCTAAGAGGATGACCTGATAAGTATATTCCAGTATATTCTTTTTCGGTAAAAAGTTTTTGTTCATCAGAAAAATCTTCAATGTCTTTATAATCTTTTAACAATTCTTCATCAGAAGATATATTTATACCCGAATCTATGCCTCTCTCTTCCAAAAGCTCAAATATATTAATTTCACCAGGCATACTTTGTTTGCCCTTTCTCGAATTTGCTTCTATCACTTTCTGATACATATGTAATTTCTGATTTCTATTTCCAATAAACGAATCAAAGGCTCCGCACATAATCAGTGCTTCAAATGCAATTTTATTACATCCAATATTGCACATCCTAGTTACTGCATCAGTAAAACTATTATATACGCCGTTTTCATTTCTATCTTCTATAATACTATTTGATATATTTGCACCAACTTTTTTAAGAGCTGCAAAACCCATGCGAATATCATCGCCTTCAACGGTGTATTCTTCGTAAGACTTATTAATATCCACTGGAAGAATCTTTATCCCGCTCATTATTACTGAACCAACATATTCCGCTAACTTATCCCTATTGAATATTACTGAATTACATATGCTTGTAAAAAACTCAGCTTTATAATAATACTTTAGATATGCAGTCTGATATGCCACAGTAGCATAGGCAGCGGCATGAGACTTATTAAATGCATACGACGCAAACTGTGTCAACTCATCAAATATTTTATTTGCTATTTTTTCATCTACTCCATTATTAATACATCCCTTTATACCAAGTTCAGCATTGCCATAGATGAAATTATTTCTCTCAGCTTTAAGAGCATCTGGTTTTTTCTTTGACATAATTCTACGAACTTGATCGGCTCTTCCCAAAGTAAAACCAGCAAGTTCTTGAACAATTTGCATAACCTGCTCTTGATATACTATACATCCATACGTAGGCTCAAGTATAGATTTAAGTTTTGGATGATCATAAGTTATCTTACTTGCATTTCTCTTTCCTGCACAGTACTTGTCTATGAAATCCATTGGTCCTGGCCTAAACAAGCTAATACCAGCTATCAAATCTTCGAGTACTGTAGGTTTAAGCTTTCTCATAAAGTTTGTCATGCCAGCTGATTCAAGTTGGAATACTCCCAAAGTATCCCCACTGCCAATCATTTTAAATACATTTTCATCATCATAAGGTATCTTTTTTAAATCAACATCTATACCCTTATTCTTTTTTATTATATCAAGGCAGTCCTTGATAGCAGTCAAGTTTCTAAGTCCAAGAAAATCCATTTTAAGAAGTCCAAGTTCTTCCAATGTTATCATGTCATACTCGGTAACTAAAAACTGTTCTTCACTGACTTTCTTTCCAATTTCTTTTGTGGCACCTGCAAGATTCTCTTTGCCGCGAGCTAAAGGAACAAAATTTGATATCTCCTCTGGTGCAATAAGCACGCCCGATGCATGTACAGATGCATTCCTTGGTATACCTTCTATTCTCATCGAAGTATCTATTATCATTTGTGTCTCTCTATCTTCTTGATACATCCTTCTAAATTGTTGAACATTTCCTATCTCAGAACTTGCAAACATCTGAATGTCAGCATTTAACATCTTCTTAAGATTTGCAAATTTTTGGTCAGACATCGGTCTTTTTGCAATCAAATTAGAAAGTTCTGTTGTCTTTGTAAGTGGTACATCTAAAACTCTTCCCACATCCTTTATAACCTGTTTTGCAGCGAGAGTTCCGAATGTCACTATTTGTGCAACATTTAACTTTCCATAGACACTCTTTACATAGTTAATTACATCTTCTCTACCAATGACACAAAAATCCGAATCAATATCTGGCATAGACACTCTTTCCGGATTTAGAAATCTTTCAAAGAAGAGTCCAAACTTTATAGGGTCTGTATCTGTTATGTCAAGTGCATAGGCAACCATAGAACCAACAGAAGATCCCCTTCCTGGTCCAACTGGGATATCATTTTCTTTTGCGAACTTAATATAGTCTGCCACTATCAAGAAATAATCTACAAATCCCATCTTGATAATTAAATCCAACTCGTAATTAGCTCTATCAATTATTGACTGTGAATCCTTATTATCTTTTAATCCATACTTCTTTTCTAATCCGTCATGAGTAAGTTTCTTTATATACTCTACATTTGTATACCCGTCAGGAACTTTGAATGTAGGAACATGGTACTCACACTCTTTAACCATTTCCTTAAACTCATTTTCATCGCCAGTTATAATACCGTCTTTCTTATTTTTATCAATTGCAGATATTAAATCCTTATATGCCGACTTAGTAAACTCTATATGGACATTACATCTTTTTGCAATCTCATAAGAATTGTCTACTGCCTCAGGACAAAATTTGAAAAGTTCTCTCATCTCTTCTTCAGAAGTTATATAGTATTTTTCTTTTTCATACTTCATTCTGTTGCTATCAGCAACTTTGTTGCCCGTTTGCAGACATATAAGACAATCATGAGCAAAACTATCTTCCTTAAGAGTATAGTGACAATCATTGGTAGCAACAAGTCCTACATTTATTTCCTTAGCAAGTTTAATCAAATCAGGATGAATCCGTAGCTCGTCGCTCAAACCGTGATTTTGTATTTCGATGAAGAAATTTTTTTCACCAAAAATATTCTTAAGGTTCTCCGCCTTAAGTTTTGCATTATTGTATTGCCCTTTCAATAACTCTCTTGGTATTTCTCCAGCAAGACATGCTGATAGACATATAAGTCCCTTAGAATACTTATTTAAAATTTCATAGTCTACTCGTGGTTTATAATAGTACCCTTCCGTAAAACCAGTAGAAACTATTTTTAATAGATTTTTGTAGCCAATATCATTTTCACAGAGAAGGATCAAATGGTATCGCTCTTCATTTGCTTGCTTATCAAATCGCGATCCACTCACCACATAGATTTCAGAGCCAATTATAGGCTTTACACCATTTTTTACACATGTTTTAAAAAAGTCTATAGCACCATACATTACTCCATGGTCAGTAATGGCCATCGAATCTTGATTTAGTTCTTTTGCCCTGGCAACCATCTCAGATATTCGCCCAGCGCCATCAAGCAAACTATATGACGTATGTAGATGTAAATGTGTAAATCCCATCTAATCTCCTAAAAGTTTCTTAATTCTTATAAATCTATGATTAACCGCACTTTTCGTCAGATTAATTTTATCGGCTAATTCAGTCATAGAAATTCTCTTATATTTCATTCTAGCTCTAATTACTGACCGCAAATCCGGATCTATTGAATCCAATTTTCTTTTTTTGAGAAGTTTTTCTATAATTCTAACTTGTTCAAGTGCTGCGTCCGCAGACCTCTTAATATTTGCTGCTTCAAAATTCACTTGCCTATTTGTCTCAAGAGCTCTCTGTTTAAATTCGTAAACTTTTTTATATGATTTAAGTGTAGCCTGGCAACCGAGAAGTTTCATTAGCGCCATTACATTTTTTGCATCACCTACATAAACAACTGCCACCTTTTTTTCTTCGTTGATACTAATTTTACCCGGTATGCCATAGATTGACAGTTCTTGTAATGTTGTATTAGCGATTTTAATATTTCTAAATCGATATTCTATGCGATGTGCATTATTTGGATCATAAATCATACCGCACTTCAAAAATTTAACTCTTAAATCTTTTTTTATCTCAAGCTTATCGTAACTTGCTTTTGACAAGTCAACCTTATAGTTCTCGCTTATGTGATTTCTAATTTCATCTTTTACTTTTTTTGTAAAAGTACCTTTCATATTATACTAGAACTTGCCCCAAAGCTTAACCTCAGGCTCTAAATCAACATTAAAATATGTCTTAACATCATTTTTGATTATATTCATTAGTTTATATACATCATTTGCCTTGGCATTACCCTTGTTTATTATAAATCCCGCATGCTTGGTTGACACTTCTGCATCTCCTACACTTTCTCCCATAAGGTTACTATCCTTTATAAGTAAAGCAGCATACTTACCTTCTGGTCTTTTAAATGTTGAACCGGCAGAAGGCCACTCCAGAGGTTGTTTATTTCTTCTAAGTTCAGCATATTTTTCCATATTAGCCTTTATCTCATCCTTATTTCCAGCAACTAAATTAATTGTAACCGAAGTGACGATATATTTTTTTTCAATAATTGAAGATCTTCTATATGAAAAATCTAGTGCATCCTTGTTGAGCTTTACAACTCTTCCATTCTCATTTATCGCATTAACACTTGTCACAACATCTTTTATCTCTTTGTCATAGGCACCAGCGTTCATAGCAACCGCCCCTCCAATACTACCCGGTATTCCACTCAATTGTTCAAATCCCTGAAGCTTATTCTTAAGAGCAATTTGTGCAATCTCAGATAATAAAGCCCCTGGTTCAGCTTCTATCTTTGTGCCATTTACCTTAATCTTTGATAAATTTTTGCCAAGATGAACAACACAACCTCTTATACCCTTGTCTGATACAAGCACATTTGTGCCATTCCCTAGAATATAAAATATAATACCTTTATTTCTTAAAAACTTAATCAATTCGACAAGTTCTTTTATATCCTTTGGTTCCGCTATAATGTCTGCTTCTCCACCGATTTTAAAACTTGTAAAATTTTTTAATAATTCTTTTTTATAAATTTTCATAACTACCCCTTATTCTATCGTTTTTTACCATTTTTAGGTTAAACTATTGTTTTATTTTACCATAAATGATAGAATTATTAAAGTATGAATTATAATACTGACAATTTTATAGGCGTTTTTGACTCTGGACTTGGCGGCATTTCGGTATTAAATAACCTGATAAAACTTATGCCATACGAAAACTATGTTTATTATGCAGATTCTAACCATTTTCCTTATGGCAAAAAGAGCAAAAAAGAACTCGTAAAAATAGGAAAAAATATCATTGATAGATTCAATAGGCGAAATGCTAAAATAGTGGTTATTGCATGCAATACTATGTCTACTAGTGATATGCCTGCGTTTAACAAAAAATTCCCAAAACTCAAGATTATAGGGACCTACCCAAATTTCGCTCCTATGCTAACTCCTGGGCTTGTGCTCACAAACGAGACTATAACCTATGATAGAGATAATAGAATTAAAATCACAAGAAATAGAAAAAAACTGCTAATAATTGCCACTACTTCCACTTGCAAGAGCGAATACTTGGGCGACTTGACTAGCAATGCAGATGGCTTTATGAGTGTGTATGTTGAACCAGCTGACTTTATAGTTCACGCAGTAGAAAACGATGAATTAGAATCTTACGAATTTAAAACTAGACTTAAAGAATTTTTTAAAGAATATATGGATATAGACTTCTTACTTCTTGGTTGCACTCACTTTTCTTTTGCAATTAATTCAATGCGTGAGATACTAGGTGACAAAGTCAAAATTCAATCAAGTGGTGACATAGCAGCTAGAGACTGTCATAATTACCTATCAAATAATAATCTACTTGCTAAAAGCTTAAGCCCTTATATTGACATTGTTGATGCAAAAATAGATGAAGAAAAAATGAAAGTGTACAAGAGACTCATTCGTATTCCAAACGGCACTCATGAAATTTCATTTTTCAAAACATTTAAAAAAGTTAGGTAACAACCTAACTTTTTTTATTTAACACTTCTTTCCATATCCCTTTTCATATCTTTCTTTTTTAAGTCTTCTCTCTTATCGTACAACTTTTTACCCTTACAAAGACCTATCTCAACTTTAACCTTGCCATTTTTGAAATATACCTGCAATGGTATAAGTGTATATCCTTGAAGTTTCAATTTTTCATCAATTTTCCGTATCTCATATTTATGTAAAAGCAACTTTCTTGTTCTCATGCTATCTACATTGAATATATTGCCTTTCTCATAAGGATTAATATTCATCCCTATTACGAAACACTCTCCGCCTATTATTTTGCAAAGTGATTCCTTTATAGAACAGTTTGATAGCGATAACGACTTAACTTCTGTGCCCTTAAGTTCTATGCCACACTCATACTTTTCTAATACAAAATAGTCATGATATGCTTTTTTATTGTTTGATATTAATTTTGTATTCATACTATTCTTCCAATTTGAAATCAATAGTTCTAGTTTCTGGTGTACACTTTACAAGTAACACTTTTAGCTTTTGGCCAAAACTAAATACTTTTTTGCTATGCTCTCCAATTATCTGATACTTAGCCTCATCAAACATATAATGGTCACCTTTTATGTCTCTAAGTGGTATCATTCCCTCTATAGTATTTGGCAATTCAACAAATATACCAAAATTTGTAAGTCCAGATACTGTGCCAGTAAATGACTCACCAAGATGTGGCAACATATACTCACACTTCTTCAAATCATCTATATCTCTTTCGCAGTCTATTGCGACTCTCTCAGTTTTAGAAATGTGGAATGCAACTGAGTCAAGTATATCTTCATAGTGATTCCTTCTTTTTTCTGAAAAACTATTATTCATCACTTCACTCATAATTCTATGTATTTGTAAATCACTATATCTTCTTATTGGAGATGTAAAGTGAGTATAATACTTAGATGCAAGGGCAAAATGCCCAATCAAATTCTTTGTATACTTAGCCTGACTCATAGAGCGAAGGGCAAGTTTTTCTACTACCATTTGATACGGCTTGCCCTCAACTGATTTAAGAAGTTTTTGCATATCTTTTGGATGTAATTCATTCCTAATATGGAATGGTATCCCAAGTGAAGCAAGAGTTATCTGGAGATTTTCAAGTTTGTCCTCTTCACTCGCTTCGTGAGTTCTATATAAAAATGGCACTTCTCTAAAAAAGAACTCTTCAGCTACAGTTTCATTTGCAGAAACCATAAAATCTTCTATAAGTTTATATGATTCTATTCTATCCTTTTTCTTTATATCTATAGGCTTTAATTTCTCATCTACTACGATTTCTGTTTCTTCCAAATTGAAATTAACAGCCCCCCTATCTTCTCTTCTCTTTCTTATAACTCTAGATAATTCAATCATATTGAGAATCATCTTTTTAATCTCGTTATTTAATTCATCAATTGTCTCATCATTAACTCCATCAATAATATTTTGAACTTCATGATAATTCATTTTCTTGCAAGACCTAATTATAGATTTATAAATATTATGTCTTACAACTTTTGCCTTCTCATCGAATTCCATCTCGCAAGTCATAGAGAGCCTATCCTCACCCTCATTTAGTGAGCACATACCATTTGAGAGTACATGTGGTAGCATAGGTATAACTCTATCTAGCAAATATACTGAATTACCTCTTTTAAGCGCCTCCCTATCAAGTTTTGACCCTTCCCTGACATAGTGGCTTACATCAGCAATTGATACATATAGTTTTCTTATGCCATTTCCTAGGATTTCAAGACAAACCGAGTCATCAATATCCTTAGTATCCTCTCCATCAATGGTCACAAATAGCTTATCTCTCAAATCCACTCTTCCTAATTTATCTTTTTCTTCTATAGGAACTGCTACATTGTCTGCCTCTCTCAATGTATCTTCATCGAACTCATCTCTTATCTTAAAGTCATGGACTATGGCTGTAATCTCATCATTTGGGTCATCCTTATGTCCTAAGACTTTTACAATTACGCCTTCTGGGTTATCTTTTTTATTTTTCTTTGGAAGTAATCTTACTTCTACTATAGAGTCTTTTACTGCCTTGCCCCAATACTTCTTTTCAATATGTATATCAAAAGGGATTTTTACATTAATAGGTCTTACAAAACCAAATCCCTTATTTGGCTCAAATATTCCTATAACTATATCTGTATCTCTTTCTAGTATCTTGATTATCTTACCTTCTCTTTTCTTATTATCGCCCGCATTGTCTGATGTGATTTTTACTAAAACTCTATCATCATTCATTGCATCCAAAGAGTCCTTCGCAAGCACAAAAATTTCTTCTTCTTTAGGTGTTCCAGCATTTAGCTTTACAAACCCAAAAGATTTACTTGCGAGTCTAAATATTCCTTCATATTCTGATTCAATTTTCTTCTTTTTCTTTGCCACTCAAATTCCCTTAAAAATTCTATAAAAAAACCTGCTTATGCAGGTTTTAAATTACCATATGATATTTAGTACAAGTGCGAGTAAAAGAAAAGCAATTGCCAACGCAGTAGTTATCTTTGATAAGTTACCTTCCATTGATCTTCCCTTAGCTTTACTCCAGTACGAATCTGCCATACCTGCTATACTGCCAAGTCCAGCACTCTTACCTTCTTGCAAAAGAATAATTCCAGAAAGTGCCAAACATACTATTAAAAAAACTATCATTACTAAAATTTTTAACATACTATTACCTCTTTTAATTTTGGTAATGCGGGAAAGGGGACTTGAACCCCTACGTGAAACTCACACAAGATCCTTAGTCTTGCCTGTCTGCCAATTCCAGCATTCCCGCAAAAATATAAAAAGCGCGAAACGGGGATCGAACCCGCGACCTTCGCCTTGGCAAGGCGACGCTCCACCACTGAGCCACTCGCGCATATAATTATTCTATCATATCGCTAAAAAATTTCAAGTGCCTAGAGGCGGAATCGAACCACCGACACGGGGATTTTCAGTCCCCTGCTCTACCGACTGAGCTATCTAGGCATTAGCGGGTGATGGGAATCGGACCCACGTATTCAGCTTGGAAGGCTGACATTCTACCATTGAACTACACCCGCAAATACGCCTACTTATTTTACAAAATAGGTCAAATTTTGTCAAGAAAAAAAAGTTGATTTTTGGCTATTTTTTGCCTATTTCTGAAATAGTTGATATATTTCTATATAATTCATCATTGTCTATTCTTTTATCCATAAAGAACTTAAGCCGCTCCTTGCCAGTACCAAGTATAACCTTCATATAACCATCAATAGTGCTGTTGGCAGCAATAATATCAGATAACATCATTCTTCGTCCAGATAGACTTGCCTGTTCTATTTCTGTATTTTTTGTGGTGATATCAAACATTATTATCGGAACCTCATCATCATAAGATAGATTTGTGACTTCACCATCATATAATAACGTACTTTTTTTTTCTTTCCTGTCATAGTAGTAAATATAAGAATTTCGCTGCATAAAATAATCATCTCGAACAGCAGCACAAATATTATCAACTTCCATCTCATATTTATCAATCAAATCTAACTTTATAGCATAGTCCATTCTTGCCTTTACATAATTTTCAATGTCATAATCAAGAATTCCATTTCCAGTTCTATAGTCAGCAATATTTGGAGTGCTCTTTTTGTACATGCCACTACTTACATCATCAAAAATGTAGTCACTATACTTGTATTTTTTATACTTATCTTTTACATAATATAAACACTCAAGTTCATCATACTTACAGAGGACTTCCTTATCATCATATGGCTTACCACAAGACACTAATCCAAAAAGTAATGCTAAAATCATTAACTTTGAAAAAAAACTCTTAATTTGGTTCATATTTGCTCCTTAATTATTATTTGAATCTCCACTTTCAATATCTGAAATCAGTTTATATTTTACATCTTTCCAAGTATTATTCCTTAAAGCTGTTCTTATAGTTTCCATAAGATGGTTATAATAATATAAATTATGCATTACACATAGCCTCATACCAAGCATTTCTTTAGACTTTAGTAAATGTCGTATGTACCCTCTAGAATATCTTTTACATGCCTCACATCCACAACCTTCTTCAATTGGTCTTTCGTCAAGTTCATAGCATTGGTTGAGAAGATTCAGTTTACCATATTTTGTATATACATGACCGTGTCTACCATTTCTACTTGGATACACACAATCAAAAAAGTCTATTCCTCTATCAACTGCTTCAATTATATTTTTTGGAGTTCCAACACCCATAAGATATGTTGGTTTATCCACTGGTAAATGAGGCACTACTTCATCAAGAATGTGGTACATCTGCTCATGAGACTCACCAACCGCAAGTCCGCCTACTGCATAACCTGGCAAGTCAAACTCTGAAATAATTTTAGCATGTTCTATCCTTACATTTTCTAAAATGCCTCCTTGATTTATGCCCCAAAGCATTTGATTTTTATTGATAGTACTTTCATTCTCATTTAATTTCTTCAATTCTTTTATGCATCTCTCAAGCCATCTTGTAGTTCTATCAACAGAAGGTTTTATATATTCTATATCAGATAGTGCTGGCGGACATTCATCAAAAGCCATGGCAATAGTAGATGCGAGATTAGATTGAATTCTCATACTCTCCTCAGGTCCCATAAACACATTTCTACCGTCTATATGAGATTTAAAATATACGCCTTCCTCTTTGATCTTCCTACCAGTTGATACAAGAGAAAAAACTTGAAATCCTCCGCTATCAGTTAGTATTGGTCTATCCCAGTTAGCAAACCTCTTTAAGCCACCAAATTTTTTTATGAGCTGATCTCCAGTCCTTACATGAAGATGATATGTATTACAGAGTAACACTTGTGTAGAAATATTGTGCAAATCTTCTGTAGATACTGCACCCTTTATAGCAGCGGCAGTTCCTACATTCATAAAACAAGGTGTCTCGATAACACCATCAACTGTCTCAAATGTTGCAGACTTTGCTCTATCAATTTTATTAATTATTTTATACATTTTATAAAAAAAGCGGACTATCAAGTCCGCTTATTAATTAATTGAAACTATTTCTTTTTTGCGGTAGCATTTTTATCTTCGCTTTTCTTTCCAGCATTCTTAAAGTCATACCAAAGTGGACCAGTTATACATATTGATGAATAACCACCACAGATGATACCAATGATAAGTGGTAATGCAAATGCCTTAATACTATTTACACCAAGTACGTAAAGCACTACTACCATTATAAGAGTTGTAAGTGATGTATTGATAGATCTTGTAAATGTCTGGGTTACAGAAGTATTTACAATATTTTCTAAACTTGTTCCTCTAAGTCTTCCCAAGTTTTCTCTTATACGGTCAAATATAACTATTGTTGCGTTAATTGAATAACCTACTATAGTAAGCATACATGCAATGAATGTTGAATCAACAGTCCATCTGAATACAGCATAGAATCCTATAGTTACAAGACAGTCATGTAAAAGTGCTATAACAGCTGATCCTGCAAATCTTATGTCCTTAAATCTAAACCATATATATATCAGCATAAGTATAGTAGAAATAATTACTGCTACTATTGCATCTCTTCTCATCTGTACAGATACAGCACCTGAAATATTCTCAGTAGTAATTTTTTCTTCTGGTATACCAAAAGATGACTCCAAAGTTTCATAAAGTGTCTTCATCTCTTCAAGTGTTAGAGTTCTAGATTTGATAATTACTTGATTCGAATTAGCCACCTTTTGTGTCTGTATATCTGAACTGTTGGTTATATTTTCAAAAATAGGAACAACTCTCGAGTCTATATCTGCAAGTGATAAATCTTCATTAAATTCTACACTTGTAGAAGATCCACCTTTAAAATCAAGACCATAATTAAATCCGCCATTACCTTTTGATGCATTAATGCCTATAAATGCAATTCCTACAACTATCAATATCAATGATATTGCATAAGAAATCTTTCTAAATCCTACAAAATCAACAATCTTATTGTCAACTTTCTTTCCATAAAGCACTTCGTTGTCAAGACCTAAGTCAAGCATTGCCCTCATGATGAACCTAGTAACAAAAAGAGCTGTAAACATAGAAAGTACTATACCAAGTGCAAGTGTAGCAGCGAAACCTTTGATACTTCCTGTTCCTTTCCAGTTAAGCACAAATGCTGCTATGAGAGTAGTAATATTACCATCAAGGATTGCCGAAAGTGCTTTATTATAACCTTCCTTTACAGCAGTGCGAGTATTTTTGCCAGCACCTATCTCTTCTTTTATACGAGTAAAGATGATGACATTCGCATCAACCGCCATACCTATAGAAAGTATGATACCCGCAATACCAGGAAGTGTAAGTGTTATATTGAATGACTGTATGAAGAATAGAGTAAGTCCTACATACATAGTAAGAGCAAGTGATGCAGCAAGTCCTGGCAATCTATAAACCAATATCATGAATAGGCAAATTATTGCAAAACCTATAAGTCCAGCTTTCAAAGATGTGCTAATAGCATCTTGTCCAAGCTTTGCACCTACAACATTTGATCTTAAAACTTCAAGTTCAAGTTTTAATGCACCTATACGAATAGTTGATGCAAGTCTCTCAGCTGTTTCTAAACTCTCCATGCCAGTTATTTGAGCCCTACCCTCACTTATTACTGACTGAACAGTTGGAGCTGAAACAATTTCACCATTATATATTATATAAATTGGTTGTCCTAAATTTCTTTCTGTTGCCTCTGCAAATTTTTGTTTTCCTTCATCAGTAAATGCAAGATCAACCACATACTGTGTCTGACCATAACTGTCTGAATACATACCACCTCTTGCGGAAGTGATATCATTACCAGATACTACTATCTGATCTTCACTAAAAATTGGAGGTTTAGTATAATCATAGTTTGGTATTTCTTCAGTTCCAGCAGTAGGAGTTCCTTGTTGTATAACTGTAGCTCCTTCTTGTGCTGTACCACCTATTTGTATAGAGCCATCTGGGTTTTGAATTACATCAGCACCTTCTATATGTACATTATCACCTAATATATTATCAACTGCAGGATTTGTAGTTGGAGCAACGCTCTCAGTATTTGTATATCCTGCTATAGTCTCAGAAGGTAACTCTGCACTTTGTTGTGTCTCATTTGAATTAGCAACTCCAGGTCCAGAAACTAAATCCTCAGGATTTGTTTCTCCAACCTTTACTCCACCTGAATAATATGATGTCGATCTACCAGAATTTAACACGCTTGAAGTTGCTGTATCCGGATTCTCTATATCATCAATCTCGCTATCTGTAGCAAGCAAAGGCCAAGTAAGATTTCCCTCTACAAAATAAAGTGTACCTGGCTTACCAAGTTCTTCCAATATTCCATTAGCATCGCTTACTCCAGGAATATCTATGTTGATTTTATTTCCACCCTCTTGATATACTTCTGCTTCAGTAGAATAATCCTGAGCTTTTAACTGTAATTTATATACAGAATCTCCCATTTCTTCCGAAGTTGGATTATCTTTGGCTGCTTGATAAGTAATAGACACTCCACCATCAAGATCAAGACCAAGCTTGATAAGTGGTGCTGCTTCCTTACCAATATAAACTGCTCCGGCAATAAGAGCTAGAATTACAATTAATTTGATAATGCCTTTGCCGACATTTTTCATGTTGATTTGTTCCCCCTCAAAAAAAAGCTCCTCTAAAGGAGCTTATTCAATTTTTATTTACTTAACTGGTTCAAATGCATCAATATACTTTCTTGAAATCTGATATTTGTCTTCGTGATACGTTTCTATTACCATAAGTTTTCCATCTATAACCCTTAAATAATAATTGTACTTTTCTATACCATATGGGTATTGGACATCCTGTGAAACATGCTTATATATCTCACCAGCAATCTCCACATCATCTACAGGCTGTCCCGGTGCAAAATTAGCCGCCACTACATTTAAATCTCTTGATAACCTTGTATAATATACTGCAATACGACTATAATCATTGAAATAAATCCCAAAATCAAATTTTATACCATCAGCATTAAAATCATACATATCATTTGCATTATAGAATGTATCATCAAACTCTATAGTATAATTTGACCAGGTATTTGTATATTTGTTCCCAGTTTTCGTAGCAGTGATTGCAGTAAATCTATTTATAGCATCATCACTTTGTCTTATACCTGTATCATCAGTTCCCTTTGACACTATATCTTCTTGCACTCCTATATCAGAGTATATGCTCTTTTTTGAGAATAAAGCCGCATCTTCTTTCTTGATAGGTGTAGCCGCAAATACCGGGATAATATTTAAAGACAATAATAATATTGTAAAAAACAGTAATCTATTTTTCATCTTCTATCTCCTTTCAATAAACAATATAGAAATTATAAGTCTATATTATGAAAGAATTGTGAACAAAGTCTATTAATATAGTGGTTAAGGAACTTCTTTATATACTACTGAAGCTAAACCTTGAGTGTATGGACCATAATCATCTCCACTACCAAATAAACTCTTAGCACTATAGTTTAATCCCAATGATCCAGCATCAAGTCTTGCTGACTCAGGAGGTAATCCATATGTCCATACTTTTTCACCATCTTTTTTATATGCCCAACATGGATTGTTGCTTGAAGGAACTGGATTTCCATCCTCATCTACAAGATTGGCAGGTGTCTTTGTATAGTACTTGCCCTGGTATGGATAATAACCTAAGAAGTGACCCATAGGTCCTACATATATGTAACTTCCATTCTTATCTTTAAACACCTTGTTGTATGCTGTAATTGGGCTACCTTTAGAATTGACAACATAGAATATAAAATAATCTCCCAACTCAGATGTAGGTATTTCCTTATTCTTATAATTAAGTACCTTCTCACTTGAAGTCCATGATTCTTTCTTAGCACGAACTCTAACTATACCATAGTCATTATCATCTGGATCTGGTCTTAGTACTACACCATTTTGGATATATGTATTACTTCTCTCAACTACTACAGACATATCCCCAAGAGAACTCTCTCCTGCCTTGCAGTATCCACCAACACCATTTTGTATAAAGAATATATCCGCATCTTTCAACTCTATCTTAACTTGTTTATTTTGCTTAACCTGCGATCCTTCTTTGCTTTCTCCGTCATACTCTCCCATAAAGAACATCCACTGTTCACCATCAGTTACTCTCAAGATTCCCTTATCTTTATCAAGTAAATCAGAAGAATCTACAGTGTTATCATCTACATATGGATCTGCATTTCCACCATACTCAAGTGGATCATACACTATATTAGCTCTAGTCAAATAATCAGTACTATATGCTTTTACAAATGCACCGTTTTTAACTTTTACAAATGCATCTGATTGCATAACACCATCATCATCAAATGCATATATATATTCTCCAATTTTCCTTATTGTCTTCTTAAATATACTACCATTCTTACCTGCATAGAACCAGCAGTCATCATCATCTTTATGTTTCTTTTTATTAACTTCAAGAACTAAATCATCACCTGCTGCAGCAAAACTACCAGGTACTGCTTTGAACCAACCTTTTTGGAGATAGCCATCCATTTCATCACTGAAATACTTAGAATTAGAATTAGTAGCTCTACCAGGCTCGCTCATATACCAACTGTTCTTTCTAACTCCATTGACGTCAAACATATATCTTTGCCCATCGATAATTCTACTTACACATCTTCCCTGTTCAGCATAACTTGCCTTAGCAGCAACTTTTCTACATGTTTTTTCATCAAAGTATAAAACTATTTCTTCATTTTCATCATACTCATCGCCTCTGACTGTGCCTTCATAGAAATTCCATCCAGTAGCTGCTGCACCATTTTCCTCTGGGTCAAAGTAATAAATACAATCAGCATATGCAGCGTCAAGTGAAGGATCCATGATTACACCATTCTGGTCGCAGTAGCCTTCTAGTTTTTCTCCTTCACTATTAAAACCAAACTTTTGTCCGTCTATTGTCTTAACAACTAATCCTGTACCACCATCTGGTGCTCTATATGCTCTTCCTGTTGGTCCAAAATAATAATCTGTATAAACAAATGCATTATCTGATTCATCAAACTCTTCTTGTGAATACCAACGATTTTTAAACATTGCTCCATTTACATCAAAGTAATATAACTCACCATTGAAATTGACCATTTGCTCTTTAACCATCTTGCCATCATCACCGAAGTAAAATCTATCTCCCTCTATTGTATACATATAGTTTGTTGCCATAACACCAGTATCTACATAGAAGTAGAAATCTGTTCCATCATAAAATAGCCCTCTACCTACTGTGTTGAGATCAACATCTCCAGTAAGACTTCCAGGAGCAATCTTTCTATCATCCTTATAAACATAATACTCCACAACTTCAGGTCCTGTTGCAGCACCTTCTTCAGTCTCACCAGGAAGCGGACCAGTGTGGAAATCCGTTGTAGGATCGGCAAAACTTATAGAAATCATACTTATAAGCATTGCAAATATTGTCAAAATGGCAACACTTTTCTTTAAATTCATATAATTTACCTCATAATAAATAAAGAATATACCTTATGGCATACATAGTATATTATATAATATGTACAAGATTATTTCAACTATTTTTTAAGGCTAAAATGTTGAAAAATATGTGAATTTACCTATATTCTACGACATTTATATCAACTGACTTTTGTCCTCTAAATTCGTTGATTTTTGGCTTATAAACTATATCAATTATAGGCTTTTCATCTATCCTATCTTTTAGCACATCTGATTCAGTAAATGCCACAGCCGTTGTTTCCTTGCCATCTTTAGACAGAGAGAGCTTTACTACATTTTTATTAACCCCATATACATTCTTTATACAACACTTCACACCTTTAGTTGCAAATAGTGGAGTTTGAAAACTCTGTCCATAGGGTTCAAGCCTAGACAATTCATTCATTAAATTTAAATCAAAACTATAAAATGGAAACTCAGCATCAATATGAACCTTAACTATAAAATCCTCATCTAAAAGTTTACATTCAGAATTAAGCAAAGTTCTCAATATACTTATATCATCTTTTGCCATAGAAAAACCTGCAGCTAATTTATGTCCTCCAAACTTAGAAAACATTTCCCTATGGACGCTCAATGCTTCAAATATGTCATATGCCTCAATTGATCTACAACTTGCTTTGGCTTCGTTATTCTCCATAGTATTAGTTAATACTATAGTAGGCTTATTATATTTCTCTTTTATTCTTCCAGCTACTATTCCGGCAACTTGCTCTTTGAGTTCTTCAACGAATATAACTAAAACTTTATCATTTTTATAATTGGACTCTATCATATCAATTGCAAGTTTAGTTCCATTCTCTGTCATTGCTTTTCTTTCATCATTCAATTCTTTCAATGACTCTGCAATCTCATCAATTTCCTTAGAATTCTCTGATAAAAAAAGTCTAAGTGCCAAGGTTGCTTTGTCCATTCTTCCAGCAGCATTGATAAGCGGTCCGATTATAAAACCTACATGATAAGTTGTAATATCTTTATTATTAAAATCTATACCGGTAACTTCCAATAACTTTTTTAACCCATGATTTTTTGTGCTGAGTATTCTTTTCAACCCCAACTTTGCTATAATATGATTTTCATTTACAAGCGGCATTATATCACCAATAGTTGCAAGCATTGCAAATTCAATATAGTTATCTATTATGAATGCATTATCATTTTCGTATAGTTCATAATATCTCGTCATAAATTTCCATGCTACAACTCCACCGCAGATGCTTTCAAATGGATATGGTTTTTCTACATCTTTTCTCTTTGGGTCAATAACCGCTACCGCATCTCTTGGTAACTCCGATATATCATGATGATCAGTTACTATAACTTCTATATTATTTTTCTTTGCATAAGTTATTTGCTCAGCTGCTGCAATACCATTGTCGCAGGTAATTATAAGATCAATTTTATCACTTATCGCTTTATCAATTATTCCAATATTGATACCATAGCCATCAGAGATTCTATCTGGTATTGCATATGAGACTTTTGCACCAAGTCTTTTTATAGCATCATATAATATATATGTAGCACAAACTCCATCTATATCATAATCACCCACTATTCTTATGTTCTTTCTAGCTAGTATGTATTCATGCAAAATATCCGCTGCCTTATCTACATCCGGAATTAAACTTGCATCATTTAAGTCACTAATATCCTCTGAAAGTATCTTTTTCACTTCTTCATCGTCATATATTTCTCTATTACATAAAATCACAGAAGTAAGGGGTGTAATCCCAAACTTCTGTGATATCTCTTTAAAATTCTTTCTTTTATTATATAAAAACCAGTCTGTCTTCATCTACGAAGCCTTTATTCTATTATAGCCATCTGTATAATATCTTATAGCATCTGCAACATCTCTTTCAAGTTCATAATTTCCATTGCTATAGTCTACAAAAGCTCCTTCTTTTTGTTTCATAAATAAGAATTCTTCATCTGGAGTTTTGTCATTTACAGTCTCATAGCCTACATATTCTGCATTTAATTTAGCCACATCTTCTCTACACATATAATCGATAAACTTATGTGCACTATCTACATGTTCAGCATTTTTTGGTATACACCAAGCGTCTATAAACATCTGTGTACCTTCCTTAGGAACTACAAAGCAGTATTCATCACTTCCTCCTTCAAGATACACATACTGTACATCTCCACTCGTAATTGGTGCAATTGCTGCTTCACCAGACAACATTTTCTCCTTAATTTGATCTGTCATATAGCCTTGAACATATGGTTTTTGCTTTATAAAGTCCTCAGTGCATATATCTAACTCTTCCTTATTAGTTGAGTTAACTGAGAAACCATGCATCTTAAGTGCTACAGTATATAAGTCTCTAACTGAACTTTGCATAAGCAATTCGCCCTTAAGTTCTGGATTAAACAAATCAGCCCAACTAGTTGGATACTCAACCTTCATCTGATTAAGTTTCGTTTTATTGAAGAATATTCCCATGGACCCACAAAAATATGGAACCGCATACTTATTGCCTGGATCACATACTGAAAGTAATTCTAGCTTTCCTTTATTTATATTAGATAAATTAGGAATCTTACTTGTATCAATTGGCTGCAATAAATCTCTCGCGAGCATCCTCTCTATACAATAATCAGAGATACATATAACATCATACTTTGCGCCACTCTCTATAACTGGTATAACTTCCTCATTTGCTTCAAATAAATCTTGATGAACGATAATACCTGTCTCTTTCTCAAAGACCTGTATAGCTTCTTCAGCCATATAATCACCAAAATTCAAAATATAAATTTCACTCTTTTTACCTGATGATGAAGCAGTATTACTGCCACCACATGAAACTAAACTCATAGCGATTAATATGGATGAAACTATAACCGCCAAAACTTTAGACATTCTTTTCAATTCTTTGCCCTCCTTGATACACATTATACCATGTATAATTATAATATAAATAAACCAAAAATCAATACATTTTTTCTAGAATTTATAGTATAATATCCGTGATATTAATATAGCGGAGGGCTTATGGAAAGAAAAACAGGTGTAAAATCTATCGGTGTCAGAGGACCTATCATTCGTGAAGGAGACGACCTTAAAAAGATTGTTGTTGATGCTGTCATAGAGGCAGCAAATTCAGAGGGATTTAAGTTAAATGATAAAGATGTAATAGGTATCACAGAATCAGTTGTAGCAAGAGCTCAAGGCAATTATGCCACAGTAGATCAGATAGCAAAAGATATAAAGAATAAATTTGGCGATGATCCTATCGGGGTTATCTTTCCTATCACTTCAAGAAATCGTTTTGCAATACTACTAAAAGGAGTAGCTAGAGGTGCTAAAAAAATCGTTCTTATGTTCTCTTATCCATCTGACGAAGTAGGAAACGCTTTCTTAACTTACGATGAACTTGACAATAAAAATATCAATCCATATTCTGATGTTTTAGATTTAAAAAAATATAGAGAAATATTTGGCTATAAAAAGCACGAGTTTACTGGAGTAGATTATATTGAATATTTCGAGAAACTCGTCACTGATGAAGGATGCGAGTGCGAGATAATCTTTGCCAATCAAGCTAAGACCATACTATCGTACACTAAAAATGTCTTAACCTGTGATATTCATACAAGAGTAAGAACTAAGAGAATATTAAAAGAGCATGGTGCAAATATCGTGTTCGGACTTGACGAGATACTCACAACTTCAGTAGATGGTTCTGGCTACAATGAGAGATATGGTCTCCTCGGTTCAAACAAAGCAACAGAAGATAAAGTAAAACTATTTCCAAAAGATGAATGTAAAAAACTCGTTTTTGACATCCAGAAGGAAATTAAAGATAAAACAGGAAAAAATGTCGAAGTTATGGTTTACGGCGACGGAGCATTTAAAGATCCTCAAGGTAAGATATGGGAATTAGCAGACCCCGTTGTCTCTCCTGCATTTACTGATGGTTTAAAGGGTACACCAAATGAACTTAAACTTAAATATTTAGCCGACAATGATTACAAACATTTGTCAGGTGATGAATTAAAAAATGCTATTAAAGATTCTATAAAAAAGAAAGATAGCGACCTAAAAGGCAAAATGGTTTCAGAAGGTACTACTCCAAGGCAACTAACAGATTTACTTGGTAGTCTTTGTGATTTAACTTCTGGTTCTGGTGACAAAGGAACACCAATAATTCTCATACAAGGTTATTTTGATAACTACACAAACGATTAAATTGATTTATAATGCATAATAAAAAAGAACAGGTTACCCTGTTCTTTTTTATTAAAATCAATTATTGCCATTTCCCTTCGCCATCTACATAAAACCCATCTTCTGTAATCATGTTCTTTTGCATTCTACCTTCTTGGTCAAAGAAATAATAATTCTCTCCTATTTTATTCCATCCTCTAGCCATTCTTCCCAACTCTTTTTCATCAGTGTTTAAGAAAAATGTATTTCCATCCTTATCAACCAACCATCCAGTTACCATTCTTTGATAATAATCAAAATAATAGTAGTCAACTATTACCTTATCATTTCCATCTTCATCGATAACCATCCTTGTTTGGTTCACCCACAAATTTGATAGCTCTATCAGCTTTCCATTTAATCTTCTTATATAAAGTCTCCATTCACCTTTTTTATCAAGTGTCCATTTATAATCATAATGCTTATTTATTGTATCCAAAACAACTCTTGGCTTATCAGCATACGTTGTCTTTACGCCATTCTTAATTTCTACCAAATCTGCAAAAACACTAGAAACAAGTGTGCATACTAATAATATGCACACAATAAACACTTTTGAAATTGTTTTCAAAACTTTTTTCAAAATTATTGACTTCCTTTATTTTTTTTTATAAAGAAGTACTGGCTATAAGCCGGGTTATGTCTATGTGGTCATCTATCTAGGACTTATGTCACCACAAGCCTCAAGCGTATACCTAAGTCTAAGCGAGCAACCTAATCGACTATTTTCTACTTGCTTCGGATGGAGTTTACACTGCAGTTCACTATCACTAGGAACCCGGTGGTCTCTTACACCACCATTTCACCATTGCCATAAAGGCTGTTTATTTTCTGTTGCACTATTCAGCGGATTGCTCCGTCAAGATGTTATCTTGCATCCTGCTCTATGAAGCCCGGACTTTCCTCTTTAAATTAAAGCGACCACTCGCCAATGCTTCGCTAATATCTTAATACATTCTTAATAATTTTGCAAATACTTAATTGAGTATTTTTATACATTTCTATCCCAGTCACATCCCTGTAAAACCAACTCAAAGGCTTAAATTTTTCGGCTTTCTTGACCGAATCGAACTCAATTTCCGCATAAATTAAGCCTTTTAAGTCCCCTTTAAAGATATCTAATTCTATAATATATTGCTTATATGGTATATAATACCTCGTCTTTTTAATAATCCTTCCCTGACAAAATTTGCTCAAATAATTATAACATTTCTTGGGAATTTCTATCTCATATTCGGTTCTTGCAAGATCATTTTTTGCCTTAACTTCTTTTGGAGGTTTAGTTTTTATAGTTAAAGAATATTTGTCATCAGTTTTTCTAATTCTTATAGCAGGTTTAATGTAGATAAAGCCTTGAGAAATTTCTGAATGCTTATACTTATTAAAATCAAATGATATATCTTTTTTTCTAACTAAAAACTTTCTTTCAATTTCAACATTTTTCATAATTAAATCTCCGTATCTGTTAGACAATGACTTATCTACCCAATAATTTATTCACTAAATCCAAATTCCCGTTATCAAATTCTTCTTTAACCAAAGTTGAAGAAATAAATGTATCTGTGCCATCAATTTTAATCTTATTAATAACTTTCACATCTGAATCATACTTTTTACAAATGTCAATAAGCAACTTACTATCTCCGCTTCCTTTATAGCCAAAGTGGCAATCACTTCCAACTATAACTTCCTTTGCTCTCAGCTGTTTGATAAGTATCTCTTCTACAAAACTATCTGGACTCATCTTCATATTTGATTCATTTAATTCAAATACAAAAATGTTGTCTATACCCAAGTATTTTAACTTACTTATTCTTTGATCTTTGCTCAAAACTTTCGTATCATCATTATTGCCAATAATAAGCACTGTACTTTTAATCTTTCTTTCTCTTGCATCACTAACTACTTTATTTATAATTTGCTGATGTCCTATATGCAATGTTTCATATTTGCCAAAAGTAATCACAGAATCATCTCTTTGATAATAACATGGTTTTATAAATGAAAAGTCTTTGTTCTCTGCCATTTTTTTCACATCCTCAAGTCTTATACTATCTTCGATTTTAAAATTGCCTGTAGCAATCCTACGTAGATTTCCCATGCAAGATGGTAGACCAAGTTTTTCTCCAATGTCTTTACAAAGTGTCCTTATATATGTACCCTTGCTGCAGCTAATTAACAATTTATATTTCTTTAATTTATAATTTTCAAATTCATAATCAAATGTATCATTATTTGTTTTATCAAATTTATTATCATACTTTAATTCTATATTATTTATCACTACCTTGCATGCGCGTCTCTCAATACTTAAACCCTTCCTGGCAAGATTTAGCAATTTCTTACCGCCAACCTTCTTTGCGCTATACATTGGTGGTACTTGATTGTAATTACCAATAAATGATTCTATGACTGCATTCAATTCATCCATATCAATTTTGTCTCTTATTGCATTATCATAGTTTATCACCTTTCCAGTTATATCTTCAGTATCAGTGCAAATCCCAAGTATCAGTTCAGCCTCATAGACTTTATCTCCCGTCTTCATAAGATACTCTTGGCACTTAGTAGCATTTCCTAGTAAGCAAACTAAAACTCCAGTTGCATTTTCATCAAGAGTTCCAGTGTGTCCGAGTTTTCGTGGATGAAGATATTTTTTTATAATTGATAAACAATCATTTGAAGTATGATCTTTTGGTTTATCAAGTATAATCAATCCATTTATATCATTTACTACTTTCTTTTCTTTCAATGAACTCCGCCATGTCCTTTTCAAAAATTTTCTCTATTGTTTCTATCTTTCCATGGTATAAGCATCCTGCTGCCAATATATGTCCTCCGCCTTCATGGTCTTTCGCAAATTCAGCCACATTTAAAATATCATATTTAGATCTTAGGCTAAACTTATATGTATCTACACCTACAGGATAAGCAAATGCAGCAATCTTTATATTTTCCATTTCTCTTAAATAAACAATTATATTATCTATGTCTTTCTTCTTAATATTCAATTCATCTAAGTCACTTTGTGTCAGATACGAAAATGATACTTTACCTTTGCAGATAAGCTTCAATCTACCAAAGGCTATTCCCTGAGCCTTTCTTTGGCTAAGTGAATTTTCAAATACTATCGTATCAAGAAGTTTTGTAAAATCAAATCCGTAATCTATAAGTTCAGCCGCCATGAGGAAAGTTCTACGATTTGTAGAATTATATCTAAATACCCCCGAATCAGTTGCAAGTCCCAAGTATAGACATATGGCAACATTCTCATCTATAAATGCCTTATCAAAAAATGGATATAACATTTCACATGTTGCGATACTATCCGGATAAACTACGCTAACCTTTGCTGGTATATCATTATTTTCATGATGGTCGAACACTATAGAATCTTTTGCTTCTTCAAAATATCTTTTAAAATCTTTAAGTCTTTCTACATTTGAACAATCCACAACTATAGCAAGATCAAAAACAGTCGCATCTTTTAAATCATTGGAAATCTTATCTGCATTTGGAAGTATCAAATACTTTTCTGAAAACTCATCAAGATAAGGTTTCACAACCTTAGTATCGCCATACTTGTTTTTTATATAATTGTAAATTGCAAGTGTAGATCCTATGCAATCTCCATCAGGAGTTTGGTGACCTAATATACAAATTGTTTTTGCCTTTTCAATTCTCTCATCAAATAATCCCATTTCTAACCTCTAATTCATAAGTAGTAGAACCATATAGTCTTCATCAAGATTTCCCTTAACTCTAGATAATGCTATGTCAGTAATTCTTTTCATCTTATCCTTAAGAGTATCCATATTTACAAATTTGTTGGCATTCATAAGTTTAAGTACCCTCCAAGGCTCCATCCCCATGATATCTGATATTTCTTTCTGGCCTTTTCCTCTTTGCATCAAGTCTTTACACACAATTAAATTGCTATAATTATATGAAAAAGTAGCAAAAATTCCTCCCACCTTTTCACCTTCACTCAACAAATCTCCATAAAATTTAAGTGCTTCTTCTTTTTTGTTGGAATTATATAGGTCAATTAGATTATAAATCTTATCATCAATATTTCTTGTCACTATTTCATCTATATCTTTTTTATCAACCCTCGTTCTGTCCCCTATATATCCTATAAGTTTGTCAGCTTCATTAAACAAGTTATTTAGATTATTGCCACAGGTTCTTATAAAGTAAGCAACGCAAATTTTATCAATTTCGATTCCCGCCTTCTTAAAATGATTATGCACATACTTATTTAGTCCTTCCTCATCAAGTTTTTGAGAATTGATAGCTATCCCATTGTCAGAAAAGTATTTTAAAAATAAATTATTTTTGTTATAATTCGTTGCATACTTATCTTCACTTTCAAATTTCAAAAAAAGCACTATATTTATGTCTTTCGAATTATTAAAAGCCTCAATTATGTCTTTTGCTTCTTTTTCGTCTTTGGTCTTAACAAAGTAATCAATATTATCAAATATAATAAGTTTTTTATCACTCATAAAAGGCATATTACCAATGTATTTAACAACATCATTTAAAATGAAATTTTCTTTAGTGTATATCTTAGTGTTGAGCTTAGTGTCATCTTTAAATGTCTTCAAGATACTCTTTTTCACAGATGTCAAAAAATAGTCTTCATTGCCATATATATAATAAAATGGCAAAAACTCTTTTGACCTTATACTTGCACTAATCTTTTTAAGTTTTTCTAGCATTTCTTCGCTTTTCATAACATTATATTATAACATTATTAAATAAATTATGCTATAATATAAATATGTCAAATCTTGAGTTATATATTCATATACCTTTTTGTGAGAAAAAGTGCAATTACTGTGACTTTGTATCATTTCATGCAAACTATGATGTAGTCAACAAATATATTAATAAGCTCCTTAGTGAAATAGAGTCAAAAAAATATCTTGCAAACGACTACCAAATTTGCAGTATCTATATTGGAGGTGGTACGCCAAGTTTTATTGACTCAAAATATATAAATTTTATAATGGAAAGCATACAAAATAATTATAATGTCGTAAATAATGCCGAAATCAGCATAGAGGTCAATCCCAATTCTGTTACGGAAGAAAAAATTAAATCATATTTTAATTCTGGAATTAATAGACTCAGTATAGGTCTCCAATCTACCAACGAAGACGAACTTAAGACACTAGGAAGAGTTCACACATATAACGATTTCTTAAATGCCTATAATTTAGCAGTCCACAGTGGTTTCAAAAACATTAATGTAGATTTGATAAATGGTATACCAGGACAAACGCCAGAATCATACAAAAAAACTCTAAAACTAGTCTTGATGCTAAATATAAAACATATATCTATATATAACCTTATAATCGAAGACGGCACGCCATTCAAAACTATGCTCGCCAACAACGAAATTCAACTTCCACTTGAAAACGACATACTCTTAATGGATAAAATAACTAAAGAACTTACAGAATACTATAGACTAAATAGATATGAAATTAGCAATTATGCAAAGTCGGGATTTGAATGTAGACATAATCTCGGATATTGGAGTGATGTACCCTACATCGGATTTGGTCTCAATTCCTCTTCTTATATAAATAATACAAGATTTAAAAACAAAACTAATTTTAACGACTACATGTCTCTTGATTACACAGGCTATATGATTTCAACTAATCAAAATTCATATTACGATGATGTTAAGATAATTGATACCAAAGATCACATCAATGAGTATGTAATGCTCGGTTTCAGGAAAACTTCTGGTATAAATGTGGATAATTTCTACAACACATTTAATCAAAAATTTGACGATTTATTTGGCACTGCACTTAAGATATACCAAGGCATGGGCATGATAAATAAAGTAAACGATAATTACTTTATGACTGAAAATGGTCTTAATATATCAAACTCCATATTAAGCGATTTACTATTATAATAAAAAATCCCGATTTCTCGGGATTTTTTTGTATTGAATCAATACCATTAAATTTCAAATATTTTTTGAACATCTTCCACAGAATTTACTTTTTTCAAATTCTCAATTGTATCGCCTTTCATCAATATAGTGGCAATTTTTTGCATTAGGTCAATATGAGAATTGCTATCTTTTGCAGCCAAACACATGATTACATATACGGGGTCATTGATAGAGTTAAAACATACCGGCTCTTTCAATGTAATAATAGATACATCATCTTTTAAAACATCTTCACTTGGTCTTGCATGTGCTAATGCAAACCCTGGTGCCATAACTATATAAGGTCCCAACTCTTTTATTGCGTCTATCATACTCTGTATGTAATTTTCTTTAATGCTATTTGTGTCTACAAGTATTTGTCCAACCTTTTTTATAGCGTCTTCATAGTCGCTAACACTAACTTTAATCTTAATATGATCTTTTTCAAATAAACTATTCATATTATTCTTCTATTGCTTTTTTTATTTTTTCAAGTATTTCGTCTTTTGACATGATGTTATTGATGCCTATTACTTTGCCACCCTTGTTTTCAGCATTTCTAACAAGGTCATGTGTACACACGAATATGTCTGCTGCACCGTCTAATACATCATCTATGGTTGAATGTTCTACAGTATATTCCGAATTATTTAATTTTTGAAGTGCTTCCTTAATGTTCATTTCAAGCATAAAAGAACTGCCTAATCCTGAACCACAAAAACATAATATTTTTTTCATATTTTTTTCTCTTATTTTTGTTTTTTGCTAAATAATAATCCGCACAATATAGGAAGTACATATAATACTACACATATAATGCTTATTAATGTAGCAGCTTTCATTTTAGCAAGATTTCCAAATATTATTCCTACCAAAGTAAAATCTGTATCAGCAAATGTTGTTCCTCTAAATCCTAAATCTGCAAGTATTGGGAATAATCCTGCTGCAAGGAAAGTAGCAACTACACCATGTACAAATGACCCAAATATGCAACCTTTAAGTCCACCATTAGCATTTCCTGCTACACCAGCAGTACCTCCACAGAAGAAGTGAAGAACAACACCTGGTAAAATTATAGGTAATGCATTTACTCCCTTAGATGCAAATGCTAATACAAGCATAGCTAATATACCACCAACAAATGAGCTTAGAAATCCTATAAGCACTGCATTTGGTGCAAATGGGAATACTATAGGACAATCAAGTGCTGGAATTGCATTTGGAACAACTTTTTCAGAAATTCCCTTAAATGCAGGTACGATTTCATTGATAAGCATTCTAACACCTGCAAGAACAATATATATACCAGCAGAGAATTTAATAGATTGAAGTATAGAGTATACTACAAAATTATTATCTCCGAAAATTGGTGCAGCTTCAGTAGGCACTTTTACCTCAGCTATAGTAGCAATTACTATATAGCAAAGGAACATAGCTATTGATATAGATACTGTATTTTCACGCAAGAAAGATAAACCTTGTGAAAACTTAATATCTTCTGTACTTACCTTCTTCTTATCATTAGCAAAAAGTTTTCCTATTTGAGCAGAAAGCCAATAACAACCACTTCCAAAATGACCTATAGCCAAATTGTTTTCACCTGTAATTTTTTTCATAGTTGGTTGCATAATAGCTGGGAAGAAAACCATGAGGAATGCCATAAGAAGTGATCCAGATACTACTAATTGTGCTCCTTGCATACCAGCAATAGAGAATAAGATAGCTACAAGACAAGACATATATAAAGTATGGTGTCCTGTCAAAAAGATGAACTTCAAATTAGAAAGTCTTGCAAGAATGATATTAAATACCATCGCAAGGGCGAAAATTGAAGCTGTGTTAAACGCATATTGGTTAAGTGCAAGAGCAGTAATAGCCTCGTTGTTTGGTACAACACCTTCTACATGGAAAGCAACTTGGAATAAATCACCAAAAGGAATAATTGCTTGTTGAACTACATCAGCACCGGCTCCAAGAATTACGAAGCCAAGTATGGTCTTAATAGTTCCCTTGATACAATTTTGTGGACTCTCTTTTTGGATAATTAGACCTATGAGGGCCAGTATACCCACGAAAATTGATGGTGTTGACAAAATTGATTGAATGAATTTCAAAACTTGTAGCATAAAGACCTCCTAAAAATATATTTTATTTATTTTTTATATTCTTGTAAGAGTTTAATTATTTCCGCTTTAGTCGATAATTTTAATACTTTATCAGCTAATTCATCAGCTTCTTTTTTTGTCCATTTTGATATTACAGATTTTGTTTCTAATGCAAGAGACGGACTTACACTATATTCTTCTAGCCCAAATGATATAAGAAGCGGAATCATTAATTCATCCGCAGCTGCTTCACCACACATTCCGACTTCAATTCCTTGTTTTTTAGCACAATCAATAATATTTTTTATAGATCGTATAACTGATGGTTCAAACGCAGAGTATAGATATGTCACATTTTGATTTCCTCTATCTACGCTCATTGTATACTGTGTCAAATCATTCGTGCCTATAGAAAAAAAGTTTGCCTCTTTTGCCAATATATCAGCTATAAGTGATGCCGATGCTGTCTCAATCATGCATCCAACTTCAATTTTTTTATCAAATTCTATACCCTCTGCTTTCAATTGCTGCTTGCAGTCTTCAACTATTTTTCGTACTGCTCTTATTTCATCAACGCATGTTACAAGAGGTATCATAATTTTAACCTTACCAAATGCGCTTGCACGCAAAATGCTTCTTATCTGTATCTTGAAAATATCGATATTCCCAAGACAATATCGAATTCCTCTGTAACCAAGAAAAGGATTACATTCTTTTTTTAGCCCCAAATATGGGATATCCTTATCGCCACCAATATCAAGTGTGCGAATAATGATAGTCTTATCACTTAATAAGTCTACGGCTTCTTTATATGAATTATATTGTTCCGTTTCTGAAGGAAGATGATTAGAGTCCATAAATAAAAACTCTGTTCTAAATAATCCTATTCCTTCTCCACCACTCTCTATAACAGTCTTGGCTTCTTTTGGTGTCCCAATATTACAATACAATTTTAATTTTATGTTATCTTTTGTATGAGTTTCGACACCAACTAATTCCTTTAGCTCAATTTTCTTTTTAATATATTCTTCTCTTTTTAATTTATACTTAGATAGCAATTCTTCTTCAGGCCTAATATAGACAACACCGTCATTTCCGTCAACTATTGCTACATCCCCATCTTTAACTTGTTTTGTTATACCAGCAACTGACAAAACAGTTGGTATTTCAATAGTTCTTAAAAGTATAGCAGCGTGAGAAGTAGTCCCACCTATCTCGGTTATAACTCCAGCTACATTATCTTTTACTATTTGTGATATCATGGAAGGCGTAATGTCTTTTGTGATAAGAATAGTTCCAGATTCCAATTGACTAAGATTTACATTTTCCACGCCTAATAAGATTTTAATTAAGCTAGTTTTTATATCTGATATATCAAGAGACCTCTGTCTCATCAATTCATCTTCCATCTGTGAAAATATATTTATAAACATATCGCACACAGTGTCTACGGCAGTCTCAGCACATTGACCACCTTCAATGATTTCCATCATTTTAGAATTCATTGCAGGATCAGATATCATAGCAATATGACCTTCTAATATATTAGCTTCTTTCTCACCAATATTTTTTCTAATACTTTCAGCTGATTCAGCAGTATCTTTTTTAAACTTGTTTAAAGCATTTTCAAATCTCAATTTTTCTTTTTCTACATCGTCAATATGCTTTGGCACAAATTTTAATTCGCATTCTTCTATTAATTTAATTTTTCCTATGCCTATGCCCTTTGATGCAGCTATTCCTTCAAACATGTTTAACCTCTCAGATTTAATTAAAACTAACCTTCAAGACCATTCTCAAATAATTCTATTGCTTTGTTTAGCACATCTTGTTCGTCACTTCCCTCAGCGACAATCTCGATTTCATCTCCGCATTTAATGCATGCAGTCATCAACATCATGACACTTTTTGCATCATATGATTTACCATTATGTTTCACCTGAACATTTGATTTAAAACCAGCCATCGCTTGTGAAAATAAAGTAGCTGGTCTCATGTGTAAACCTTGTTCATCAGTTATTTTAATTACTTTTGATACCATCTTTTTTCCCTTATTTTTTTCATTTAATATTATATCGTTTTTAACGAATAAAAACAATGATTTTATGCATTTTTATGCATATTTTTTCAGTATATGCATGGATTATGCTAAATATATCGCCTTATTACTTTTCTCTATTACCTCCCCAATAATTTCACTTCTAATTTCAAGTTTTGCTAATTCACTCATTGCTTTATCAGCATCCTCTGAACTTATTGAGCATAGTAGTCCTCCACTGGTCTGTGGGTCATATCCAACTTGTTTTATCCATTCAGGTGTATTTCCAAAATCAATTTTATCCTTTATAGCATCTTCATTTCTTATAGCGCCACCCGTATAGTAATCATCTTCAGCATACTTTTTTACATTGGCATTCACAGTCGGTATCTTATCTATATATAGTTTTGCTGACTGCTTACCATCGAGCATCTCATTTAAGTGATTGAAAAGTCCAAAGCCAGTAACATCAGTCAGTGCACTTACATTATACTTAAATAATATTTCAGCAGCGTATTTATTTAAAGTGGTCATCGACTTTACAGCTGCATCAAAATCTTCTTTTGTGTCAACTTCACATTGATGTGCAGTTAAAAGTATTCCAACACCAAGTGGTTTTGTAAGTATAATTTTATCTCCTGCTTTTACTCCATTATTCGTTAAAATTTTTTTAGTATCAACTATCCCCGTCACAGATAATCCGTACTTCGGTGTCTCATCAACTATTGTATGTCCACCGCATAGAGTACATCCTGCCTCTATAACCTTCTCAGCACCACCCTTAAGCACCTTTCCTATCGTCTCAGGATTCATGCCATCAGGAAATGCTGCAATGTTAAGTGCCATTACAGGTTTTCCTCCCATAGCCCAGACATCTGAAAGTGAGTTAGTTGCTGCAATCTGTCCAAACAAATATGGATCTTCAACCATTGATGGGAAGAAATCGAGAGTCTCTATAATAGATACCTCATCATTTATCTTGTATACAGCTGCATCATCTTTAGACTCATATCCAACTATTAAATTATCATCTTTAATCCCTTTAGGTAGAGATTTAAGAACCTCCTCCAAAGTCTTTGGAGCCATTTTGGCAGCTCAGCCACCGCTGCAACTAAATTTTATTTCTTCTGCCATTTTAAAGCCTCCTTTTTCAACCACATACAAGGACGAACACCCATTCCATCTGATTTGCAATCATAACCATAGGCATTGATCTTGCCATTCCAATTTATACAAGCTGTATCAGACTCATGATATCCTACATTTCTCGCCCAATAAAAAGTTCCATTCTTTATAGGTATGTCTGCATTTGGTAATGTAGAAGATATCTGAAGTCCTAAAGTAGTAGTGTACTTCGTTCCAGCAGATATTCTTTCTTCATTATTTTTAAAATACTTTTTATATTCATCAATACTCAATATAAAAATTCTATCTACTGTATTAGAACCATTTGAATGTCCAAATTCATTTACAGTATTATTCATAAGTGTACAAGGTACTATCATGTCTCTTTCTTCATCAGTTAAGTAATAATTATAGAAAATATTATTAAGGTATAATCTTAAAATTGATTTTTCCCAAGTTATACTCTCACTCACGTCATTATAAGATATACACACTATCGTATCTTTACTTATAACCAACAACTTATCATCCTTTTCATCAAGCACTAACCACTCTACTGGCTCTTCACCATTAGTATCATCTCCGTCTTGCTCATATACTCCAAATTGCAATACATCAAATCTATTGTTATAAACTGTATCCACATCATCAAAAGTTCTCTTCTCTTTGTGCGGCAAAAAGAATATTATTGATACTATGACTAAAGTTAGTATTAAAATTATATATGGAACTTTCCTCATCAATATGTCGGCTCCTTAAACTTTACAACGGCAACATTTTCTACTAACTGCACGGAGCCATCTATAGGGTATAGCGGCATCTCTTTTACAGGCTTTGAATAATACAAATTATTTGCAAAATCACTGTCTGGCTCTGGGAAGTTAAGAGCTGTAAACTCTTTAAATATCTGCATCATAGGATACTCACTTAAAATATTCTCATATTCTGTATCGAAATTAGAGTACAAATTGTGTTCAGCATCTACATAGTATCCATAATTGAAATGAGTATTCTTTACATAAGGTGAACCAATAAAAAGTACTGATGTATCATTTTTATAGCCTGGAAGCATCTTAATATTTGTTGCTAATTCTAATGCAAAAGATTTTGAGGCATTGATTATCTTATATTGGTTGTAATAACTTCCATATGCTAACCACACATTATGCAGTAACACGATAATGGTCAATGCTGAAACTATCTTTTTATAATCTGCCAACATGATCTTATTTTGTGTACCATTAATTCTGTCAATTGTATCAGCTAATATCACAGGAAAAATTATATAGAAAACTAAGCTAAGTGACAACCTATCTTCTATATATCCTATACCATTATTAGTCATTATAAACATAAAATTTATAGCTAACGGAGATAATATATACAAAGTAACAATTATAATAGATTTATAAATTGCTTCCTTTCGCTCATTTTGATACATAGCCTTTTTGAATGCAAAACTATATATGAGTTTTACTATAAGATATGTTGTATATATTATGAGCACAAAATACACTATTCTTATTAAAAAAGTAGTATTGTGAGCGAATACATTGTGGGTCAAAAACATATCAAACACCGACTGGTAACTTTTAACTATTGAAGTAATAAGGCTGGCAAAAGTGAACTTAGGTACCACATATTCACTCATACCATGTATTTGGAAGATATAATTTTCATTTCTTCTATTTATTATGTCATTGATCATATAGTAGAGCACAAATGATATAAAAAATGACAGAAATGCTCTCACTACTATCTTAAATGAATCTTTAATTGAATTTGTAATTAAATGTTTTATGATATAAATCAAATATATACACAGCATAAATGGAATATATGCTTGATAAATTGCCAGTGCAATACAGTTTAAGTATACACTTGCTACGAAATTTTTCCTGATAGTTAAATAATATACTGATAATATTGTAAATAATATAGAAAGCGCATAGATATGAGATGTAAAACCATAGAAAAATGTCTGAATTACTGCTGGTGAAAGAACTATGGAGCAAGAAATAATAAGTCTATATAATGTATCTTCTATATCAAATATCCTAAGTAAGTAGATTGTACTAAATGCTAATATCAGAATTGATATTACAACATTAAACATTGGAATAACCGTGCTATAACCAACAAAAGCAAATACAGAGTTAAGTATCTCAATAAGCCACCTACCAAGTATAGAACCAGCTCCCATGCTTCTATTATAAAAGATTCCATCTGCATTAAACAGCGGATTTGCTATTATAAAAAAATGTGCAACTAATCCTACAAGAAAAGTGTACAAAAATCCTTTGATTTCTTTCTTTCTAAATTTCATAAGCTCCCGAAGAGACTCGAACTCTCGACCCACGCATTACGAATGCGTTGCTCTACCAACTGAGCTACAGGAGCAATTAGCTATGCCAGATGTAAAACATTAAAAAGCAATAACCAAGACATACCATAGTATGTCACAACCGCAATCAAGTCATTGAGTGTAGTAATAAGTGGACCTGATGCAACTGCTGGGTCAACCTTTATTTTTTTGAAGAACATAGGTATGAGGGTGCCAAGCGTTGAACTTATAATCATTGCAACTATAAGTGATATTCCTATACATCCAGACATACTGTATGCAAATCCCCAAGGTCTATCTTTAACAAAATGTATATATAATCCTAAGAAAATAAATGATAGTGATGCAAGAATCAAACCATTACAAAATCCGACTCTCACTTCCTTCCACACAAGTTGTATTTTCTGAGCAAAAGTTAAATTCTCATCCATAAGAACTCTTATAGTTACTGCAAGGCTTTGTGTTCCAACATTACCTGACATATCAAGTATCAAAGTTTGGAAAGCCATAATTATAGGTAATCCAGCTATAACTCCTTCAAATACTCCAACTACACTTGATACCAACATACCAAGACATAAAAGTATAAGTAGCCATGGCAATCTCTTCTTAAGGCTTTCAATGAGTGGCTCTGATAAATCTTCTTCTGCAGTAAGACCTGCAAACTTCGCATAGTCTTCTCCCATCTCTTCATCTACAACTTCTACAAGGTTTTGAGAAGTGATAACTCCGAGTATCCTATTGTTGTTGTCAAGGACCGGTATCAATCCCTCACTATAGTCTTTAAGTCTTTCAATACAGTCTGATATATTTTCATGACCATATACATAAGGGAATGATGTCATAATCAAATCTTTCAAGTGCATATCTTTTTTAGCAATGATGAGTTCTTTTAAATCTATGGCTCCTACAAATGCTCTGTCCTTATCTTCTACAAATATAGTAGATATATTATCATTTTCTTTTGCTTGATCAACAAGTTCAGCCATTGCTTCTTTTATACTTAAACCATCATTGATAATTATGCAATTAGTAGTCATCTTACTACCAATTTCATCCTCATCAAATGATGCAACTACCTTGATGTCTTTCCTTACATCTGACTCCATGGAATCTATAAGTAAAGTTCTCTTGCTTTTCTCAAGTTCTCGGAGTATCTCAACAGCTGTATCGGGTTCAAGTTCTGATATAACTGTAGATGCTTTCTTCAAATCCATCTCATTTATGTATGTGCTAGCATCTTCAGTTGAGATGTACTCAAATATAGCGCCAAGTGCTTCTGCATCAAGTATTCTATAGAGCTTCTGCCTCTCGGATTTTTTTAGAAGCTTCATTGCATCAGCAATACTATTATCATGGTAATCTTCTAACTTACTTTTTAAAAGCTTTGGTGAAGAATTGCCTCTGATAATCTTTACTATCTCTTCTTCATAGTTAGGAACTTCTATCGGTCCTTCTTTTTCTTCATCTGGAGCAATTAATTTTTCAACTTCAAGAGTTTCGGGATCCAATGATTCCACATCTACTGTTTTATCACTTATATCTTTTACAGCAGTGTTTTCTTTTACTGATTCATTTTTAATATCAACATTTTCTTTTTCTTTCTCTTTTGCCATAATTTCCCCCTCAACCCTTAATCTAATTACTAATTTTCATATTTATTTAATAAATCTACAGTAATCTTAAGCGCATTTTTTACATATTCAGAACAATTTGCCTTTCTTTTTGGGTCATCTCTATCAAGGCCTTTCATAAGTACTCTGCAGCAAGTACCGCCGCATTCTTTTTTGAACTCATCGTGGAGTTCTTTATTTATAGGGAAACACTTTTCATCTCTTGTTTCATCAAATGATTTTCTTCCATACTTGCTTCCTATAATCATACTTGATCCAGCAAGTGCTCCACATATACAGCCTCCACCTCCAAGTCCCCAAGGAAATCCCGAACTCATAGCAAATGACTTTTCATCTAATTTTAAATCTAAGAATTTGTTTAGTGTATACATCACAGTCTCTGCGCAGGTAAATCCCTTATGAAATAAATCCATTGCATAATTATTCATTTCATCATAATTTACTTTCTTCATACAAGCACCTACTTTTTATTCTCAAAATTGTAACTACTTTCACACATACTCTCTATATCAAGTTTTGCCATCCATCCAAGTTCTTTATTTGCTTTAGTTGGCTTACAATATAGTTTATCTACATCGCCAGCACGTCTTCCTACTATTTTATATTTTACTTTTAACTTATTTGCTTTCTCATATGCTTTAACTAGATCAAGTACCGATGTGCCATTTCCTGTACCAAGATTATACACAAATAGATTTTGTTTTTTACTCTTATAACATTTAAGTGCTGCGACATGCCCTTTAGCTAAATCAACCACATGTATATAATCACGAACACCTGTACCATCCTTTGTTTTATAGTCATTGCCATATACATTTAGATAAGGTAATTTCCCTGTAGCAACTTTTGCAATATATGGCATGAGGTTATTTGGTATACCGTTTGGATCTTCTCCAATTAAAGCTGACTCATGAGCTCCAACAGGATTAAAATACCTAAGTATTACTGCCTTAAACTTTGAATCCGCAGCAGCCTTATCCATAAGTATTTTTTCTATCATTGCTTTTGTCTCACCATAAGGATTAGTTATATCATTAAGTCTAAGTGCATCATCTGTCTCCTTAATAGGTGACTTTGCATTTTTACCATATACGGTTGCAGATGATGAAAACATAATGTTATGTACATTGTATTTATCCATCAATTCTATAATAGTAAGCGCAGAATCCAAATTATTTCTATAGTACTTGATAGGAATTTTTACAGATTCACCTACCGCTTTGTAACCCTGGAACATAATCACAGCATCAAATTTTTCTTTTTTGAAAACTGTTTCTAATTTCTTTTTATCACAGCAATCAACCTTATAAAAAGGAATTTGTTTCTTGACAATCTTCTCTACATTTTTTATTGCGCTCAGCTTCGCATTGTACAAATTGTCAACACAAACTACAGTATGACCTTTAGTATAAAGTTCTACTATTGTGTGGCTACCAATATATCCGGCGCCACCGGCTACTAAAATTCGCATATGTTTCCTTTCGGGCTCTACAAGCATTCGCCCCTACAACGGCTCTGCAATCGCCATTATTTTTTCTTAACTGTAATTGAATTATATTTTGGTATAAGTTTATCTTTACCACCCATATACATTCTAAGTGGCTCTGGTATATAGAGTGTGCCATCTTCTTTTAAGTGATTCTCCAAAAATGCTATCAACATTCTTGGTGGTGCCACACAGGTATTATTTAATGTGTGGGCATAGTAATTTTCTTTTTCGCCCTTAATTCTTATCTTAAGTCTTCTCGCCTGTGCATCAGTAAGATTTGAACAAGATCCTACTTCAAAATATTTCTTTTGCCTTGGACTCCAAGCCTCTACATCGCAAGACTTTGTCTTAAGATCAGCAAGGTCACCAGAACAACATTCAAGCTGACGAACTGGTATTTCAAGAGACCTAAAGAAATCCACTGTATTCTTCCACAAAATGTTATACCATTTCATAGATTCCTCAGGCTCACATACAACTATCATTTCTTGTTTTTCAAACTGATGTATGCGATACACTCCTCTCTCTTCTATGCCATGTGCTCCCTTCTCTTTTCTAAAACATGGTGAAAATGAAGTCATAGTTATTGGCAGCTTATCTTTAGTTATAATCTGATCTTTGAACTTGCCAATCATAGAGTGCTCACTTGTACCTATAAGATACAAATCTTCCCCCTCAATCTTATACATCATAGCATCCATTTCAGGGAACGACATAACTCCAGTAACTACATCAGCATGTATCATATAAGGAGGTATAGCATAAGTGAATCCTCTATCAATCATAAAATCTCTTGCATATGACAAGACAGCTGAGTGAAGTCTCGCTATATCTCCAAGTAAGTAATAAAAACCATTTCCAGCCACACGACCTGCAGCATCCATGTCTATACCATCAAAACTTTCCATGATGTCAGTATGATATGGTATCTCATATGGTGGAACAATAGGGTCTCCGAACCTTTCAATTTCTACATTTTCAGAATCATCTTTTCCAATAGGAACTGTTGGGTCTATCATATTTGGTATATTCATCAAAATATTTGTGAGTTTTGTCTCTACTTCTGCTTCTTTTACTTCAAGTGCAGCAAGTTCATCGCCCTGTTTTCTAACTTCTTCTTTTATTTTTTCTGCCTCATCTTTTTGTCCCTTAGCCATTAGACCGCCAATTTCTTTTGAAAGCTTATTTCTATTTGCTCTCAAATTATCAGCAGCAAGTTGTATCTTCCTCTTTTCATCATAGACATCACACACTTCATCAACAAGTGGAAGTTTAGCATCCTGAAATTTTTTCTTGATATTCTCCTTTACCAAATCTCTATTGTCATATACAAATCTAATATCTAACATACATCGCTCCTTTATTTATTTTCATTGTTATTTACATTTTGATTGTTTTGTTGAATGCTCATTTTCTTCTCTTCAAGTTTTTTTCTAATTACAACTATATTATCGTGTAATATAGGTTCAAACACTATACCATCTTTTTTGTCAAAATTTCTGTCCTTCGAAAATCTAAGTGAGTTATTTATAAACGACGTTGATACCGATAGTGCGTCGACTAGCGTAAAGCCATTAGTAGAAGCTTCAAAGAACATGGCATCGAATATTTCACCAGCCCCATATCTCTCCTCAACTTTCTCAGAGTAATTGCAAGTGATTTGTCTTTTTCCATGATCTCCATCGTATACATCTAGTACAGTCAATATAGTATTATATAATTCTATTCCGCTAACTATAGTTATCTGATTCTTCTTCACTCGTAGCTTATCGAGAAGTGGTGAGATACTCTGAATTATCTTTTTTGACAACTCGTTAGTTTTTTCTTTATCTCCATTCTCATAATTAATTGTACAGTACTTGTCGCGATACACTTCATATGACTCATTTGCCAATATGCATGCTTCGCTGAGATTTGGTGTCATAATATCAGATATCTCAACAAGTTTCCTATAGTTATCAATATGGGCATCAGTAATTCCATTATACCTCATACCATTATCAGCAAAAACAGGATCTACCAAAGCTAGCACTCTTGGATTGTCAAGTTTCGCATCCCCAATTATCTCCCTTGTCTCAAGTATCTTGCTACTGTCTTCAAAATATCCAGTCAAAAACCCATCATATTTGATGTTTTCAGAAAATCCCACATATGGTCTATCTCCAAATGCAGCAATTATAGGTATCGAGTTTAAATAACTCATCCTATCATATTTTTTCAATTCATTTAAAATGGCTATTTTTTTATTCATATCACTCCACTAAAAACTTTTTATGATATTATTGAAATCCTTTACATTCTTTCTTATATCGTTCTTAAAAACTGCTGATCCAGCTACAACTATATCAACTCCAGCTTCACACACACTTTTAACATTTTTTATGGTTATTCCGCCATCTATCTCAATCATATATTTATATCCGTTCTTAATTCGCACATCTTGTAAATACTTAACCTTGTCAAGCGAACCATCTATAAACTTTTGTCCTCCAAAACCAGGATGAACACTCATCACCAATACCAAATCGGCTATACTGAGGCAGTCATCAATTTTTTTGATGTCTGTCTCTGGATTTACACTTATGCCAGCCTTCATTCCTTGATCTTTTATGATGGTAAGAACTTCACAGTAATCTTTGGTTGCCTCTTGATGAATAGTCAATATATCAGCACCTGCTTCTTTAAAATTTGTAATATATCTCTCTGGCCTTTCAACCATAAGATGTGTATCTAATATATAATCATCTCTAGTATTTTTCTTTATAGACTCTATTACTGGTACACCCAAACTAATATTCGGAACAAACATCCCGTCCATTACATCTAAATGTAGATACTTTACATTTTCATCTTTTAAGGCTGCTAAATCATTTTCAAGATTATAGAAATTTGCAGATAATAATGATGGTGCTAAATATTTTTCCATTTAACCTCCTACAGGCCAGAATATTACATTGATTGTAGATACAACTTTATCCTTCTCAACATCAACAACCTGTACCTGACCATTTTGTACGCCTTCCTCGCCTTCAAGATTTGGGAATATAAGCGGCATAATTGTTCCAACCTTGTACTCTTGAGGTTCAAGAAGTTCAGTGTATACTATGCCATCATTTGTCTGTTGCACAAGTCTAACTTGTAAAATCAGTGTCTCACTTGAATTATTTTGAGTTGGAGAATCTTCTCCATTTACAACTCTATATGTGGCGCTCAATTCGCTATGCCACTTTTTCTTTTTCTCAGCAATGTACTCAACACCATCTTTACCACTACTCAAAATCAAATCAACATTTGAACCCGCCCTTATTTCAGAGCCTTGCTCAACCGATTGACTTATAACACAATTCTCCGGCACAATCATATCTCTCACATATGAGATATTGCCAAGAACCAACTCATTTATAGCAAGCAAGTCTCTAGCTTCAGAGATTGTTTTATTTACGAGATTTGGCATGGTCTTAATTTGATCACTTATACCACGACTTATAGTAAATACAAGTGGACCTGGTTCTGCAGAGTTATTCTTATTTACTCCAATTATATATCCTCTTTGAACATTTATGTCATTTATCTCTGACACTTCGTAAGTAAGTCCCCTATCCTTTAGTCTCTCTATCATATCTGCCCATCTTATTTGTTGCAAAGTTTCTTTGTTGGTAAAATCCAAAATCTTAGATCCCTTTGAAACCATTACGTCGATGGACATGTTTTCACTTAGATTATCCTTAACTATCCTACTAATCTTACCATACTCTATATTTTCATTATATTCTTCTCCTACCACATTAACTTTTATTCCATACTCTTCTAATAGATCAGAAGCCAAATTCAAGTCAGAACCCGTGACAAATTTCACTATACTTGCAACTGTTATACTATTTGTTGCCACGTTTTCACTTGGACTATGTTTTCTTGTATCAAGTGCGATGAAAATCATAATTACTATAAGAAGAACTACGGCAATTATCGCTCCGAAAATAATTCTTCTCATATACATATGATGTCTAAAGGCACCATCTTTTATATATTTATCATAGAACGCCTGTTGTTCAGGTGTGAATGATTCTTCGTGTGATTTGTAGCTTGGCTTATTACTATATTTTTCTGATACAGCTTTAATCACCTTCATATCTTCATCGGTAATTATAACTGTCTTGCCCTCTTCATCTTCATCATAGTTGCTCTCTTTTATATAGTCTCCATCTTTATCAATACCAGCGCGTTCCAAATCTTTAATCATTTCTTCCACGCTTTGATAACGTTCTCTCGGAATCATGCGCGAAGCTTTCAAAATAATTTTTTCCAAACTCATATAGACATCTGGATTTTTTAAATGCGGCGCTTTTAAATTGTTTCTAAGATGCGAAATAATTATGTCAAGAGGTGCATCTCCTTCAAATGGCACTTCTCCTGTGACCATCTCATACATTGTACATCCAAAAGAGTAAATGTCAGATCTATAATCAACTTTAGTGTTTCTCACCTGTTCTGGACTTATATAGTGTACTGTTCCGATTACAGATATATTCTTAGTTGTACTTGTAATTGCTCTTGCAATTCCGAAGTCAGTAATTTTAGCCACTCCATTATTATCTATTACTATATTCTGTGGCTTAATATCTCGATGGATTATTCCTTTTTTATGAGCAGCCTGTATTCCCTTTGCGACTTGTATAGAGATTGCAATGGTTTCTTCATTCGAAAGTTTACCTTTTTGTCTGATGTACTTATTAAGAGTTGTGCCTTCAAGATATTCCATGACTATGTAGTGCATATTGCCTTCGTCGACTACGTCATAGGCACTTATTACATTCTCTTGTTTTATATCTTTACAAGCCAATGCCTCGCTCTTAAATTTCTTTACAAAATCTTCGTCAATAGATAACTCTTCTTTTAAAATCTTTATGGCTACTACTTTTTTTCTTTTTGAATCAAAAGCTTTATAGACATAACTCATACCACCTACGCCTATTTGCTCTATTATTTCATATCTGCCAGATAATCTATTAAGTTGTTTATTATCTTTTTTATTACTCATTCTCTTCACCATCCTTTCTCTTCCTGCTTCGACTCTTGAAGTTATCATTTAGTAAGGATGCTCTATTGTCCAATATACTTTTAATATTACTTTTTTTACTATTTCCTTCTTCGGCATTCTTTAATTGATTCATAGCATCTTCATATGCCTGCTGTTTTTCTTTTTCAAAGACTGTGTTTTCTTTATTAATCACATCTATATATATAAGTATGATTGCTATATTATCTCTTCCGCCATTCTTATTTGCTTCATCAACCAATTCATCAACTTTTGATTCTATAGTAGTATCTCTATTTATTATCTCAAATATCTTATCATTATTAACCATATTGCTTAGTCCATCTGTACAAAGTAGCAAGTAATCACCCATCCGCAAGTCTACTTCGAAAAAGTCTGGTTCTATTTTCTTACCTGCTCCAAATGCTCGGCTAAGCTGGCTTTTTAACTCTTTATACTTTTCTGAGCCTCTCTCTATAGCATTTTCATTTACAAGTTCTTCAGCTATACTATGGTCTCTCGTTACCTGCCTTATATCATTACTTATATGGTAGCATCTGGAATCTCCTACATTTACCACTATTGCCTTGTCATTTACAACTGTGGTGCAAACCATCGTAGTTCCCATACCTTTATACTTTGGGTTTGCCATTATCCTATAAACAAGATCCGCATTCGCAAGTCTATAAGCTTTTGCAAGTTCTCCTTTTAAGTCCGAGGCATCTTTAGATAAAGAAATTTGGTCAAGCACAAATCCTGAACAGTGTTTAGAAGCAAATCCACTATCTCTGTTACTTCCAACGCCATCCGCAACTATAAATAAGTTTGGGAATACTCCCACTTTCCTATTCTCAGCTATGTAGTAATCTTGGTTGACCTGTCTAGTTTTACCAAGATCCGTTTTTGCAAAAAACTTCAACTTACTTTACGCTTGCTCTAAGTTGTCCGCAAGAACCACTTATATCCTTTCCCAATTCTCTTCTCACAGTAACTGATATATGATTATTTTCAAGTATATCTTTAAATAAATTGACACTACTCATATCTGGTCTTTCAAAATCATTTTCTTTCACAACATTAACAGGTATAAGATTTACATTAAAATCAATATGTCTATTCTTAAAACTTTCTTTAAATAAATTTACTAAATCATTAGCATTTGAAACTCCATCATTTACATCCTTAATCAAACTATATTCAAATGTAATTCTTCTATTTGTCTTTTCAAAATAATGCGCCATGGCATCTAGTACTTCCGCTATGCTATATTTATTTGCAATTGGCATAAGTTCTTTTCTTATCACATCATTTGGTGCATGAAGACTAAGTGCTAAGGTTAAAGGTTTTTCTAAATCTGCAAGTTTAAAAATTTTATCTACAATTCCACAAGTTGATATTGTCACATTTCTCAAACTTATGTTTTGTCCTTTTTCATCATTAATGATATCCAAGAACTTTACGAGATTGTCAAAATTATTGAATGGCTCTCCAGAACCCATTATAACTATATGAGATATTCTTATGTTATTATGTCGTGATACGAGATAAACCTGTGAAAGCAACTCATATATCTCAAGATTTCTTTTAAGCCCACCTATAGTAGATGCACAGAACGAGCATCCCATATTACAGCCAACCTGAGAACTGATGCATAGGCTATATCCATACTTATATTTCATAAGTACTGACTCTATGATATTGCCATCATTTAAAAGTATAAGGTACTTTCTCGTCTCGTCAATATTTGAAATATATTCTTTATATATGCTCGGAAATGATATATCAAATTTTTCAACCAATTTCTTTTTAAGTGAATTGCCAATATTCGTAGTCTCATCAAGAGATAAAATCATCTTACTGTGTAGCCAGTCGAAAAGTTGCACTGCTCTATAACTTTGTTCTGACATAGCATTTAGTTCAGTTTTAATCTCTTCAATTGTCAAATCTCTTATATTCATTACAATCTTTTTAAAAAACACATATAAAATCCATCTGCCTTATTTTCGTCATTTCTCCTAATCTTCTTTTCAAAAACAACTTCAAAATCTTCATTGTGACTTAAAAAGTGATCTATGTTATCTTCATTCTCTTCTTTAGTCTCAGTGCATGTAGAGTAAGATAAAATTCCACCTTTCTTTACATAATGTTTACATGCATCAAGAATCTTTCTCTGTATTTTCACAAGCGAGCCTTTCTTTTCATCACTATAGTTTAGTTTTATATCAGGCTTCTTATCTATAACTCCAAGTCCAGTACATGGTACATCAAGTAAAACTACATCATATTTATCATCATCAAGACCATCATGGATGGTTGCATCTTTTACATTTAGATTTAAGTCTAAAACTTTAAGTCTATTGACATTTTCACAAATCTTAAATATCTTCTCTTCACTTATGTCTCTTGCTTCAGCATAGAAATAAAAATAGTCTCCATATATCAAATCAATTAACGATAATATCTTCCCGCCTGGTGAAGCACAGGCATCAAGAAGTTTCATCATGGATATAGAATCTCTTTCTTGACTTTTCTTAATTTCCTTTTCTCTTTCTTTTATATAATACGCAAGTCTATCAGTTAAAAAAATTGAGCTTGCATCTTCTATCAATATGTCCCCATTTTTAAAAGAGTCTAAATCTAAAATGTCTTTATACTTATTCACCGAATACACTTTTGCATATCTAAATTCAAGCGAACCATCATAACTTTTATATGAGATGTTTTTTTTATTCATCTCTTTGAGTACAGATTCCTCATGGTCGTTATAAATTCTGAAGTAACAATTTTTATCATTCGAATGAGAAGATATACTAGTTTTTTCGCTCTCTTTTCTATCTATGTTTCTAAGAATTGCATTGACAAATCCAGATAGTCTACTGTTTTTTGATTTCTTAACAATATTTACATATTCATTGATGGTTGCAAAGGCCGGAACCTTATCCATATAACATAGTTCATAAACCGCAAGTCTTAAAACAACCAATATATCTCTATCAAGTTTATTCGTTGAAACTTTAGAATACTTATTAATTAACTCATCTATATTTTCAATTTTTTCGATAACTCCAGTAACTTCTCTTTTAATAAATGATTTGTCATTTTCATCTAGTTCAATTTTTTCAAACTTTTCATTTAAAGCAAGGTTTAATAATCTATTGCAAAAAAACACTTCAAACAATATGTCAAAAGATACTTTTCTTATGTTTTTATTGCTATTAGACATTATTAATCGTTTCTATTTGAACTACTTGAAAGCAAAACAAATCTAAGTAATTGTAAAATTGTACTAGCTGCTGCTGCCACATATGTAAGAGCTGCTGCTATCAAAACTTTCTTTACACCGTATAATTCAGACTCATCCATTATTCCTTGGTTCCTAAGAACTGTGATCGCATTTTGCGATGCATTAAACTCTATAGGGAGAGTCACCAATTGATAAAACAATGTTGCAGCAAAAAGTATAATTCCAAACTTGACTAAGTTCATCATACTAAGAACTAATCCTATTAAAATAACAGGTATAGATAATCGTGAAGCAAAATTAATCACAGGTACTATTGACATTTGAAAGTTTAATAAAAACATATTTTGATGATCTTGAATAGCATGTCCACATTCATGTGCAGCTACCCCTATAGACGCTATACTTCTACTATTATAAGTTGCATCTGACAAATTTAATTCTTTCTTTGTTGGAGCATAATGGTCTGTAAGATTACCATCCACATGTCCAACTCTTACATTGTTAATTCCACTTCCGCTAAGTATAATTGATGCTGCCTGAGATGCAGTGATTCCTGATTTTGACTCAACTTGTTGATACTTATTAAAAGTAGAAGTCATATAAAATTGCACTGCCATAGTTATAACTCCAGCAATGATTACCAGAAAATATGTAGGATCATAATAATACATACTTACCTCCTTTTAGGTCTAAGACCTCAAACCATTTATAAAATCTTTTGATTTCATTCTGTTTTTTCCGCTTTTTTGTAGTTCTAAAATCTCTATGAAGCCATCCTTACATCGTGCATATAGCTTATTATCTAATATATAGATATATTCACCAAATTTGGTAGCTAAAGTGTAGTCAATATCTCCATCTAAAATATTTGTATCCCAGATTTTATATTGCACACCTTCTATCTCTATGAATGCTGAAGGCCATGATGTATATGCTCTAATCTTTCTATCTATCTCAGTCTTTGTTTCATTTTTAAAATCAATCTTGCCAAATTCCTTTTTTATAATTACTGACTTCGTAGCAAGGCTGTCATCCTGCTTAATACTATTTATATTATCAAAATTATTTATAGTATCTAAGATTACATCTGCAGTTAGATAAGATAATTTTTCAAACAAACTATCAGATGTCTCTTTCTTATCTATAGTAATTTCTTTTTGCAGTAACATATCACCAGTATCAAGTCCTACATCCATAAGCATAGAAGTTGTTCCAGTCACTTTATCACCATTTAGTATTGCACTTTGAATAGGCGATGCCCCTCTATACTTTGGTAGTAGTGATGCGTGCCCATTTATACAAGCATACTTTGGTATATCAAGTATTTCTTTTGACAAAATTTGTCCATAGGCTACTACGATTATAAAATCTGGTTTTGCTTCCTTTAACTTTTCAATTACTTCTCTATCATCTTTAATGCTAATCGGTTGCAATACATCTATTCCTAACTCCATCGCTTTTTTCTTAACATCAGAAAAATTTATCTTTTGTCCTCTATTTGATTTTGTATCAGCCTTAGTAACAACATAAGATATTTCTATTTCACTATCACTATAAAGTTTTTCAAGGGTTGGCACAGAAAAGTCTGGTGTCCCCATAAAAATTATTCTCACTAAGTCTCTTCCTCAGTTTCATCATTTTCTTTGTTGATGTCTTCAAGAGTTCCAGGTACAACCTTGTCTGTATACAGAACTCCATTTAGATGATCTACTTCATGGCAAATTATTCGTGCAAAAAATCCTTCTGCATCAAATTCCATGTCATTCATGTTTTCGTCTTTTGCTTTCACAACTATGTTCTTAGGTCGTATAACTTTTCCTCTATAACCATCAACTGACAAGCAACCTTCACTATCTTCTTCTGTCTCATCTGACACACTAACTATCTCTGGATTAATCAACACGACTGGTTCCTTATCTTCTTCTGGTGCACAGATAATTATTTTTTTTAACACACCAACTTGAACTGCAGCCAAACCACATCCACCATGTATCTTCATAGTGTCTTTCATGTCACTAATTAATTCTTTTAATCTGTCCGTGAGTTCTAAAACATCTTTTGACTGTTTTCTTAGAATCTCATCGCCAGTTTGTCTTACTGTTCTCTCTGACATATTTTCCTTCCAATAAAAACTTAAGGGCTATAAATAGCCCTTTTACGAGCGTGAAAGGATTCGAATTGGTTTTCAGCAATTTTCAAAAACATTGAGTAATCAACTTTTCCTTGATTTCATTGATTATTCAATGTTTTTTATTTCACACAATGTGTAAATACTTTCACATTGTTTCAAGAATTACAAAAAATTTGACCCAAATTTGACCCAAATTTTTTTCTCGAAATGCTCGTAAATGCTATATAATTATAGCAAATTATAAATTAAAAATCTATAAAAACACTATTATTTTACAACAAAAAAAGCCCTAATATAGGGCCTTTATTATCCATTCCAGTAATAAGCATTTTCCCTTGTATCTATATGCACAAAATCGGCATAAGTTCCAATGCCCTTGATGCCTATGCTCTTACAGTATGCAGCAAGTACCTTTGGAGAGATACCATCAATTCTTATATCAGCTGCTCTTCCTTCAATGTGTAATGACGATGTGGCACCATTTACTGACTTATTGTATGCTGCAGGGCGATAACCAGATGTTATGATAATTGGCCTTCCGAAGTGGTCTCGTATTCTTTGAAGAAATCCTACTAATCTATCATCTATCCATAACTCAGAATATACACCTCGCTCATACATATCGCGAAGCGGTGAACCTTTGGCGATGAACTCTTTGACTTGAAAATTCTTGGAAAGATAAGTATTTGCATGTTTCTTATATAAATAAGATTTGACAGTGTTGTTATTGGATTTGATAGATGTATAAGATATATTAAATAATTCACACTCAGCTTTTCGCCTCTTCTCAAGTCCAGTAGATTTTACACCACCTGCATACACATACAATAATATCTTTTCCGAAACCTCTTCAAGGGTCCTGGTTCCATTTGCAGTTAGTTGGTCAATGTTTCCAATGTTAAATGCAAATGACACCAATGCATCAAATTGATTCTGACTATAAGCATATTTATACTTGTTTACTTTCTTCTCGGCATTTGATACATCAGATTCAAAATACTCTTCCGCTTTTTGTTTAGTTATAGTATCTGGTAATGATTTGCCTGTATGGCCATAACCAATGGTCTTAATCCCTGCACTATCCTTGTAAGCTTTAAGCCTTAGACCCTCGAAGTCCTTTATTAAATTTTTGCCATTCTCGCTAATTTTCATTTTTTTCTTCTTCTACCATCACATCATTTGTGGAGGCATTCTCAACATTGTCTGTGTTAATATTACTTAAATATTTATTCTTAAATCCTTTATACAAATACCCACCGAGTGCTTCACCAAGAAACATCGATCCAAAGATACCTATTATAAATTGCCACATTTTAATATAAGTTTCATTGAAATCGTGTTTAAACATAAAGACAACACATGTTATAATAAGACCTAATGTAACAAATAGACAAAATCCTATATAAAATGCAATCCAGTCAAATTTTGTGTTTGCATTATGCATAGTTTGTAGCTTATCAAATATTGACAGAATTGTTATATAAGCAATTACGATGCCACAATAAATCATTATTATTTTGTATATGTTCATCAATGCACCTACATCTACAATTTGTGGAATGAATGTGCAAATGACACACATAACAAAAAATGACAATGATGTTACAATTGCCAATATATAGTGAAAAGAAAGCCAAAACTTCTTAACACCGATTTCAGAAAATATTCGGGTCCAAAAGTTAATAATCTTATCCATATTTACCTACTTTCCTGCTACAATATTTTTAACAGCTTTGTTTGATTCTAATAAATGCTTAAACTCTTCAAGCGATTCATCAACTAACTTAGAGAATTGCTCAAATGATACAACTTTGGCAAGCCAGTTAAACTTACTTAAAAACATATCATAAACCATTCTTAATTTAAGCTTGCCTGTTTTACCACCCAACTCTTTTTCCGCTTCCATACAAGCATAGACAAGCCACTCTTTAACTTTGGCAATTTGTGCTGCAGTTGGAAGTTCCAAAAACCTTACAACCGCATAAATTGTCACACCAAATGCTGCAACGAGTGCAACTATCAAAAACCAATTATTAACTATAAAGTTCATACTTACTCCTCCTTATTTTTATTTACAAATTCTGTTTTTGTTTTAATAGGTTTTATATCACTTTCATCTATAATTTTATTCTTAATTGAATTATAGAAGTCTAACATTAATTTTATTGCCTCTTCACTTGGATTACCAATACCCATTTGTTCCGGAACTTTTGTTTCTGTCTTATATGGTATGTCAATGAAATCTTTTAGCAATACTTCTCCATCAGTATTACCTTTCAATTTGTCTTTATAATGATGATAAATCATCATAAAGTCTTTTCTATCTTCGTTGTTTCGATAACCCTTGCGATGGCATTTATCTACTATCTGTTCCATAGACCAGTGGTCTTGATCTATTTCATTATCTCTTATTGCATATACTAATTTTTCTATTTCTTCTTGCTTTCTTTTTTGCTCATTTATTATTTCATCAGCCTTTTGCTTAAACCACAAACTTCCCCAATGTTTCCACCAATACCGAATAAAGTATATTGCAATTAAGAATAATGTCCAAAGCATTATGTTAAACCATTGCGGAACACCATTTTCAATTTTAAATAATTGTTGTATATTCATAAGTATCCCCTAACTACCTAAATCGCTAGTTGTAGCTCTAGGTTTTAGTCGTTCATACTCATCTATTACGCTTTGCCTGTCCCAATTTTCAGATATAAAACCATGAACTTCGCTATAACTTGCAATCTTAAGCATTAGTTCAATCCTTGCACCATTGTCGAACCAAAATTGCATTTCTTTAGCCCACTCATTGACTTCATTCTTAGTTGTAAATTGGTTGAGTTGTTCTTTACTATATTCTTTATTGTTCTTTCCACTAACCACTGCAGCAAAAACATTATTTGTCAAAAGAGAGCATATTAGAATTACCAATATAACATTCCTCATTTAAGCCCCCTTATAGTGATTTTTGAATTATATAATTGCTTAGACAGTTAGACCCATGTGCCATTAAAGAATAATAGTCTATAATCTCTTCCCCAGTCTCTGAATCGACAATTGTATGTGGTACAAATCTGACATTCATTTGGTCAAATGATGCGCTATGATTAATAGGAGTAATAGTGATAGTGCCACTCAAACCATTAAAATAAGACGTTAAAGTGCCCTCATTAATAGATAAAGCTTTTGTTTGCTCATTTGGAACAATTTCGTAAGTGCAAATTCTTCCTTGCTCATCTACGATAAAATTATGTCCAACTAATTCAAGCATCTTATTCATAAGATAGCATTTGTACATATAAGTCTTATCGATTGATAGTGTAACCTTCTGAAGCTTATAGAAGGCTCCATCTACTCTATGTCCCTCGTCATCAATATAATGATCTACAAATGTATAACCTTGACCTGGGGTATAAAGCAAAACATATAAATCAGGATTCTCACTGCTATCAATTATATACTGCACATTTTCTGTCAGCACAACTGGAGAACCATCGTTATGCATCATATAATAATTTTGAGCATTTTTTAAATGCTCAACAATAAATATTTCATTTCCACTATCATCATGAGCCCCTACAACAGGTGTACAGGTTTTACAATTAAACGTCTTACCTGATGCGACATCAGGGCTTATATAATATTCACCATCATTATCATAAAACTCATGTCTATTTTCTTCGCAAGTCCAATAACCCGAAGGACGAGTCACGTCTATTCTCATAGACGATGAATAAGAATAAGCTGATGTTAGTACTGGTACTTTTGCAATCTCTTTTAACTCAGATGTAATATTTGTCAATGCAGTAGGCAATTCTGCCTCAATATTAAATATTATATTCCCAAGCATAGTTGTAAGCTTTCTATTGCTAAATAAATGAGTCGGATTAAGTGTTGCGAGATTAGCAGAATAATCTGTTATCTCTATTTTATCTTGCTTAGTGTCAGTCAATTCTTTTAATTTTTTACCTTGAGCTGCTGACAATGGCTTCTGACTATCATTGGTTGTCAAGTTATCAACAATATCAGTTTTTTTAATGTAGTTACTTAAATCTACAGCACCACCAGCATCTATCCATCCGTCAAGTTCTGTATAAAGCCAAAAGTGACTATCAGCTTGGCAGAACCACTCATCACCTACTTCTGGGTTTGCAATAGCATCAATATCTGACTTTGTAGCTTTAGAACCCTTAATTTTAATAACACCTTGGACCTTGGCTGTAACAAAATCATAAATAGCCTTTGCAGTTGCGAGCCTATACTCTTCAGCAGTCATTTCATCTGGAATATGACTCAAAATTTGACCACTTTTAAAGCAAGAGGTCAAAATATTAACAAGAGTATTATCGTCACAATCTATCGTTACGTTTTTATACGTTCTTGCTAATTCTTTAAAAGCATTTACGATATCTTGAGGCGTAATATCATTTTCAAGTGTTTTGCCGGCAACCTTTCGACTAGATGGTATATTCTTTTTATTTAATTTATTAACTGCATCAGCATTTGGGTATGAATCGACATCACCTTCTTCTAAGTCATCAAAGTTCATTAACTTATTTGACTTTTCTTCTCTCTTGCCAAATTCAGCTTTATTTTCAATGTTTATTTCACTTTGTAAAGTCTTTGTCCCACTACATGATTCATTTGTAGGATTAGCAACAGCAGTCTCGGCTGTGTTTTGCAATCCTTGACCTTTTGTTTCCCAATCTGTGCCACCTTGAAAAATACCTCTATATGTACTATTCATAAAGGCTTTACCATTAATATAAAATGGAAACTCTGTATCACTTGTTGGAACTACATAGTCACCCTTTTGTAATGGTGAACCATCAATTCTTGTAGTCGGAAAAGAACCTCCTTTATGCACGAAACCTGCACTAACAATATCCATTCTTGTCTGGATTTCTTCTTCAGTATAACTTTTAGCTGCACCAAACGTAGCACCATTAAAAGCTCCCATACTATCACCTACCTTTCATACCAAACTTGATTAATTGCTTCAGCATACACAACTATCTTTCCAGTTGATTCATCAAATACTTCGAGTTGTAAACCATTTGGCTTACCAGTGGCAAGTTTCAAGCCAGCTGCATTTTTTGGCAAAGCGTCATAATTTGACTTTGAAATGCCCCAAGTGTTATCTTTTAACTCTACATAAATATTGCCCATTGTTATTCTCCTTTATTATTTAATTTTTGCAAATATAATCTAAGAGGACTCACTTCCTCTTCGTCAGAACTTTTACCCGCTAAAAATGATAAAGCCTTAACATCCTGTGTATACTGTGCCATTAGTGACAGATAAAGCTTAGATGCTTCTGTTCTCTTCTGAACTTCAAGATTATTCTTATTAACCTTAATAAACGGCAACTTTTTCAATTTTTCTGCTCTCTCTTCCATAAAAATTATGTCATTTATTAACGGTTGCAAAAAAATGACCTTGTCTTTGCCGACAAAGTCATTTAGTTCTTTTAATCTTTTCTTTTTGTCCATAGGGTTTACTCGTTTGGATTCATTAAAGCAATCAACTCATCATACTCGCTTTGAGTGATTTGTTTTTTATTCAAATAGTAGTTTAATTGAGTAGTAGTTTTCTCTACAAAAACCTCTGTTAGCTTTCCTCTCTCAATCTTTTCAGATATTAGTCTTTTATACTTTTCATACATAACGATTAACCTCCTATGTTATCTTCTAACTGTGACACTCTAAACTCTAAATCAAGTTGTTGCTCCATTTGATCTACCAGTTCATCTTTTGTTAGTTCTAATGCATATTGAGTATCAAGCTGCTGCTCATACATATCTGTAGTCTCTTGTTTTAAATTTTTGGTGTCTGTCAAATTAACTTCCAACTTTTCACTATTAGGCTTAATTATCTTTTCAAAGACTACGTCCGTAATAAAATTTAAAGTAGTAATTATAGCTCGGTCGATTTTTCCACCCATTAGTGGGATGTGCCAAACATTTTTATTATCCATGATTACCTCTCTTTATACACTTAATAGAGCAATAAATCTTGCCCAATGTTCATTAGCAAGTAATATAGCTTTATTTGGGCTTGTATTCATAACATTTACAAAGTTTGTGTTTGCTAATGCACTTATCATAAAATCTCCAGTGCAGTTAAGCACCATCCAGTTAAGTGTTGTAGTGTCATTAAATAGTGCCACTGAATTACTAAGAATTGTAGAAACATCACTACCATAGTCACTTAATCCTGATAGGTCATCGATTTTACAAAATCCTGCACAATATAAATAGGTGTCTACAGAAGAGTGAGAATCTATATCATCTGTAGGGTCTGAATACATTCTTAAATTATTAGCATTTTTACTATTGATTTTTACATGGTTAACTACTCTGCTTCTAGAATATATGCCTTTTACAACGAACGATACCTGCGTGTTTGAATTTACTACAACATTGCTTAGAAAAAAACCACTAAAACTTGCTGTTGCAGGAGAACTTGATATAGGATAATTATCGGTTAAAAACCTAACTGATGCATCCCCATAAAATCCTAAAGTTATTGTTCCACTTGAAGCATCTGCTTTATATACCGATGATTTTCTAAAAATAAAACCTTTGCATGATTCTATTTGAATATTTACTGAACTTTTGAATCCTACATAGTATTCTTTTGGCCGTCCACTGGTGTTATCATAATTATATACACTCCACCCACCAGTGCTTAACGCATATTTTTCTTCATCTGTTCCTGCTACATTTACAAATTCATTACCAAGATAGTATATGAGTGCATAGTTTATTACTTGCGGAGATATCCATACATCTTCCACTTGGCCTGCAGTAGTTATTTCAACATCTTTAGTTGTAGATGTATTCTTAATACCTACTGTGTATATTCCTGCTACATCACATCCATAAATCCACACTCCAGATGTATCAGGAGCATCTATTGTATCTCCATCATATGTTACTTGGACTTGAGTACCTTCAGGGTATTCAATTCTTATTATCGCAAAATCGCCTTTACCGCCACCACCACCAGCACCAAACATATACCATTTATAATTAGATTCTTGTTTTTCAACTTTGTAAAGTGAATTTCCAATTATATAAAACTGATTATTTAATTCTTCTGTAGGCTCTGGCAACTCTTCAACTTCATTGACAACCACTTCTTGCCACTCATAAACATTTTCGCTTACTTCTACACACCTATACCATGTAGTATTGTCATTCGCATAAAACAATATTTTTAGATATTCGGCACTTGCCGCTGGTCTATTGCTTAAAATGTCAGTAGTCCAGTCAAAATCTATATAGTCATATTCTGTCCTTGATGGCTCACAGTAGTAATAACCTTTTTCATAAGTTTTACCTGCTGTTTTGCTCTCTTCTATAAGATAATATATCTCTCCTTGACAACTTCTGCTTGGTATAGGAAGCGGCACAACCTTTTTAACACTATTATTACCAGCAAGTAATGTCGATACAAAGCCACATACTTCAATATTTTCAACTGCATCTTCTATATCAGCACTTGTAATTTGAGTGACACCTGCTGCAACATACACATAAGCAAGGCATATATCTCTTAAAGTATCTGTCCTTTGAATTTGTGGTTTTGATGGTTTCTCTGACTCTGTACCATCAATTGTCATAAGATAAATGTTTCTATTAGCCGCATCATATCTTGCTATAATGGCCGTCCACCTATTTAAAGTTGCATGAGCCTCTCTTATAGTTAAAATCTCATTTGATGTAACCTCAAACCAGTGGTAATTTATCTGTCCTTTTCCATCTCTGACAGCCACATCCATACCACCTGCAGTTATAACTCTGCATTGGTTACCTACGAATTGGTATATACCGTCTCTACTTATAGCACCCTTGAAGTAATTGTTTACATCTTCACTATTGTACTTTCTATCGTAATCACCAGTTATTAATTTCTTAGAATTAAAGAATCCATATCTAACCATCTTCTTCCACCTCTTCAAATGTTAATTCTGTTTTAACTCCTGTAGCAGTATCACTTTCAGTAGTTTCCACTATTCTTTCTCTAAAATCAGTATAGCCGCTACACATTATCTCATCACCTACAAAAAAGTCCTTATTAAACTTAAACATACCATCTGGATCTATTTCACAACTATTGGAGATATCTATTTTATTCTCGCTAAGCTTTTCAGAGCCTCTTTGTCTAAGCTGCTCCATATATTCACTCTCAGGTATTATTTCACCTTCAGATGTCGTTGTTGATAAATCCTTGGCATCTACAAATAACTCTCGCCTATCAAGGCCCATTAAGTCATCATTTAATCTTACTACTTTTCTCTCGGTACCTTCACCGCTTCCAGCTACAATTGCCATATTTTTATAGTTTTGCTTATCATTAATATAGTCATATTTAACCAGGTTGTTATTTTTGCGACTAATCACTATCGAATCACTCTCAAACCTATTTACACCTTTAAATATCTTGAAAATGAATTTCTTTCTATCTTTACTAAAGTCAGTTCTAAAACCTATCTTATAGTCTGCCGAAACTTCTTCAATATACTTAAGTAGTGTGTCCCCTGTCACTTGAGCATCTATAGTGTCTGTAATAAGCCCTGTATTCTCAATATCAAATATGTCAATAAGCCTTTTAGGGTCCTGAGGACTTACGGCATGATTATTAATCAGATTCAGTATGCAAGTCTCATAATTGCCATTAAGTATCTCAGTAGGATATATTGCTCGCCTTTCAAGTAGTGCTGTCACATCTCTACCGCTTACAAGTAATGAGTTTTCGCCAGCATTTTCGATAAGTTCTACTTTTTCAATAATCTTAGGTCTTTCAGCTATTCTATCTTTATAATCTCTGTCCCTATAGATATAGTAGTCTTGCCTTATCTTTTCTTTGACATCCTTAACCAAAGGAATTATCATTTCAAAGTCACCAGTTTTATAATATCGATTGCTCCAAATTATTGACTTATAAAAATCATAATTAGCTACTGTATTAAGTTTTTCATCTAAAATATATATGTCCATTACATACCTATATATTTGTTTTTAAATAATGCAGACACTTCTAAGTAGTTACTGCCCCTATCTACTACATAAGTAAAATGTGATACTCCCACATTAGCCTTTAGCCACTCTGAACTTAAGTCAAGGCTTCCGATGATATTAGTCGTTTGGTCGTGATATATTGAAATCACATACTTGTTTTTATCGATAGTGCTAATTTTGATAACTTCATTTGGTTGCATTGTGTATTCAAGCGCTAAATATTTTCCAGTCTTCATATTAACTAATCTCGGATTTTCTACTTCACCAAGAGCTCTTAGAGTAAACTCAAGACCAGTATCAGCCTCTCCAATATTTACTATCTCTATCTGTTTTATATCGGTTATCACGCCAAATGGTATTCCTTTTGCCTCTATAGCTAATGGGAAGTGTAGCATTTTGATTATGTTAGAAAACTCTTCTTCAATTCCCATCAGTTCATTAAAATATGGTTCAGGACAAAGTATAGTTATGACCATTTGTTGATTCTGTGTAAATGGGTCACCATCAATGTTCTTGACCTTTCCTTCTATGTAAACAGATCTAATATTATTTACAAGTGTGAGCTTAACTTTTTTCTTTATCACTGCATGTTTATATATTAGAGCCCTGCAATCACCAAAATTATCAAGTATTCTAACTGTTAAATTAATAGGTCTACTATCAATCCTTTCAGAATTAATAGTAGACCCATCTATACTTGCATTTTCAGTTTCATTTATAGTTGCCGTTATGCTTGACATTCCTTCTATATGCACGCACTTCATATCTTTATGTTGCATAAGGTCAAGTTGCTCACCATTTTCATTTTCTAAAATGACATTATACATATTGGTTTCGTACCGCCCGTTTTAACATACTCTTAGATTCTTGATATATAGCAAGTGTATCAAGTGACTTATTAGAAGTATTATTTTGCACAAAGTTATAATTTATCTCTGTAGGTCCAGTGCCTTTTAATACTTGTTGACTTCCAAGTCTTTCAGACTTCATCTGATCATTAGCAAGACTTATTGCCTCGTTAGCTCTGCTTGTCATTTGACGAACCTGTGTGCTTACTTCACTTGCATAATCTCTTATGCCGTTAGCAAGACCTAAATCAATCATTTTGCCATGCTTATAATATACTTTTGATGGCGAGCCTTCATCCGTTTCATCTTCTTCTGCTGCATTTACTTCTGCCATCATAGCCCTAACCGCACTAACCACCAAGTGAGCATTTTCGCTTATGCCATTAGCAATACCCTCACACATAAACCTACCAATTTGCTTATAATCTATCTGCTTAGCTGCTTCTATAGCCTGATTAAGTGTCCAGGTCTCAGCATCTACAACTTTATAAGCATTGTCAGTAAGTCCTTGTGCTTGAGATGTCTGTTTTGACTCTGCAAGTAACCTTTCAGTTGTATCATATATGGCAAGATTATTTGGATCTATAGTTGCTAATTGATAATTAGTAGCCTCTGTATTCGCTTGCTTAACTGCACTAATAGCAATTTGATTTTTCTTATCTTCCTTTTCTTTTAAGAATGCATCAAGATATTTACCTGCTGCATCTTTGCCCGCTCCTTCGATTTCTACAGCATTATCTCCAAGGACACCTTTGCCAAATATAACACCTTTACTTACATGATTAGTATTCTCACTCTCAAACTCGTCACTTATCTCACCATCTGCACCTGACTCATCCCACTCATTCTTTAAGTTCTTCATTTTAGCTTCTATCTGGTCTATTTGCTTACCGACATTATTTAGCATATCTTGAGTGATACTTTGGTTTCCATTTGCTAGTTCAGTCTGAAGTTGAGATAACTGGTCCTTAAGTTCTTGTCTCTTCTTAGTAAGACCACCATAAGTTTCATCATTCAACACCAACTTAGAAGTAACTGTATTATCACCGAGAAGCTCTTTCATTTCTTTTACTTTCTTTTGAGTCTCTTCAAGTTTCTTTTTAGTATCTTGAACCATTTCTACAGTAACTTCAGAATTGCCTTTTTTAACCTCTTCAAGATAATTCTTTAATTGGTCCCCATAGGCTTTTTCCTGGTTCAGCAACTCTTGATAAGTGGTCTTTGATTCTTCTTTAACCTTTTTGCCAGTGGCTTTTGCACTATCACCTACTTCATTTTCTACAGATGAAAAGCCTTGAGCATATGCTTGGCTTGCTGCAGAGCCTACATTTTGAGCATTAACTATATTTGTAGCAGTTTTAGTTCCATTGCCAAATGTATTATATTGCTCGGTTATTAAGCCCTCATATTTATCAATTACTTCTTTACGTTCTTTAGCACTTTCATCATATAATTCTATTTGCTTTTTTAATTCAGCAATTTCTTCTTTTTTCCTTCCAATTTCTGCATCTGCACCATAGTATCCAAGACCTGTCTTTTTTCTTTTATTCGCTATATCATTTTGGTATCTTTCAAGCTCATCTTCTTTTTTTATCAATTCTGAAACATATTTAATCCTATCATTTTTTGATTCTTCTTCTTTTTTTAGAGCTTCTTCATAATCTCCTTGATAAGCATTGATTTTTGCTTCAAGACGTTTTTTTGCGATTACTTGGTCTAATGTTCCAATTAATTCATTATACTTGGTTATTTGGCCATTTATGCATTCAATTTCAACCCCAGTAGCATTTTGAATAAGAGGTAAAATTGTATTGATTCTATCTTGCTGACCTTCCTTTACTTTACCGTTTTCATCTACAAGTGTTTTAAGCTCTTCTACAAGTCCTTTAGTATAATTAGTCTCAGCATCAATGCCTGTTATAGTTTTTTCTCTTTCTTCTCTATTTGCAACTAATTGATCTCTTTGTTCTTCAAGGGCTTTGGTATGTGCTTTTATTTCTTCATTCGCATCTTTATAATTCATTATTAAGCCAATTAGACCACCAACTAAAAGCCCAATAAGTGTTGTTATTAATCCAATTGGATTAGCATTCATCGCAGTATTAAGTCCTAATTGAGCAGAGGTAGCACTTATTAAATTAGGTATTAATTGTTTTACTGCCTCACACATACCTTTTAACCCTGCTACAATTGTTGACTTTAATTCTATTGCTTTAAGAATTAACATCTTTGTTATTATGCCAGAAAGAACTGGTATAATGGCTTTCATATTTTTAATAACTAATGTTACTAAATTAATAGCAGTCTTCATTACTGTAGATATTACTTGTCCAAAAGCTTTTATCTCATTGCTTTTTAATAAATTTGATAACTCTTTCATTGCTTCAGCAAGCGGTTCTTTAAGTCCCTCATAAATAGATATTTGCATTTCAGCAAATGAGTTTCTTAATAATTGCATTTGAGACTCTACCGTATTATATACTTGACCTGCTGAATCTCCTAAAAAGGTTGCTTTTTCCCACTCATTATTTGCCTTTGACATATCTTCAGCTAAAAGTTCACTTGCATTAGCAAGTTTTTTAAGTGTTTCTGTCTGTCGTATATTCTTAATATCAAGTTCTTCAAGAAGAAGGTTAAGGCTTCCACCTTCATCCTTAAATTTAGTCATTCCTGTAAGAACATCTTTAAATGCTTCTGACACATTAGTTTTCCATTTGCTAGCAAATTCACTTGAAGAAACCCCTGCAACTTTACTGATGTGCGATAAAGAAGTAATAGAAGTGTAAAAAATTTTGCCGTTCCTATCCGGCACTTGCGCATTGTGTCGGATAGGTCGGGCGGTTATTCGGGCAAGTCCACCTTGCCAACAAAAGAATAATAAATCTCAA
>JAFSKG010000025.1 GCA_017449075.1 Lachnospiraceae bacterium
ACAATAAATAACAATTAAAGTAATAATAGTATTAATATTTAAATTAATCCAGCTTAATTGGATTAGTTATGTTGTGATGAAAAAACATATATATTATTTTAAATTTTTAAAATTTACTATTGATTTTTCTTAGCAGGTTATATTCTACTGTGTCAAAAAAGCCATTTTTTGGTTTGGAAAGTATAAGACATAGTATAGATGAATATCAAAATAAAGAAAAAGCTAATAATCAATTATTTATTGATAAAATTAAAAAGATGTAAGTATAAGTCTTGACTCTATTCTATCAGTTAATAGTTATGGTAAAAGTTGAAATAATTTGATATAATTTTATTAAAGAGAAATAGGAGGTAAAGATTATGGCAACATCAAGTATAACACGAAATTTTGTGGTTGAAGGTCAAGATGCAGAAGATTTTGCTAATTCATTAGATTTAGCTTTTGCTGAAAGAGATGAAAGAATGAAATCTTTTAAGAAAGCAATGCCTATCACTGATGAGAAAGTTATCGATAAAGCACTAGAAGGAATATTTAAAAATGTATAATTATAAGAATTATTTATGTTTTAGTATTTCTGAATTACTAAGGAAGTATAGCAAAGAAGAGCTACAAACTAAATTCAATGCTTTTTCTTGTCAAAAGAACAAGGAAATTGAATTATTTATAAAGAACAACTCTATTAGTTTTTCTTTAAAGCATCAATCAGTATCATATATTATTTTTGACACTACAGTAAATAGAGTGGTTGCCTATTTTGCTTTATCTATAAAGCCAATTAGATTTGATATTACTACATTAAGTAATACAGCATTAAAGAGGCTTGAGAGAATATCGGAAGTTGATTTGATTGATAATACTATTACACCATCAGCATATTTAATTGCTCAGCTGGGAAAAAGTGATGATGCTCAAATTGATATTAATGACATTTTCTATTTTTTAGATAATAATATAATTGATATTCAAAATGCTTGCGGTGGAGTGGTAGAGTTTTTAGAATCAGAAAACAATGATAAATTGATAGCTTTATATCAAAATAGGGGGTTCAAGATATTCAATATAAGAAAGAGCAAGAGTGGTGAAGAAAGAAAGTTAGTACAAATGTATAGATTAATATAATTAGATATTAAAAATCTTCATATAGGAGTTGCGAGAGCAACTTCTTTTTATGTTTAAATTATAATTAGTAAAGTCCAATAAAAAATAATAAAAGTAGTAAGCGAATATAAGAATAAAAAAAATGAAATGCACTATTTTCACACTCTCGTGGCTATATAGATAAGAGTTAATAACTTATTTTGATTACATTGACAAAAACCTTGATTTTTGCTAATATTATAAGGCTCTCTCTCAAAAGGGGAGAGCCGTTTTTGTCGCATATAAAACGACAAGTGTTTTAATGTGTGCGACAACAAATTTTTGAGAAAGGAGGATAAAGGATGCCTACATTTAACCAATTAGTGCGTAAGGGCAGAAAGAAACCAACATTCAAATCTACTGCTCCAGCATTAAACAGAGGTTTTAATTCGCTTACTAAGCGTGCGACTGACACAAGTTCACCTCAAAAGCGTGGTGTATGTACTGCAGTTAAAACTGCAACTCCAAAGAAACCGAATTCAGCTTTAAGAAAAATTGCCAGAGTTCGTCTTTCAAATGGAATGGAAGTTACTTCATACATACCAGGCGAAGGTCACAATCTTCAAGAACACAGCGTTGTTATGATTCGTGGCGGAAGAGTTAAAGACTTGCCAGGTACTCGTTATCACATTATCCGTGGTACACTTGATACCGCCGGAGTTGCTGACAGAAAACAAGCACGTTCAAAGTATGGTGCTAAGAGACCAAAAGCTAAGAAATAAAATTAGCAAACTAAATTAAAAATGTTGCATACTTTATCTAATGTAAGGGCGAGTTACACGAGCCCAAGTAAATATATAAAGCTATGTGACACAGTAGCAATTGGCTCTTAACGAACCATATGCAGTACTGATGATTTAAAGAGATTATTTTTAAGGAGGGAAGGAACGTGCCACGTAAAGGACATACAGCGAAAAGAGATGTGCTCGTAGACCCAATCTACAATTCAAAAGTAGTTACAAAACTTATCAACTCAATAATGCTTGATGGTAAGAAGGGTGTAGCACAAAAAATTGTTTATGGAGCATTTGAACAAGTAAATACAGAGACAGGCAAAGATGCACTCGATGTATTTAAAGATGCCATGAACAATGTAATGCCTACTTTAGAAGTAAAGGCAAAAAGAGTAGGTGGAGCTACTTATCAAGTTCCACTCGAAGTAAAGCCTGATAGACGTGAGGCACTTGGACTTAGATGGATAACTCAAAGTTCAAGAAATAGAGGAGAGAAAACTCAAATCGAACGTCTTGCGAAAGAACTTATAGATGCATCAAATAATACAGGTGGTGCAGTAAAGAAGAAAGAAGAAGTTCATCGTATGGCAGAAGCAAATAAAGCATTTGCAAGTTTCAGATTTAATTAGGAGGAAGCAATGGGAGAAGCAAGAGAATATCCGCTTGAAAGAACTCGTAATATCGGTATCATGGCTCACATCGATGCTGGTAAGACGACTACCACTGAAAGAATCCTATATTATACTGGAGTTAATCATAAGATAGGTGAGACTCACGAGGGTTCAGCAACTATGGACTGGATGGAGCAAGAGAAGGAAAGAGGAATTACAATCACTTCTGCAGCTACTACTTGTCACTGGACTCTTCAAAAAGAGCATAAGCCAATACCTGGTGCACCAGAGTATAGAATAAATATTATCGATACTCCTGGACACGTTGACTTCACAGTCGAAGTTGAAAGATCACTTCGTGTACTTGATGGAGCAGTAGGCGTGTTCTGTGCAAAGGGAGGAGTTGAGCCTCAGTCAGAAAATGTTTGGAGACAGGCTGACACATATGGAGTTCCTCGTATGGCATACATCAACAAGATGGACATACTTGGTGCAAACTTCTACGGTGCAGTTGACCAAATAAAGACAAGACTTAAAAAGAATCCTATATGTGTACAAATACCTATAGGAAAAGAGGATACTTTCAAAGGTATTATAGACCTTTTTGAAATGAAGTCATACATATATAATGATGACAAAGGTGAAGATGTAACAGTAGGAGAGATTCCTGCTGATATGCAAGCAAAAGCAAAAGAATATCATGACAAAATGATAGAACAAATTTGTGAGCTTGACGATGCACTCACTGAGAAATTTCTTGAAGGTGAGGAACCAACAGTTGAAGAGTTAAAAGCGGCTCTTCGTAAAGGAACTATTGCATCAACTGCAGTTCCAGTATTCTGTGGTTCATCATATAAAAACAAAGGTGTACAAAAATTACTTGATGGTGTCATAGAGTATATGCCTGCACCAATAGATGTACCAGACATCGAAGGTGTAGATATGGATGGTAATCCAGTGACTAAGAAGTCATCTGACGACGAGCCATTTGCAGCACTCGCATTTAAGATTATGACAGATCCATTCGTAGGTAAGCTTGCATACTTCAGAGTTTATTCAGGAACACTTAATTCAGGTTCATATGTATTAAACTCTACAAAGAATAAAAATGAAAGAGTTGGAAGACTTCTTCAAATGCACGCAAATAAGCGTCAAGAGATAGACAAGGTTTACTCTGGTGATATTGCTGCAGCAGTTGGATTCAAGTCTACAACAACTGGAGATACAATTTGCGACGAGAAACATCCTGTAATCCTTGAGTCAATGGTATTCCCAGAGCCAGTTATAGATATCGCAATTGAGCCAAAAACTAAAAATGACCAAGGTAAGATGGGCGAGGCTCTTGCGAAACTTGCAGAGGAAGACCCAACATTTAGAACATCAACTAACCAAGAGACAGGTCAAACTATCATCTCTGGTATGGGCGAGCTCCATCTTGAAATCATCGTAGATAGACTTCTTCGTGAGTTTAAGGTAGAGGCAAATGTCGGAGCACCTCAAGTTGCATACAAAGAGACATTTACAAAACCAGTTGACGCTGAAGGTAAGTATATAAGACAGTCAGGTGGTAGAGGACAATACGGACACTGTAAAGTTAAGTTTGAACCTATGGATCCAAATGGTGAAGAGACATTCAAGTTTGAATCAACAGTTGTCGGTGGAGCTATACCAAAAGAATATATACCAGCTATCGGCGAAGGTATAGAAGAAGCAACTAAGTGTGGTATCTTAGGAGGCTTCCCAGTTCTCGGAGTTCATGCAAATGTATGGGATGGTTCATATCACGAAGTCGATTCTTCTGAAATGGCATTCCACATCGCAGGTTCTATGGCATTTAAAGATGCTATGCAAAAGGGAGCACCAGTTCTACTTGAACCTATAATGAGAGTAGAAGTTACAATGCCTGAAGAATATATGGGTGATGTAATTGGAGATATCAACTCTCGTCGTGGTCGTGTAGAAGGTATGGAAGATATCGCATCTGGTAAGATGGTTAAAGCATATGTACCACTTTCTGAGATGTTCGGATACTCTACAGATCTTCGTTCTCGTACTCAAGGTCGTGGAAACTACTCAATGTTCTTCCACAAATACGAGCAATGTCCAAAGAATGTTCAAGAGAAGATTCTTTCAGACAAGGGCAGTAAGGAAGAGAAGAAGTAATATTCCTTGATAAATGCGAGATATTATGCTATAATAATATTTCAGCACTAATGAAGCAAACAATATAAGTGTAGGGGCGAGCATCGTGAGCCCTTATGTATGGGCGAGTTAGACGAGCCCCAAAAAATAAAAAAATTAAAAAGAAAAAATATATCCTAGGAGGAAAATAAAATGGCAAAGGCTAAATTTGAAAGAAACAAACCCCATTGTAATATTGGTACTATCGGTCACGTTGACCATGGTAAAACAACTTTAACAGCAGCTATCACAAAGACTTTACATGATAGAAATGGTACAGGTGAGTTCGTCGATTATGCAAATATCGATAAGGCACCAGAAGAGAGAGAAAGAGGAATCACAATCAATACTTCTCACGTAGAGTATGAGACTGCAAAGAGACACTATGCACACGTTGACTGTCCAGGACACGCTGACTATGTTAAGAACATGATCACTGGTGCAGCACAAATGGACGGAGCAATCCTCGTTGTTGCAGCTACTGATGGTGTTATGGCTCAAACAAGAGAGCACATCCTTCTTGCAAGACAAGTTGGTGTTCCAGCAATCGTAGTATTCTTAAATAAGTGTGATATGGTTGACGATCCAGAACTTCTTGATTTAGTTGAGATGGAAGTTAGAGATCTTCTTACAGAATATGAATTCCCAGGCGCTGATATTCCTATAATCAGAGGTTCAGCTCTTAAGGCACTTGAAGATACTTCAGGTGAGTGGGGAAATAAGATCATGGAACTTATGGATGCAGTTGATAGCTACATTCCAGATCCAGTTCGTGATGTTGATAAGCCATTCTTAATGCCAGTAGAAGACGTATTCACAATCACAGGTCGTGGTACTGTTGCTACAGGTAGAGTAGAGAGAGGAACAGTTAAACTTAACGATGAAATGGAAATCGTTGGTATCAGCGAAGAGACAAAGAAGACTGTTATCACTGGTATCGAAATGTTCAGAAAGCTTCTTGATCAAGGTCAAGCAGGAGATAACGTAGGACTTCTTCTTAGAGGTATCGACAAGACAGATATCGAGAGAGGACAAGTTATCTGTAAGCCAGGTTCAGTAAAATGTCACAAGAAATTTACTGCACAAGTTTACGTATTAACTAAGGATGAAGGTGGAAGACACACTCCATTCATGAATAACTATAGACCACAATTCTATTTCAGAACTACTGATATCACAGGTGTATGTCAATTACCAGCAGGTACTGAGATGTGTATGCCTGGTGACAACGTAGAGATGACTGTAGAACTTATCCACCCAGTTGCTATGGAAGAGGGACTTAGATTCGCTATCCGTGAAGGTGGACACACTGTAGGTTCAGGAAGAGTTGTAAAGATTATAGAGTAATCTATAATAAATATTAAAACCGTAGGGGACGACATTTTGTCGTCCCTTTTTATTGCATTACAGTTGTTGCGATATAATATTTAAAATGCTATAATATGAAATTAGTATGAAAACTTTACTGAATGAAAAGTTAAAATATATTATCTTATTCTTAGCTATAGGACTATGTATTTTTGGCATACACTCTGGTGAGGCAGAAGTTGTACTTAAAAAAGCAGTTATGATTTGTCTTGAGTGTTGTGGTATCGGATAGTATGGACAATATGAAAAGTCGAAAAAGAAAAAAAGGAATAAGAAAAACTATCCAATCACTCTGGGGACTTGTGACAAATGCTCATTTGATAGGCTTTATAACTGGAAGGATTTACCAAGGACCCTTAAAAAGATTTTGTGTGCCAGGTATGAATTGCTATGCATGTCCTGCGGCTATAATGTCTTGCCCAATAGGTGCTATGCAGGCAGTTTTAAGTCAAAAAAAAGCTAAGTCTTCATTTTATGTAATTGGTTTTTTATCATTTATTGGAGTTTTATTTGGAAGATTTATCTGCGGATGGTTGTGCCTTTTTGGACTAATACAAGAGCTCTTGTATATGATTCCAGTTCCAAAAGTTACAGTTAAAGATCAGATAGATAGGATATTGAGATTTGCAAAATACTTTTTCTTGTTTGGTGTTTGTATATTGGCAGTAGTATTTATACGAGATCAGTTTGGTTTAAGCGTACCTTATTTTTGTAAATTTATTTGCCCTATAGGAATGTTAGAAGGTGGCATACCACTTCTTATGTTAAATAAGGCAATGCGTGCAGCGGCAGGACTACTGTATATATGGAAACTTTTACTATTGATAATGATTGTTGTATTATCAATGATTATCAATAGACCATTTTGCAAATACATTTGTCCACTTGGAGCATTTTATTCGCTTTTCCAAAAAGTTAGTTTTTTGAAAATCACTATAGATAGAGATGCCTGTGTAAACTGTGGAGACTGTGCCAAGATTTGTAAAATGCAAGTTAATCCAGCAAATAATCCAAATAGTATGGAATGTATACGATGTGGAGAGTGTATAAGTACTTGTCATAAGGGTGCACTTAGATTTAAGATATAATTTTGTTAGTGGCGGATAATATCCGCTCGTTAGAAGTATAAAAGAGAGAACAAAAGATATGGACGATAGTATTATAATGTTAATAATGTTTTTGCTGCTTGCCTTGATGCTTTTTATATCAGCTATAGTATCTGCAATAGAAACAGCAATTACTGGAGCTGATTTTGTTAAGATAGAAACACTTTCCGATAAGGGCAATATCAGAGCTAAGAAGGCGTTAGAGTTGCAAGACATTCAACAGAGAATAATTTCTACAATGCTGTTTTTAAACAATGTTGTAAATATAATTGCTACTACGATTACTACTCTTTTAGTCACTATATATATTAAGAATATTCCACTGGCAGTTGCCACAGCAATTTTAACATTTGTGGTTTTGATTTTCTGTGAGATTACACCTAAGAGAATTGCAAATAAAAATTCCGAAAATATATTGTTGTTTTTTGTTGATTTTATAAAAATATCACTCCTTGTATTTTTCCCTATAGTAGGACTTTTAAGTGCAATATCTGATGGCTTTGCAAAAATATTAAAAGTCGATTTACAAGAAGAGATTGATACCTATTCTGAAGATGAACTAAAAACTTTAGTTGACATATCGCATGAGCAGGGAGTACTAGACACAGATGAGAAAGAAATTATCCAAAACGCAATGGAGTTTGGTGAAAAGACTTTAGGCCAAGTGATGCTTCCAAATGACAAAGTAAAGTTTATAAGTATTGACTCAACATACGAACAAGTTATGGCAACAGTAATCAATAATGAATATACAAGGTATCCAGTAGTAGATGGTAATCTTGACAACATAGTTGGCATACTTAATGTTAAAGATTTGATTAAGGCCATAGGAGTGAATCAGGGTATTGTGAAGGAAGAAGATACTATTTCAAATGACGATTTCGATATTGAAAGTTTGATGAGAGAACCTTTCTTCCTCAATGAAAACGTTAAAATTTCATCTGCGTTTAGAAGGATGCAAAAAGTTTATACCAACATAGTAATTGTTAGGAGCGATAATTGTAAGACCATAGGTATTGCAACTCTTGAAGACATACTTGAAGAAGTGGTGGGAGAGATAAGAGACGAGTTTGATGAGATTTAAGTGCTAAAATGTTGTATAAATTTGCAAAAAGAGCGGTTATTCGCTCTTTTTTTATATTGTAAAATATGATAAAATATAGCAATATGATAGATTTTGTTAAAATACCTTTGGGTTCAAAGGAAAAGGTAGATAGTTTTTTTTGCAGATTTGGTGAGGGTTCGTGTCAACATTCTTTTGCAACAGGTTTTTGTTTTGATACAAAGTATGATGACCATTTTTGCATAAAGGATGATTTTCTCTACACATTAAGGAATGGAATTTCAGATGATACATATAGAACATATTTGTTTCCTATGGGTGATCTAAATAATATTGATGGGATTAAAGCCGCAATTGAAAATATAATTTCTGATGCAAAATCTTATAACAAGAAAGTGAAGTTCCAATCTATCTCAGAGAACGCACAAAATATATTAAAAAGTTTATATGGAGATAAATTTGCAATAGAAGATAGAAGAGACTTGTATGAGTACATGTATAAGTACGAAACAATAGCCATAATGGAAGGAAGTCACTTCAAAGCCAAGAGAAATGAAATCAGAAAGTTCTTTAAAGACTATGAAAATATAGTTGTAAAAATAATAGACAAAGCAGATGTGACAAATATTAAAAACTTATATAAACTTTGGGTTGATGCTGATGAGGGCAGGCAATCAAACACTCAACTTGATTATGAGGAAATAGCTCTTGATAGAGCACTAGAGCATTATGATGAATTGGGCTTAGATGGCATTGTCATATATTGCAGTGATGAATTAATTGGATTTGTGTTCGGTGTAAAACTAAATGATGAAGTATTTGATTTTATGATAGAAAAGGCCAACGCAAAATATGGTGCTATATATAAGGTACTCAACAATGAATTGGCGAAGATATGCTGTTCAAATTTTAAATATGTAAACTTTGAAGAAGATTTGGGTGAAGAGGGTTTGAGAAACTCTAAGCTGATGTATCATCCTGATATCTTGTTTAAAAAGTTTGTAGCAGTGGAGGTATGATATTAGCAAGTTAGAGGCAAATTATTCATTAATTATCATTACATTTTTTTCTTCGTTGCAGTATGTGTTTTTGTCAGGAGTGCCAGAGGGCATTCCTAACTCTGCCTTTGTTTGCATTACCTCTTTGATTGGTTTCATATTGCTATTTATGGTGTTTTTTAATGAATTATTTAGAGTCGACAAAAATCATATTATTCAAAGTTTGATTTTGTCGTCACAATTATTCCTATTTAACTATTTTTTACTAAAAGGTTCTAGCGATTTAGATGCAGTTACTATTTCTTGCGTTGTATCCGCATATTTTATGTTCATACCTATAATTGAAATAATTTTATTTAAGGTATTCCCTAATCCAAGCAAAGTGATTTCCATTGTAATAGTTTTAATTGGAATTCTTTTTATAATGAATTGGGAATTAAGAAATCTTTACAATGTTAAAATCTTTTATTTGATAATTGCTGATATAGCTATGGCCGCATATGTTATATCTACAGGATATTTTGCAAGCAGGTCAAACCCATCCATTTTAGCAATGGGACAGTTACTGTTCATAGCGATAATATCATTCATTGCTTGGTGTGTAGAGGCAAAGATAAAAGGCACAAGAATTTCATTACCTACTGAGCCTATGTTCTGGGGAAGTGTGATATTCATAAGTGTATTTATAAGAGGTCTTTATACAGTTATTCAAACCTATGCACAGAGATTTGTATCGCCTCTTAACACATCAATGATTTTTTCTACAGAAATTATAATTACTATGCTTACATCAACAGCAGTTAGTAGATATTTTGGATTGCACACTAGTGAATTCGTCATAACTACTAATATGTGTATTGGAGCTGTGCTTATGGTTATAGGGATACTTATCGGTGACCCCTCTATGTTAAATGCATTTAAATTGAAAAAAAGGTCGACTAATGTTTAGGTACGTAGTATTAAATAGAATAAAAATAATAATCTTAACGGCAGTTGTATATTTCCTGGCGGACTATTTGGTTAGAATTACTGGCTTTTTGAAATTTAGTTCCTGCGTAGGATTGAAAAGTTTTATGCCAGCCACATTTGGAGTTTTGTTTGGCATATATGGTGTCATTGGAGAAATTATAGGATGCACTATTTCCGCTATGTTACTTCCAAGAGCGTCAAACCTTTTATTCTATGAATATTTTATAATATCTATTTTGGGAATTGGTATGTGGTTTTCATGGCACATAGGATCTTTAACTCACAAAATTCACTTTAGACATATGTTAAATTATATTAGATTTGCAACTATGTTGTTATTTTTTAGCTCAATATGTGGAGTGCTGAGTCAAGCGTTTACAAATGCCAATTTGTTTTCTGAGGTAGTTATTTGGAATACAGCACTTAGTATGTTTGTAGGAGTTCCTATAATGATAATATATAGTGGGCTGATGTTGTTAAACCCAATATTGCCACCAATCATGGAAAATGGACAATTGATTAGAATTATAGATGATATAAGAATAGTGCTTACAAAGGAAACGCAGACTTTTGCTGAGTTTACTGAAAAGCTTGAGGAATTATCCATGCGAGAAAAAATGGATATGAAAAGAACATTTGAGATACAAGGGCTTGCAGAAGAAATGTATCTACGAATAATTGATTTATTTCCAAATGCAATTATAGATGTAAATGCAAATTATGATATTACTTTTTCTCTTGAATATATTTTTATAGGAAAGAGGTGTAATCCATTTTCGAATAAAACTAAAGAGGATGAGACTGGTGATGCAGGATTTAGATTAATAAAACATAGAGCGCTTTTGGCACAGTATAGTTATATTTATGGTGAAAATATAGTAAGAGTGGTAATTTAGGAGAGGGTGATGAGTATGGTTCCAAGAACATCGGTAAGTGAAAATATAAGAAAGGTTGTAACTAGAATTGTCGTTATAGGCATATTCATAGTGAGTGTTGTTGCAATTTACTCTTTAGTTACGTTAAGGAGTATTAGTTCTAAGACAGTAATTAAAGAAATGGAATCAAATGCAACTGCAATAGTTGCTGATAAAGTTTATATAGCAGAATTAGGCTTGACAGCATATTCTGACTATATAAATGAATTTTCTAAATTGGCGACTGCAATTTATGACGATCCAGAAAAATACCCTAAGAAGGTAGTTAATCCAATAGACAAGGAAGTGTGGGAAGAGTATAGACTTCAGAGAAATCTCGCAACTACAGATTACAAGATTAGTGATGTAGAGGAAGAAATGTCACGAATGGCAAACATTGATACTCAGTGGTGGCTTTTGATGGAGTCGTATGGAAATTATGTATCATCTGTATACCTTGGAACAGAGTCAGGCTTTTTACTTAGTTACGATAAGTATTCTTATCTAGCTGATATTAGTCCTGATGGCGAAGTGTATTTTGACTATCTACAAAGGTCGTGGTATAAAGCTGCAAAAGAAGCAAATGGTGTAATATTCACTGACTTGTCACAGGATTATTTTGGTAGAGGATTGACTTTAACTTGTGCAGCTCCATTTTTTAATAAAGGAAAGTTTGCTGGTGTTGTAGCAATGGATATACTCGTTGGTGATTTGCAAAAGTCAGTAATAGATGTTGACTTAGGTAAAGGCACTTATGCTTTTTTGGTTGATAGCAGCAATGGAAATATTATAGCATCACCTTATATAGATAAGAGACAGACAGAATTTGAAAACATTAAAAATGAGAGTAGTGAATATCATCCATTTAGTGAAAACATATTATCTGGTGAGAGCGGTTTGGCACTTCATGGTGACACATATGTTGCATATGCACCAATCAATGTTGCCAACTGGGTGTTCTGTATTAAGATACCAAGAGAACTTATATTAGAACCAGTTTACACGATGGATAAATTGATAATTAGGATAATTATAATCTTTGTTATCATATTTGTCATAGTGCAGATTATATCATTCTTTGTTGTAAAGAGCACAGCAAATAAAATTACAACTCCAATTAGAGATTTAAAGTACGATGTTGAAGAGATAAGCGGTGGAAACCTTGACTATGTAGCGAGAGTGGAAGGAAATGATGAGATTAGTGATTTGGCAAATGCATTTAATAATATGACATTGTCAATCAAAAACTATATTAATGACCTCACTTCACTTACTGCTGAGAAAGAAAGAATTGGTGCAGAACTAAATGTAGCAACTCACATACAGTCATCTATGCTTCCATCAATTTTTCCTGCATTCCCAAACGACAAGCGTTTTGATATTTATGCTACGATGGATCCTGCAAAAGAAGTTGGTGGAGATTTTTATGATTTCTTTATGATTGATGAAAAACATATTGCTATAGTTGTAGCAGATGTATCTGGTAAAGGAGTACCTGCAGCGCTCTTTATGGTCATAGGAAAGACACTTATAAAAGACCACACGGGTATGGAGAGAGATTTGACAGATGTATTCTATGAAGTTAATAATATGCTTTGTGAATCAAATAGTGAAAATTTATTTATAACAGCATTTGAAGCAGTAATAAATATAGAGACGGGTTACCTCACTTATGTAAATGCAGGTCATGAGATGCCATACATATATAGAAAGGGTAAAGAGTGGACTGCATATCAGATGAAGCCAGGATTTGTTCTTGCAGGTATGGAAAATATGAAGTTTACTGGTGGAGAAATAACTCTTGAACCAGGAGACAAAATTTTCCAATATACTGATGGAGTAACTGAAGCAACTAATTCAAATAATGAGTTATATGGTATGGATAGACTTAAAGTGGCATTAGATGCAAATACTGATAAGACAATGAATGAATTGTTGAAAGCAGTCAAGGAAGATATAGACAAGTTTGTCGGAGAAGCACCTCAGTTTGATGACATCACTATGCTTGGATTTGAATTCAAAGGTTTATAATAAATCCTTTGATATTATATGTCATTTAGTAAAAATGAAAAAATAGAATTAGATATTATTGATATGACAAAGGATGGACTTGGCGTAGCGAAAGTCGATTCGCAAGTGTTCTTTGTTAAAAATGCAATTTTAGAGGACAAAGTCAATGCAGTTATCACAAAAGTAACTGCAAATGTAATTTATGCAAAGGCTTTAGAAATTGTAAGTAAATCAAAATATAGGGTTGAATCAAAGTGTGATGTTTCAAATAGTTGTGGTGGATGCCAACTTTTAAACCTTGATTACAAAAAACAGATTGAACTAAAAAAACAAATCGTTCTTAATACTATAAGCAAGATAGGAAAGATAAACCTTGATGATTTAAATGAATGCTATGAAGGTGTAATTGCTATGGATACACCTCATAGATTTAGAAATAAAATGCAGGTTCCGTTTGCTATTAGGGATAGAAAAGTTGTTTATGGGTTTTATGCAGGGCGGACTCATCACATTGTTGAATTTGATTACTGTCTTGCTGGATTTAAAGGATCAGATGTAATTTTAAATATTATTAGAGAAGCAATAGTTAAATACAATATAAGTGTGTATGATGAAAATACCAATGAAGGTGTATTTAGAGAAGTTCTTATTAGATGTGGCAATGCTTCAAATGAAATAAGTCTTACATATATCATAAACGACAAAAACTATGATAAGAATTTAGAACTATATAAAGTATTTGATAATTATATTGTAGAAGAATATCGTAAGGGCGAAGCATTGCGAGCCCTTGTCACATCTACGTTAAATATAAATACCAGTAATACAAATGTTCTCTTCGGTAATAAAAACATAATTCTAAGAGGCCTGGGCTACATAGAAGATAGCATTGGAAGTGTAAAATATCATATTTCACCTGAGAGTTTTTATCAAGTAAATATGAAAATGACAAAAAGTTTATACGACAAAGTTTTGGAGTATGCTGATTTTACTGGTAATGAAAATGTACTTGACCTGTATTGTGGCATAGGAACTATTTCTTTATATATGGAAGGCAAAGTTAAAAATGTTCTTGGCGTAGAAATAGTTGAAAAGGCAGTTGAGAATGCGAAGTCAAATGCAACACTTAATGATATTTCAAATGCGAGATTTATATGCCTTGATGCATCAAAAATAACAAAAGATATCATATCTTCAAATGCTGCAGGATTAAATTTTGACACAGTTGTCGTTGACCCGCCACGAAAGGGCTTAGATAAGGCAACTATAGACTTGATTAGAGATATTGATCCTAAAAAAATTATTTATGTGAGCTGTGACCCAGCCACACTTTCAAGAGACATTGATATATTGTGTAACATTGATAAAAAATATATTGTACAAAGATTTGCAAGCGTGGATATGTTTCCACATACTATGCATATTGAAACAGTTATGTCACTAATTCATGTTTAGTTTTACAGGAGCAAAATAAAGAATGATAATTATCGCAAAAATATTGGGACTTACTTTATTATATGTTATATTTACTATTTTTATATGGTATATGACACATGATAAGAGACTCAAACCATTATCAATAGCCACTATAGGTGTTTTGTATGGTATTGGGTCAATCTTGTCTACACATTTTGGCGTGGACTATCATGAAATGATGCTAAATGTCCGCGATATTGGGCCACTTGCTGCTGGGTTTTTCTTTCACCCTGTGTCAGGAATTATTGCTGGATTAATTGGTGGAATAGAGAGATATATAGTTGGAACATATTTTGGAGTTGGTTCCTACACAAGAATTGCTTGCAGTATATCAACCTGTCTCGCTGGTTTTTTACCTGTGATAATGCATAAATCTGTGTTTAAGGGTCAAAAACCAAATGCTGTCTATGCATTTTTTATAGGAGCAGCAATGGAAGTGTTCCACATGTATGTAGTTTTTATTACTCATAGAGAAGATATGCAGATGGCATTCCATGTTGTGAGAAACTGTGCTGTACCCATGATTGTATTTACAGCGATTGGAATGGCGCTTTCTGCATCAGCCTTATCTATCTTAGAAGGAACTTGGCACAATCCACTTGTTAGAAAAAAGCCAGAAGAAATACCAATTGCAAGTACTTTCCAAAAAACATTGTTTGTTGTTATGTTTCTTGTAATAGGAATTAACTTCGCAATTTCTTATGTCCTTCAAACAAAAACTGCATATCAGTATGCTAAGACTGAAATAGAAGATATCATAGAAGATATAGAAGATAGATATAATAGAAATGTATTACTTGAAAAAGTTAGAGTTGGAGTTAGTGGAACCTTTGATATTTATGATAATGAAGGATATATTTTTAAAGGAAATAACAAATGGCACACTATAGAAAAAAATGCTCTAAATTTTCTTAAGACGAAAGAAGAAACAGGTTTTTTTGTATTTGATATTTTGGGTGAAACATCACTTTGCAAAATAAAACGTTTAAATGATGGAAACAAACTTATAGTTATAATGCCGGAAAAAGATATCTACAGATATAGAGATGCTCAATCTTACGAAAATGCACTATCCAACATTCTCTTATTTACAGTAGTGTTCTTCTTAGTATCATTTATAGCAAAGATGATTGTTGTTGATAAAATAGATAGAATAAATACTTCTTTGGCAAAAATCACAGAAGGAGATTTAAATGAAGTAGTTAATGTTAGAAGTTCTACAGAGTTTGCTGCATTGTCAGATGATATCAATGAAACAGTCGAGGCGTTAAAGGGATATATTATTGCTGCGGAGCAGAGGATTGCTCAGGAACTAGAATTTGCAAGTAGTATACAAATGGCTGCATTGCCAAGGAATTTTCATTTCCCAGGCAGACGTGAATTTGAAATATATGCATTGATGGATGCAGCAAAAGAAGTTGGTGGAGATTTCTACGATTTCTTCTTTGTAGATGATAATAGATTTGCACTAGTAATCGCAGATGTGTCTGGAAAAGGTATACCGGCAGCGTTGTTTATGATGAGAAGTAAGACGGCAATAAGAAGTTTTGCTGAACAAAAATTTTCTTCTACGGAAATATTGAATAAGGTCAATAATTTCTTATGCGATGGAAATGATGCAGAAATGTTTGTAACTGCTTGGATTGGTATAATTGATCTAAAGAATGGAGAGATGGTTTGCGCAAATGCCGGACATGAATTCCCTATTCTCCTTAGAGCAAATGGAGACTATGAGGTGCTTAAAGACGAACATTCGTTACCACTTGCTGCTTTTGAAAGTATGCAGACCAAAGAGTACTATCTTAAAATGAACCCTGGCGATAGAATATTTGTATATACTGATGGTGTTCCAGAAGCCATCAATGACAAACAAGAGCAATATGGTATAGTAAGACTTGTAAAAGTACTTAATGAAAACAAAAATGTTGCATTTGAAGACCTTTTGCCGATGATAAGACAAAATGTTGCGGATTTTGCAAATGGAGAAGAACAATTTGATGACATTACTATGCTTGGATTTGTATTTAATGATTATTTAAAATAAAATAATTTAAAGAATTGCAATTAAGTTGAAGAGGGAATAAATGGAAGATAGAGAATTAAAAAAAATTGCTGAGAGAAAAGAAAATATAAAAAAATATATTGATAGGCTATTTGCAACTACAAGTGTAAATGCTGAAAGTAATATTACAGAAGAACTTATAAAAGAAGCAAAGAAGCTCGGAGTTGCAGAACTTACAAGTATGGCAGCAGAACTTGATATATTTGGTAAATGCGTTTTTCACTATAGACTACCTATAGACTTTAGGCTTGATACAGATTTTTCTAAGGCAACTGAAGTGATAGAGAGTGAAAGAAAATTGTATTGGAAAGAGTATAAGCAAAAGCTTTTGGCAAAAAATCTTAATCCAGAAGAAGAATATAATAAAATTATTCTTATGGCTTGCACGCTTCACGTCCCTATAAAAGATGAGGAGCAAGCCCCTGAAGGTCAAGTAACTGAAGAACAAACAACTGAAGAAGCCACACCAAATGAGTCAACACAAATTGAGCAAACAGAGTTATTGTAGGGGACGACATCCTGTCGTCCATTGTAGGGGCGAGTATTGCGAGCCCGAATATATATTTATATGAAAATAGTAGTAGTAGGCGGCGGTCCAGCAGGTATGCTTGCTGCAATTGCCGCATCAAAACAAAATAGTAAGAATGTTGAGAAGGTTAAAGAGCCTTCTCAAGTTTTATTGTTAGAAAAAAATGAGAAACTTGGTAAGAAAATGTTTATCTCTGGCAAGGGTCGTTGCAACATCACAAATAATTGTGATAGAGATGAGTTTTTTAAAAATGTCGTGAGAAATTCTAAGTTTTTATATTCAGCTTTTTCAGAATTTTCAAACGAAGACTTAAAAAAAATGATAGAGGATAACGGATGCCCTCTAAAAGTCGAAAGAGGTAACAGGGTATTTCCGGTAAGTGACAAGTCATATGATGTAATAGATGCGCTTAAATGTGCACTAAAAGTAGCAGGCGTAAAAGTTAAGCTCAACACAGAAGTCCTAAATATTAAATTATTATCTACTGATGACACAATTGTAGGGGACGACATCCGCCCGCATCGTAGGGGAGAGAATTGTGAGCCCGCAGGGTTTTTAGTTACAACCAATAACGGAGAAAAAATCACAGCCGACAAAGTAATCATCGCCACCGGCGGTCTCTCTTACCCATCCACAGGTTCTACTGGTGATGGTTATAAATTTGCAAAAGATTTTTCCATAAATGTAATAAAGCAGCTTCCATCACTTGTTCCATTTAATGTGAAAGAGTTAGAAGACTGTAAGTCTATGCAGGGCCTGACACTAAAAAATATTTCTATAAAAATTTTTGATGTAAAGAAACCAAACAAAGCATTATATGAAGATTTTGGAGAATTATTGTTTACTCACTTCGGCGTAAGTGGACCCGTCATTTTATCTGCGAGTTGCTTTGTGGAAGATTTGGAAGGAAAGATTTTATCTATTGATTTAAAGCCAGCACTGAGTTTAGAACAACTTGATGCCAGGATACTTAGAGAATTTGACGAAAATAATAATAAGAAATTAAAATCAATCATAGAAAAATTATTGCCGGCTTCAATGGTTGAAGTGTTTATAAATAGATTGGATAAGAATGAAAAGAGGCTGAAAGAAAAGAATGTATCTACAATTGGGGATGTGAAAGTATCTGAAGTTGACAAGCAACTAAGAAAAGAAATTATAGATCTTTTAAAAGATTTTAGACTTACAATAGAAAGTGCAAGAGGCTTTAATGAATCAATCATAACTCGAGGAGGGATTGATGTTAAAGAAATCAATCCAAAAACTATGGAAAGTAAGAAGGTGAAAGGGCTATATTTTGCTGGAGAAGTTTTGGATGTAGATGCTTTGACAGGTGGTTTTAATATGCAAATTGCTTGCTCCACGGGTTTTGCTGCAGGAGATAATGTAAATGCCGTTTAATACCAATAACTTCATATTACTGTTTTTACCTGCTTTTTTGTTGTCTTATTTTGCTGCAGACTTAAAACTAAAAAACACTCTTATTTTGTTATATAGTATTTTGTTTTATGTCATTGGCAATTATAAAAATCCACTAAATATAGCGATACTTATTCTGCTTACTGCTATAAATTATGTGTTTTGTTATTTTATAATTAAATATAATAATAAGAATGTTAAAAAATCAAGAACACTAACTATTTTTTCAATTGCCTTTAATATAATAATATTAAGTATATTTAAATCTAATATTCTCATTAAAAACATTCCCCTAGGGTTAAGTTTCTATATATTTCACTTCATATCAATTCTAGTTGACAGTTATAAGATGAGTTATGACAAAGAGCAATTTAGCTTTGCTAATTTCATAAGTTATATTTTATATTTTCCTAAGATTTTGTCTGGTCCTATAACAAGATATGACTATTATATTTCAAAATGTAATTATAAAGATATTTCAAAAGAGCGGTGCTTAAAAGGTTTATTTTATTTTTCTGTAGGCCTTGCACTAAAGTCTTTATTGTCAGATAACATATCTTATATAGTTAATCAGATAAATGTCTATGGTTTTGATAGTATATCTATTTTGACGGCCTGGGTGGGTATGTATAGTTATACAATGAGACTTTATTTTGATTTTGCCGGTTATTCGCTTATGGCTATAGGTCTTGCAAATGTGATGGGAATGGATTTGCCAGTAAATTTTGACCTTCCATTTTGCTCAAAATCTATCTCAGAATTTTGGAGAAGATGGCATATCACTCTCGGCCACTTCTTTAGAGACTATATTTATATACCACTTGGTGGAAATTTTGAAAATAAAAACTTATTTAGACAGTCAGTGAACCTTATAGTAGTATGGCTTGTGACAGGACTATGGCATGGATTCAAGCTTAATTATATACTATGGGCAATGATTATATGTGTATTTATAATATTAGAAAAGGCGCTTGTTAGAAAAGTTTATAATAAATTTGAAATTGTGGGGCGAGTTGTTGTCAACTTAGTTATGCCATTTGCATTTCTAATATTTTCTATTGAAAATTTAAGTGATTTATCTATATATATTTCAAGGCTCTTTGATTTATCTTCGACAAATAATATGAGAGACTTTAAGGTTATATTTAGCCTATACGGAAAAATATTTGTTATTGGTATATTCTTTATGACCAAGTATCCAAAGGCAATTATGAGTTGGATAGAAAAGCGAAAGGTCCTTATGATTATTGTTTCAGTTGCTTTAATCGCACTTTCTATAACTATGTTTAATGTAATGGGAACAGACACATTTAAGTATTTTGCATTTTAGATATGAAAGATATCAAGAAAAATGATACACGAAATATTAGAAATCAGATCTCTATTGTGATAATGATTTTGTTTTTGATTGCAGAACTTTTTTATCTTAAAATTATCCGCCAACCTCGCATGGGTGAGCTGCACGATACCTATGAAGTGGCGGATACCATTCACCCGCAATCAAATGCGAGTACGACTAGCAATATTAAAACACTAGATAAATTTCCAACAGGTACTCCAAGATTTGCTACAGTTTCAGAAACATATTTTGAAAACGCATTATTTATTGGCGACTCAAGAATGGTTGGCTTTTCGATTTATAGAAAATTAGAAGGTGCCACATATTATTGTTATCAATCTGCAGATGCATTTACTATACTTGATAAAGAATATGAGTTGGAACCCTATGGCATGATTTCTCTTTATAACTTGCTAACTTTTAGTAGATTTGATAAAATATATATATCACTTGGTATAAATAATGTGGCAGCTGGAATTGAAAACCATAGCAAACACTACAAGAGATTGCTTGACACAATCATAGAATTACAGCCAGATGCTATTATTTATTTATTGGCAAATTTACATATAACTGCCGAACTTAAAAGCGACTTGCCATATCTAACAAATGAAAACATAAATTTAATAAACATGTTTGTTAGTAAATTCGCAGATAATAAGAAGATTTTTTACTTAGACCCAAATGTTTTGTATGATGATGAGTATGGCAATATGGATAGTGAATTATCTTATGACCATGCACACATATATGTAAAACACTATGATAGATATTTATATTTCTTACTTACTCATGCAGTAGTATTTGATGAGTAATGCAGATGTAGTTCAATGGTAGAACATGAGCTTCCCAAGCTTAGGACGCGGGTTCGATTCCCGTTATCTGCTTAACTGGATTATTCGTTGATACATTTTATTGAACCTACATTATGATAAAAGGGCATCCGTATATTGGTGTGGCTAGCGGGCCTGGGGCGTAAGCCTTATTCAGGATACTAAAAACATCGATGAGGTGACCCACCTAGCAAGGGCTAGGTGTCAATAAAGTTTTGACGGTAATCTGGTTTTTTAATATAAATTTTTATCTAAAAATGTTTGGTTTTGTCAGTTAGTAAAATTCGTTGATAAAATAGGGAATTTTTAGTATAATATAATTGTTAGATAAAGATGAGAAATGTTGTTCTTATTAGTAAACAAGAAAGGATTATTTAATGGATAAAGTATTAGAAAAAGATATAGAAACTAAAGAAGAAGTCAAAAATGGTAAAGTTAAAACCATAGATGATTCTGTTAAAGATTTTATTAACGAAAGAGAAGTATGGAAAACTTTAGCATAAATATACTGAAGGTTGTAATAAAGACATTAAAAACATTGCGGAATATATATCAACAGTCTTTGTGATGATGAGCAACTTAGTGCTAAAGGTATACGAAAATATAGAATAAAGAAATACATTGTATATTATGTAATTGATGAAGCTTCTAATGTAGTTAATATGTTACGAGTAAGACATGCTCTACAAGATGAGAATAAATTTTTTAATAACTAAACTTGAAAGAATAATGATATGGAGTTTCTACCTATAGTAGAGAGTATCTCTTCCAAGAGAAATTTTAAGAAGAGCAGTTTCGTTACAAATAACAATTGTATAGTTTGTTTATTTAAGTCAGCATTTTTAGTGCTGACTTTTTAATTTGATAGAAGGGAACCTTAACTTGAAAAGTATAATTTTTGGACTTTTTCGAGGTGCTTAGAAGTTTATAGTTTAAGTTAGTGGAGGTAATTTATGAAAAAAGAATTATTTAACAAAGTATGGAGCAATTTAAAACAAAAAATAAGTTTCGTACTTATTGTTAGTATGCTTGCAACAGGAATTTATCCAGCGACAAGTGTATTTGCAAATGACAACAAAATTCAGAAATACTTGCTTGCAAATGAAGTAGAGTTGGTAGATGAACTTGTTACTGATGGAATGTTTTATTTGCCATACAATTCTTTAGAAGTAGAAGAAGGTGCTGCAAATAACAAATATGTTTTTAAAGTGAAGAGAAAGGGTGAGGCTAATAGATATGAAAAAGTAAAATTATCATTCCTTGATTCCACAGCACAATATGGTGCCGATTATACAGTAAAAGTTATAGATAAAGCACTGTTTTCTGAAAATATTCAGAACGCATATAAGTCAAAATCAATTTCAGAATATGTAAATAAATCTGATTTTGCTGAGTACAATTATTCAGATGCAATCATTGATGGTACTCTCTTAGAAGAAAATGTAAATGCAAATGATTTAGAATTTTCAGATGACGAGAAAGCACAGCTTTCTAAACAAGTAGTAGATGGATTCAATAATTTTTATGGAAATACTGATTCGTCAAATGATGGAATAAATCAAGTGGCTGATACAAATGAGAATATAGACTCCACAAAAAATGATCAAGAAGAAACAACAGTAAAAGTAGAAGATGAACCAACCACAGAAGTTGAACCAACCACAGAAGTTGAACAAACTACTGAAGAAGAAGCGGAAGAAGAAACCTCTGTTAATAAAACTGAAGATGAAAATATTGTTTCTACAGATGATAATAAAATTGAAGAAAATGATAATGGAAATGTGTCTGGATTTACTGGCACAGAAAATTTAGTAGCAGGTAACAATATTAATATCGATGACACTGATAATACTTTTGGTGAAAAAGCAAATGACAATATTGAAGACGAATCTGAATCAAAAGAAGAGTTGACAACTGATGAAGAGACAACCACTAATGAAGAGACAACCACTAGTGAAGAGGCAACAACTATAGAAGAGACAACTACTAGTGAAGAGTCAACAACTGAGGAATCAACAACTGCTGAAGAAACAACAACAACTGGAGAATCAACAACTGCTGAAGAGTCAACGTCTGAAGATTCAACTGCTGCTGAAGAAGAAACTACTGAGTCAGTAGCATCAAGCTCTACACATTCCAGTGAGACTACAAATAGTGTGATTGAAAGTGATGAAAATACTGAAAGTGCAAAAAATATATCAACTATTTCAAATATAGAATATAGTGATGACGAAGTAAAGGTTGAAACTAATATTGCAACTATGTCACTTGCTGACTCATACGAGATAGCAACAGGACTTAAAAATGATAGGCAGGATACTAATTTTAAGAGAAATATGGATCCGTTAAGTATTTTAAATCCTTATTCGGCAGAAAATCCTGCATATTTGAGAAAAAACGTAGAAGTGCTTGAAGAAGAGCTAAAATCAGCATTTGTTATTTTGAATTTTAAGCCTGGTCAAGTTGAAAAGTTAATTGAAGTTACAATACTTAATGATAAAAAATATAGAGGAGAAAGACAAGTTGGTATAGATATATCAAGTTATGAAGGAAGCAGTGTAGCAGCAGCATATTCAAGTATAGCTCTCATTATAAAAGATGATGAGCCAGTTGAGTTAGGTAAAATAAGTTTTACTAAATCAAGTTTTGCACCTAAGGATGGTTATGTAACAGTTGAGATAGAGAGAACTGGAGATATAAACTCTGTCGCAAGTTGTAAACTTGATTCAATGGACATAACAGCAAGAGGTGGTCGTGATTATTCAAAAGTTCATACAGATGTAGTTTTTGGTATGGGACTTACCAAGAGAGTTGTAAAAATACCTATAGTATCAACTTATATAAATGATTCTGCAAGTTTTGCATTGAAACTTCAGTTGCCAAAAAATGTTGAGATAGGCGATAAGGCTGAGACAACTATAACTATTAAAAAAACAGATAAAAGTTTTGAATATGAGGGCAAGAAATTTAGTAATATGGATGGCAATGAGTTATTCGGTTTCGCTCCAAGTAATAGTTCTGGCGATTTACTCGGCTCTACTCCAGTTGCAAATTTTGACACTCTCTTGGGAGTAGAAACAGACTATGATTTAAACTCTGTAAAAGTTGGTTCTCCATTAAAGTTAAAAGATATGTTGTTAAGGACTTCAAGTACAGAATCAAAAGGTAATGTTTTTAATTGGATTAATAATGATGAAGGTTTTGATTTTTATCATGATGGTCACGATTTTTGGAGCTCGGATACAAACCCATGGACAACGACAAGTTATGTTTTTTCACAAAGTAAGCTAAAAGCTGGTGACTTGCCTGAATATAATGGAATACAGATTGATTGGGCCTGCTATGATAATGGTAATAACGTAAAAGTAGGTCTTGGATCAGCGATGCATTGGAAAAATGAAATTAGATCAAAAGAAGTTAAAGACATAGATGTAGAAGCGGTACCAGCAGGCAAACCAAAACCTTGGAAGAGTGGATGGATAGATAACTTTTATTCACCATATGGTGATTTAGGTGAAATATATCTTGACTTTACCCGTAAAACGACAATAGGAAAGTCACCAGTATCATATAAAATAGAATCTATAAAACCAATACTTAGAATGTTTAAAATTACTTTGCTTGAATCTGAGGTTCCAAAATTAATAGATAAAGATGGCAATTTGACAGATCACCATGAATATACATCTCATGCAAAAGTAATTATTGATGACCATAAATCAGATTATACTGGAGTTGGTTGGCTTGATAAGGAAGTAACTGTAAGATTCCCAAGTGATATGGAAAATAAATTTTGGATTAAGAAATTATATATAGTAGATGATGAAGGCAATAAAAGAGTAATTGCAGAAAATACAGATGATTCAAGTACATCTATTTCATTTAGGATGACTCACGATTTTTTGTATAGGTTTTATGAGCTTTCCAATTTCATATATGACGAAGTGAAACCAGGAACAAATAATGAAGGTGTAAATGGGAGATTTAGTATCCAGGCAGAACTAGGAGTAAAAACTGCTACTGTAAAAGTCATGAAAGATAAAAGAGGTAGTATTAGAATATGGGACAAGACACCGATAAAGAGCGATGCTGAAAGTGATACTTATCAGTTTAATATTGGTGATTATCTACGTTTTTATTCATCAATAAGACCATCATTTAGAAAGAGCTATAGTTGCGAAGGTATAAGTATTGAAACATTAAACACAGATAATAAATATAATTATATGGCTGAGAGACAAATTGCAAGTGGTTATTTTCAAGAGTCAGCAAGATATTCTGAAATAAAAGCAACTCCAAAGTTCTCTGCACTTACTAATATGGTTGTTGTTAAAGTTAAGCAAGATGATTTGAAATATTTTAATGAAAATGTTGGTTTTATGTCGGGAGTACAAAGATATGAAGAAGAAATAAATGGTATTAAATATTATAGATATGATGTATTTACAGATAGTGCGAATATTATAAATAGATATTTTACTATAGAAGCAAAATGTTCAGATAAAAAAAATGTTCCTATATGGAATGAAAATAATAAAAATATAAAATATTCTCAAAACACATATTATTTCCTTGGCAAAGAAAATGAAACTGAAAATACAATTTTTCTTACGTATGGGAAAGCAGACGATATTAAATATTCTATAAGTGGAGAGTCGTATTATGTAGATTCAGCATATGGGTATAATACAACATCTGAGTATTGGCAAAAAGCATCTTATATAGGAGTTGTTATTGATGATGCACATTTTGGTGTTTCTGACGAGAACGGTGAGTTTACTGTTTTGCCAGATAATGGTATAAAAGGCTGTTATAAAAAAGTAAAAATAGTAAGTGAAGCTTATGATGAATATAAGACAGTTTTACTTAATCAAGACAAAAAAGAAAACAAAAAATATGAAATAGAATATGAAGATAATGGTACAAAACGTAAAGGAGAATATAACGAAACTGTCTATAATGTTCCTATGGAGCATGTCCTTATAGGTAATATGAGCAATTTTCATCCAACTGCAAGAGGTGCTGCAGTCAAGAAATATGCACTTGCTGACTATTATACATCATATACTGCTGTATATATTGATGATAAAGAAAGTCAACTTGTTGCATTCGTTACTCCAAAAAAGCCTGATGGTAGTGATTATACATATACATATATAGATGAATATGATGTAGAAAGAACTGCAGTCGAAAATATAAAAAGAGTAGAGTTCGTTGTTGTAGATGCAAGAACTCATGAAAATAAACTTGTGATAGAGGCAACAAGGTCAAATGCTGATAAAACTGAATGGACTGCAAATTATAAATTTAGAAAAGGTCAATATAATGAATATATGTCAGGTGATAGATTATATACAAGAATTGTCACAGATAGAAAAGTTGGTGATGGAAGAGGCGAAGTAGTTATAATTGATGAGAGAACTAAAGAAGTTACTATTGTGAAGAAAAATATTCCTGCATTTAATGAGACTACATACCAAGCAATTGCTACAAACTTAGTATTTATTGAAGCTGCAGATAGAGAGCCTAATCTTGTTGATTTTGATCTTAGTGCTGATTTCACGGAAACACTATCACTTCCTGTTATTGGAAGTCTAACTATGATTACTCAGGCCGCTGGTATTAACTTTGGAGTAGTTAATGATGGTGATAGAATTAGATTAATGGTAGGTAAACCAATTGATGTTGGTGGGACTTTTAAGGCCAATGGTAAAGTTGATAAGGAAAAATATGATCAAATCACACAAGGTAGTATCAAAGAACAGTTTTCACAATATAAAGATGCTATGCATAAAACTGTAGAAGAAAATGGTGAAAATAAAACTAAAAAGCAAAAATTAGTTCTTTCATCACTTACTTTTAGCCTACTTGCAGGTGTAAGTTTTGAGTTCCAAATATATCATGAATATAGTAGTCAAAAAGGTGGTAAAACTTCATTTGAGTTTACAGGTGCATCTGGCTATTTTGGTATTATGATTGATTTTAAGTTTACAACTTATATATGGGTAGTATGTGTTCCGATGTATTTTGGTGTCGCTGCAGATCTTGAGGTTGTTATCGAACTTGGAGTATCAGTTGATGAAAATAAACATATACCATTTAATATGGATTATAATCAATCATTTTTTGATGATCTTATAAACAATTCACATTTTGATTTTATAGTAAGAGCAGTACTTAATATCAATTGCTTTGTAGGAGTTGGTATTTGTGGAGTAATAGGTGCTCGTGGTGGTATATCACTGCAATGTAAGTTTATAGCAGCTCCACTTGTTGCACAGCGATATAGTAATGTGAGACCGCTTGGATTTTCATTTACTGGTTGTATAAAAGTGTGGCTTGATGTAGTACTTTTTAGTATTCCTATACCAGTTTATCAGTGGCTTGATGAACCTTTTACTTTAGGATATTTTGAAGATATAAAAGCAGTGTTCCCTCATGATAATACAAAAAGTAATAATAGTAGTGCTGTTAAAGAAAATAGTGATAATTTGTATGGCGCTAAAAATACACAATTAAAACCAAAACCAAGATTTTCAGGGAATACTAAATTTGTAGCAAATGATAAAAAGATTCCAGATGGGCTATTTGGTGGAACATATGAACCTGACGAAGTCATAACACTTCTTGAAGATGTATATGATATATCTGAACCACATATTGTAGATATTGATATTACTAATCATAATAAAGCACTTTTATTATATCTTGATGATGATGAAAATCGTGGTG
>JAFSKG010000026.1 GCA_017449075.1 Lachnospiraceae bacterium
CCTGAATCATGTCTTATATCTATATTTGCATGATTGCTTGCTTTGTAATATAAAAATGGTACCACATCTCCTTTACCAAATGTCATACCTTCTACTTGTGCTCCAGGTGTTATTGAAAATATATATGATGTCAAACATGTTAAATACTCTACCAATGACTCTCCATCATTGTTAAGATTTCTCATCATTGCAAGATTTATTCCAATCTTTTGTGTCGCTGGATATGTATATTTTAAAAAGAAATAATCATCTTGATAATCTTTAAAATTAGGACATAGGTTACTCATATTTTGCCAAAAATATTTAAAAAAACTTGTATTCACCGAAGAATCCCTATAGCTCATAAGTTTTGTATAATCCCAAGTGTTTGCTTCTGTTGTTCCTGCCCTATATGCACATGCCATAGTAGTAGCTGGATCTTTACTGTAGCAGTAATCTATAAAACTAAATAAATTAGTATCTGGTTTAAATTCATAGTTACCATATCCTTGCATCTTAACCGTATCTGTAGCCATTATTGAGTTCATATTGTTTTCAGTGTCCATTCCTTTATACTTCTCATAGCCACTTGCTTTTGTGTGAAACTTTGGACTATCTGTATAAAAAGAAAGCTCATAGTTTACTGCACTACCAAGCTGATATCTAACTTGCCTCATATTTAAATTATCATCTGCCCTTGTTTTTATCATAGATACTATTATAGCACAAATTGAAACTAATATGAAGAATAATATATTAATTTTTTTTGATAAATTTCTAATCAGTTTCATCTTCTACCCCAACATTATATCCATTTTTAATTACATCTAACAATTCATTGATATACATTATTTTAATATTAATTACTATATCAGTATGTCCCATGCAACATACATAAAAATGCCCTGGGCAATTCCAGTGCTCATGTCCTTTACATTCATAGCACCCTGCACATCCGACACCAGTCTCATTATCATGTGGACATTCATTTTCATGATCGCACTCAAAGTGTGAACAAAATGCTTTTTCTTCATAATTATCACAGCCGTAACTCTCTGGAGTTTTTCCTACACTATGTTTACATTCAAATACAATTGAATCTTCATGTTTAACTTTATAATATGCTCCATGAAGACACTTTTCAGAATCTTTTACACATCCTTTTCCCTTATGTCCACATATTGGACATTCACCATCTGGCTCATGAATTTCAAAATCTTCATCTGTATAATCTTCAAAATCACTATGTGGATTAATTGGAAATGGTTGTAAGTCAATGCCAGTACCAGCATATTTATTATCAATCTCATTGCAATAATAAAATAATACTCTGCATCCTTTTTCACAACTGTATAATTCGGTTGACTCGCCTGTATATATATGTGTTATTTTGAATAAATGTTTTATTAATTGTGGGATGTTAGCCTTAATGTTTATTGAACTTTCATTTTTCGTTTGATTTTGATCCATAATCATACTAACAGCTGTTAATATATCTTTAAAATTAGATTCACCATCACTTCTTCCTATGGTTTTAGCATATTTTATTGTTACTCCATTTTTAAATTGATCAGAATCAATATAAGAATCTTTTAACCTAAAATCATTAATTGTATCATCATATTCCGAAGTATATTCTGTCCCATCTCCAAATGGATCAGCATAATTTTGTGGTTTTCCTGAGCCATTGTCATGAATTTTGATTTTTCCTGTGTCGTCTGTTGGATGTTCATGATTGTATATGCCATAATGTATTTTTTCGCCTGCACGATTTGTTCTATTTGCATAATCTTCTATTAAAGAACCTATTTCATTTTCAAAGTCAAGCGACATTTCTTTGTAAATCTCACCATATTCTCTTAACTCTTCTTCTGTAAACATCTGAAGAGATTTTTCTTCTCCTTCAAAATATAACATTTCTTGAAGATACATGTTTCCAACTATTAAACCTATTAAAACCACTATAATAGTTCCTATACCGAAGTAAATAAACTCTTTTGGTATAGATACATTGGGAAGTCTTTTAAATAAACTTTTAAAATTAAAATTACTTTTCATACTACTTCTTTTAATTTATATATATTTTAAGTGCATTAGTATATCTTTTACTATCAATTAATACATATTCTCCTGAATACACATCTCCTAAAAGTTTATTACCTGATACATATGTGTGTTCTACTGGTATAAGCTCACCATTATCATATCTACATAATTGTAACCTATTTTTAATACTTATATACTTTGTTATATCAAATTCAATCTTCAACCCATCACTTCCACCATATTCAGTATTGATTAATATAGGATTTCCTATTTTGCTATCTAACTCATCAAAAAAGTTATCAGTACTTAATTTTACTTTTACTTTCTCATCTATGTCACCTTCTAATTCACCATAAAACAATATAGGAACCGATGAATCTATACCTAGATTTCTTGGTATTGATGACTTATCTGACTTTTGGCTTACCTTTGTATTTGCATCCGCAGGATTCGTAGGATTAAGATTTAGTTTAAGTTCAGTATCATCTCTTAACCCATCAGAATCTGTGTCGTCGCTCAATGGGTCAGTTCTATAAATATGTAGTCCATCTTTACTTTTGACACCATTAACTTCATCGTAGTCAGATAAGCTATCATAGTCAGTGTCTATGTTATCATAATCAGTGCCATGGTTCTTTTCTTCTATATTTGTAAGTTTGTCTTTGTCATAGTCTTCGTCTCCATCATTTACTCCATTATTATCAGTATCAATTCTTAATGGATCAGTATAGGTTCTATATACTTCTACTCCATCAGGTAAGCTGTCGCTATCTGTATCATCATTATTCAAATCAGTAAGATAGAGGACTTCAAGGTAGTCGGGCAGTGTATCAGAGTCTGTATCAAGTTCTAAATTTGTTATCGGGTCTATAGTATTGACAAAATAATATTCCACTGTCACTCTGAAGGTACAAGTGAAATTTGCATAATTAACTTGTGTAGTTATTGTTTTGTTGTATTGGGCATTCTCTTGGTATATGTCAGCAGCATAAACACTATTTATAAAAAGTGTCATTATTAATAATATAGTTAAAAATGTAAATTTTGATAGGCTTGGATATCCTCCCTTACTTCTGCTTTTTATTATGAACCATATGAATATAATCAATGCTAGTGCAATTGTAACAATAATAACTAAAATAAGAAGTGTGGCATTTATTTGACCTTTTACTTGCTCTAACTTTTCTTGTTCGCTCTTTTCTGTGGGATTTGTTCCTAATTTTTCTCCTACAACTTTTTCATTTCTATAACGTGTAAACTCATCGTATTCTGCTTCTGTTAGTTCATATGCATGACCACCAATATTGTAAGAGTGCTTTCTATGATAGTAACCATTTTTCTTACTGATGCCACTGTCTGCCTTATCATCATTATTAGGGCTAGTGTAACTATTACCATTACTAATGCCTGATTTAGCATCACTCTCTTTATTTATCCCACTTGAAGCATTATTGTTTTTGCCTATTCCGCTATCAGCAACTTGGTTATTACTTGGGCTTTGATAATCATTATTCTTACTTATACCACTTCTTGCATCATTATTAAAATCAATACCACTTGTGGCGTTGCTATTTTTACTTATTCTATTATTTGCATTATCATTTTTGCTAATGCCGCTTGTAGCATTGTTGTTTTTACTAATACCACTATCCGTATTATCAGTTTTAGAAATACCACTCGTTGCATCATTGTTAAATGTTATATGAGTGTCTATAGTCCTATCTTCTGGTTCTTTATAAAAG
>JAFSKG010000027.1 GCA_017449075.1 Lachnospiraceae bacterium
GCATAAATAACTTTGCATATGTCACTTACAATCACAAGAGAAAGCATGCTTCTCTTAATTACTTAACTCCATTTCAGAAAAGATATGCAAGTTAAAATAATTCGTACTAACTATTACTAATTATATTGACTTATATAGAAATATTAAAGAATGAAAAACAAGAGAACAGGACGGCATATGATATAGATTTATGGGGAACTAGTTCTAATGATTATTTAAAAGCAAGCAAACTCACACATAAGTTAGTATTAAATAATATGTTTGAATATATATCTTGGGATCATTTGAAACAAGAAAACGATGAAGGCATTATAAAATTACATTATAACAATAAAGAGTTCACGCTAAAAACTGGGGACTTGATTTGTCGTGAAGGACACGTAGAGTTTTACATAGGTGATGGAGAAGTTATTAGTTGGGGGAGAGTACATAATACATATAAATTGAATAAAAAATATAAAGTTCAAGTTAATGGATTTCAGAGTGATGATAATGAGGATGCTAATAAATTGTTTACCACAATTATAAGATTTAAAGGAGGAAAATAGCAATGAAAAAGAACTATATCGCTATATTTATAATTATATTCATTTTGGTTATTGGCGTGATGGCAATAAAAAACAATAGCAATAAGTTTAGTATTGAAAAACCAATTAGCAATTATAATTTATCAAACTCAAAAGTAGAAAATGACTATTTAAATTTTTTGAAAAAAAATATATATCCAGAAAAAATAAGAAATTTCATTGAAAATGATTTTGTTCCTACAAGTTTATTGAATGAATTTGACACCGGAAAAGAAATGATTGAATTAATGGAATTTGATGGCTACAAATATTTATTTACATCAATGTTTGACAAGGAACGTACTGACTTTGAAGATTGCCCGGTTACAGAGAATTTTAAAAAGAAGTTTAACACGAATTTGCTATATTATTTTAATTTAAATGAAAGTGAAGATTGTGAAAGTTATTGTTTATTAAATAAACAAGAGCAAGATATAATCGTTAAAGTTTTCGGAAACTTCAAAAACACCGAACCAATGTATTGGACCACGCATCATTTTAAATACACTCTTGATGACGAAGGCAATGTAGATGATGTGACACTTGACTATACCGAGTAAATTAAGATAGCTTATATAATCCTTAAAAAGTGTGCGAAAACACACTTTTTTAAGTTGTTGAAAAGCACCCATAAATGTGCTAAAATACTTGCGAAATGTGTGTTTTTACATATATTATTAAATATTATGAATAGAGAGGGCAAGTTTATGGCAAAAAAATTAGTTAAAAGAAAAATGAAGACTATGGACGGAAATGAGGCAGCTGCTCATGCATCGTATGCGTATACTGAAGTAGCAGCCATTTACCCTATCACACCATCATCAGTTATGGCAGAACACACTGATGAGTGGGCAACTGAGGGTAGAAAAAATATTTTTGGAGAGACAGTGCAAGTTAAGGAAATGCAATCTGAAGCTGGCGCCGCTGGTGCAGTTCATGGTTCACTTGCAGCAGGAGCTCTAACAACAACTTATACAGCATCACAAGGTTTACTTCTTATGATACCAAACCTCTATAAGATTGCTGGTGAAGGTCTTCCGGGAGTGTTTAATGTATCGGCAAGAGCAGTTGCAACACATGCACTCTCAATTTTTGGAGACCACAGTGATGTATATGCATGTCGTCAAACTGGTGTGTGTATGCTTGCATCAGGTTCAGTTCAAGAGGTAATGGATCTTACTCCAGTAGCACATCTTTCTGCTATCAAAGGAAAGATTCCATTTATAAATTTCTTTGATGGATTTAGAACATCTCACGAAATACAAAAAGTTGCTACTTGGGATTATAAAGATTTAAAAGGACTTCTTGACAATAAAGCACTCAAAGATTTTAGAGATAATGCGATGAATCCAAATCATCCAAATCAAAGAGGTTCTGCGCAAAATCCAGATATATTCTTCCAAGCAAGAGAGGCAAGCAATACAAATTACAACAACATGCCAAAGATAGTTGAAGAGTATATGAATGCCATAAACAATATGATAGGAACTAATTATAAACTCTTTAGTTACTATGGTGATAAATCAGCAAACCATGTGATCATTGCTATGGGATCAGTTTGCCAGACTATAGAAGAGTATATTGATTACATGAATAAAAAGAAGAAAGCAAAGATTGGTCTTGTAGAAGTTCATCTCTATAGACCATTCTCAAAGGAGCATTTACTTAAAGCTCTTCCATCAACAGTTAAGACTATTTCAGTTCTTGATAGAACTAAGGAGCCAGGTTCATTTGGTGAGCCACTTTACTTAGATGTTGTTGCTGCACTTAAGGGAACTAAGTTTGAGAAATGCAAAATACTTGGTGGAAGATATGGTCTTGGCTCAAAGAATACAACACCAGAGCAAGTTGCAGCAGTATATGCAAATAAGACATTAAATGGTTTCACTATCGGTATAAAAGATGATGTGACAAAACTTTCTCTTAAAGAGGGAGCGGCATTTAACTCAACTCCAGAAGGAACAACTTGCTGTAAATTCTGGGGACTTGGTTCAGATGGTACAGTAGGTGCAAACAAAAACTCAATTAAGATTATAGGTGATAATACTGATATGTATGTGCAAGCATATTTTGACTATGACTCTAAGAAGTCAGGTGGTGTAACTACATCACACCTTAGATTTGGAAAGAAGCCTATCAAGTCAACTTATCTTATTTCAAAAGCAAATTTCGTTGCTTGCCACAAGTCATCATATCTTGAGCACTATAATATGGTAGAAGATTTAGTTGATGGAGGCACATTCCTCTTAAACTGTGACTGGGATGCAAAGGCACTTGAAAAAAATCTTCCAGACCATGTAAAGAAATATATTGCAACTCACAAAATTAATTTCTATACGATAGATGGAGTAAAGATTGGTATAGAGACTGGTATGGGTCCAACTCGTATCAACACTATACTTCAATCTGCATTCTTCAAACTTGCAAATATAATTCCTGAGAAGAAAGCAATTGAATACATGAAGGCAGCTGCAAAGGCAACTTATGGAAGAAAGGGTGAAGATGTAGTAAAGAAGAATTGCGACGCAATTGATGCAGGTGCTACAGGAATGGTTAAAGTATCAGTTCCTGCTTCTTGGAAGACACTTAAGGTTAAGGAAGCAAAGGCAAGTGCATCAAAGGGACCAAAGGATGTAGTTAAGTTTGTAGATTTAATTCAAAAGCAAGTTAACAATAAAAATGGAGACAATCTTCCTGTATCAGCATTTAAAGATTATGTATATGGAAATACTCCATCAGGAACATCAGCATATGAGAAGAGAGGCATAGCAGTTAAAGTTCCAACTTGGCATAAGGACAACTGTATCGAGTGTAATTTCTGTTCACTTGTATGTCCTCACGCTGCTATTCGTCCAGTTGCTTTAAATGCAAAAGAAGCTAAAGACATACCAAAGGGCATGAACATAAAAGACTTAAATGGTATGGAAGGATATAAGTTCACTATCGTTACAAGTGTTATGGATTGTACTGGCTGTGGAGTTTGTGCAGACACATGTCCAGGTATGAGAGGCGAGAAAGCACTCATCATGAAAAACCTTGAGCAGGCAATGGATGAGCAAAAATATTTTGACTATGCAGCTAACTTTGATCAAAAAGAAGATGTAATAGAGCACTATGGTGAGCATACAGTAAAGGGATCACAATTTAAGAAACCATATCTTGAGTTCTCAGGTGCATGCGCAGGTTGTGGTGAAACACCTTATGCAAAACTTGTAACTCAACTTTTTGGTGATAGAATGTATATAGCAAATGCTACAGGCTGCTCATCAATCTGGGGCAATTCATCTCCATCTACTCCTTACACAAAGGATAGTAAGGGAAGAGGACCAGCTTGGAACAATTCACTCTTTGAAGATAATGCTGAGTTTGGCTATGGCATGTTCCTTGCACAAAAAGCAATTCGCGGTGCATTACTTAAAAAAGCAGAAGAGCTTATGCTTGAGTCAAGCGGGGCACTCAAAGATGCGCTTAAAGAATATTTAGAAACAAAAGATGCTTCAAAAGAAAATGGAAAGGCAACAGATAAGTTAATTCCACTTCTTGAGAAATCATCAAATGCTCTTGCAAAAGAAATGGTTTCAAAGAAAGACTATCTCGCTAAGAAGAGTCAATGGATCTTCGGCGGAGATGGTTGGGGATATGATATAGGATTTGGTGGCGTAGACCACGTGCTCGCATCAAATGAAGATGTAAATATAATGATATTTGACACAGAGGTTTACTCAAATACTGGTGGACAGTCATCAAAAGCAACTCCAACTGGTGCAGTAGCACAATTTGCAGCAGGTGGAAAAGAAGTTAAGAAGAAAGACATCGCATCAATTGCAATGTCATATGGATATGTATATGTAGCTCAGATTTGTATGGGTGCTGACAGAAATCAAGCAGTTAAGGCAATAAAGGAAGCTGAAAATTACAATGGACCATCACTTATCATAGCATATGCACCATGTATAAATCATGGAATCAAGAAAGGAATGGGTAAGGCTGAGGTAGAAGAGAAACTTGCAGTTGAGTGTGGATATTGGAATAATTTCAGATTCCGCCCAAATGCAACTGGCGAAGAGAAGAAGTTCTGCCTTGATAGTCCAGAACCAAACTTCGATAAATATCAAGAGTTCTTAGATGGAGAAGTTCGTTACTCATCACTTGCACTTAAGGATAAAGAGAAGGCACTTAGACTCTTTGAGAAGAATCAAAATGAAGCAAAGGCAAGATACACTTACTTAAAAGCACTCGGAAATCTCTACGCTACACCAGTTCAATAGTAGGTATGCGGGCTCGTAAAACTCGCTCGTACATTATATAATTATAAGGGACGACATTCTGTCGTCCCTTTTTTGCAATATTACATAATATTTAGTATAATAAATTGTATATATTTTAGAGGAGAAAATACTATGGACATTAACAATATTATAGAATCAATTTACAAAGAATTAATGGAGATGGATAAAATCGCTCCATATATTCTTGGTGCATTTGCATTAATAGTATTTACGATTAGAAGTGTATATGCTTTCAAATACTCATTGAATTATCAAGAAAAATTTGGAGTACCATATCATAGGTTTGATGTTAGTTTTAATAAAAACTTAGTTGAAAAGTTGTTGCAAATAGCATTATTATTAGTGTTTATAGTGGCGCAATATATTTTTGCTGTTAATTATTTTAAAGTTTCTGATGCAATTTGTGCAATTCTTTGTACTATTTTTGTTTTCGGTTATAATTTTGTCATATTCACTCCGCTTGCAAAAAAATATACGATGAAATATGTATGGCATGTTACAATAATAGTAACAGTGGCGATTATGTTTGCGGTAGCAATTAACCTGGTTTATTTCCCACTCGCTAAAGAAAAAAATAATATAGTTGATACCATTTTGATATTATATTCATCATTCGCGATAGTAGTTTATTTTATATATCTAGTGGGCTCTTTTACTTATACTGTATATAAATGTTTCGAAAAAGATTCTAATCCGCAAAGTGGCGAATATGAAGTTGTAACTTTGAATGATGAAAAGTATGCAGTAGTGCTTGATGTAAAAGATGAAACGATACTAGTAAAACTCAAAAATGAAAATGGTAAATTGAGCGTTATAAAATCTGACTACATGATTGTGAAATCTATAGAAGGAAAAAATATCGAGTATTTGTATGTAAATATTTAAACAAGTAGGGGCTAACGATAAATTATTAGGAGACACATCCACTCCTTGGATGTATTAGTATCTTACTGATGAAAACGGAGATGGTGAGTGGCGCGGATAACAAAAATATATATTGTAATATAAGATTATTATGAATTCTAATTTAAAAAAATTCGTTATATCATCACTTTGTGTGGCATTAGCATTTGTCTTAAGCTTTGTTAAAATTTTTAGAATGCCACTTGGTGGCAGTGTAACACTAATGTCGATGTTTGTAATATCAATGCCGGCATATCTATTTGGCGTACGCTATGGATTTATGTCAAGCTTTGTATATGCCATTTTGCAACTTATGCAAGGTGGAACCATGTTGCACCCATTGCAAATATTTTTAGATTATATATTAGCATTTACTTGTTTCGGAATAGTTGCATTTTTTAGAGATATTAAGCATGGTTCGTATGTGGGATTTTTAATTGCGTGTATAATCAGATGTCTTTCAAGTTCTTTGTCAGGCTATATATTTTTTAGGGAATATGCACCTGCAACTTGGAATCCAATGTTATATACTCTTGCCTATAATGGTGGATATATATTTGCAGAATATCTAATTACCATAGTTATAGTGACAATTCCGCAGATCAAGAATTTGTTGCATAAGTACAAAGAATAATATATCGTAGGGGACGACATTCTGTCGTCCCACGTAGGGGCGAATGCTTGCAGAGCCCGAATTAAAATTATGAATAGTATTGAACTAACAAAAAAATTAGTTGAAATCGAGAGCACCGACCCAGGCGCTTACGAATTTGAAATAGAAAAATTCATTAAGGATTATTTACTTGCTATAAAAACTGATGGTGTGGAAATACTGGAGTCTGAAGTTATTGATGGAAGAAAAAACCTCATGGCAGTTCTTAAAGGTGGTAACAAAGATGTTGTAGGGGCGAAGCTTTGCGAGCCCGAACTTGTACTTATTTGTCATATGGATACAGTGGTGGTTGGAAATGACTGGATCGAAAAACCATTTAATGCAGTAGAGAAAGATGGTCGTATCTATGGTAGAGGTTCAACCGATATGAAGTCTGGTCTTGCAGTTGCACTTAAGACATTTGAGTATGCTGTGAAAAACATTGATACTAAAAAGATGAAAAGAGATTTTAAAGTAATATTTACAGTTGACGAAGAAGCGGATATGAAAGGTGTTGAGAAGGCGATTGCAGATAAATGGGTGAGCGAAAAATCATTTGTTGCCGACCTTGAGCCAACTGATAAGATGATACAAGTTTCACATAAGGGAAGATTTTGGGTAAAACTTTTTGTGAAGGGAAAGACTGCTCATGCAAGTCGTCCAGAGCTTGGTATAGATGCAAATGCGTGTCTTGCTGAAATTATTTCGTATGTGAGGAACGAAGTGAAAAAACTACCTGCTGATGGCGAGATAGGAAGGACGACTGTGACTTTTGGCATGATGAGCGGAGGATACGAGCCTTATGTGGTACCAGATAGAGCAGAGACCACGATGGATTTTAGATTAGCACCACCAACCTACAATCACGACATAATTAAAATAATCAACAATGCAATTTTGAATGTGAAGAAAATTATTTCAAATGACGTGGTAGTGAAATATGAAATTACAGGCGATAGACCTTTTGTGAAAAAAGATGATAACTCAGAGTTTTTACAAATGATGAAAGATAATATTTTATCAATATATGAAAAAGAAAAAAATGATGACTACATACCGATCATTACTAGTTTTTCTGGATACACAGACACTGCTGTCATAGCGGCAACTCTTAATAATAAAAATACATTGTCATATGGACCGGGTAGTCTTGCACTCGCCCACAAACCTGATGAGTATGTGGAAATAAAAGATATTGAGAGGTGTGAGAGGGTGTATAAAGAGCTGGTTGGCAGGGTGATGATATAAATATAGTTGAATAGATTTGTGATTTACAATTTGCTATAGAATTAAAAGGAGTATATATGAAACAATTAATTGAAAAAATAAAGGATATTGATGGAAAGTACACGGTTTTTATTAATGACATTAAATTTAAAGGTAAAAGGTCTGTAAACTGGAAAGATGTTAAAGAGTATTTAAAAACTTATGTTGGAAAGTTTTATGAAACAGCGGAGTCTAAAGAAGTAATTTATATCGGTTCGGATTTGCCAGATGAGTATACTGGATCAAACTATACTTATAAATTGAAAGGCACGGTAGCTAAGGCTAAGGCAAATGCAACTCAAGGATTAAAAGAAATGATAGAAATAGCCACTAATAAACGCACTCGTGCAAATGATAAAGAAAAGCATAAAAAAGATGCTAAATATGGTTGGTATAAATATGATTCAAGATTTGCATTGCCTGTATACGATGGTGAGCAACTAGTAAGATATAACATATTTAATGCATCGCTTATAATAAGACATGATGAGAACGATAAAAGGTACTTATATGATATTATAGACATAAAAAAAAGAAACGAGCAACCCGCAACTTAATGCGACACTAAACCCATTTCTTTATGTATTAATGATAACAAATAAATGTTAATTTGTCAAATATGAAATAAGTAAAAACAAATTAGTAAAATGGCAACTGGGAAGTTGCCATTTTTTGTGTTTTTTTGAAATTTATAGTATAATTATAGATGCAGACAGAAGTAATATATAACTCGTACTATGTACGTCGCATTTTTAATATGAAAAAATGCGAGCTTAAAATACGTACATAGTATGGTATTACTCCTGTCTGCAAATAGGAGGCTCGCAATTTTTAGTCTGCAGGTCTTCGGATCTGCGGACTTTTTTATTAGAAAATAAAATATAGGGGATTTAAAATGATAAAAGATATTGTAGAAAAGAATAGTGCTATTACATTGGATAGTATTCATAAGAAGAGACTAAATGAAGTTTTATCTCAATTTAAAGATTCAAATAATAATTTTGATTTAGAAAATCTTATTAATTATTTGAATGATGAAAATGTAAAAATAATAAGAGAAGGCTACGGTTTAAATTTTCTTGGTAAAAGAGCCGCTGAGCTGCAGTCTGCGTTGGAATCTACTACAGTGTTTGTGCCAGATATTGAACATAACTGTAAAGATGAGAATAAGAACAGTGAAAATATTTATATATCTGCAGATAATCTTGAAGCACTTAGGCATTTAAAGAAATCATATCATAACATGATTAAATGTATATACATAGACCCACCATATAATACAGGAAATGATGGCTTTTGTTATACTGACAAATTTAAATATGATAAGGATGAGCTTGCCAAGAAATTAGGAATAGATGTAAGCGAAGCAGAGAGAATACTTAATATGGAGAGTACAAAATCAAATTCTCATTCTGCTTGGCTAAGTTTTATGTATGCAAGATTATTGATAGCAAGAGAATTGCTTACTGATGACGGAATTATATTTGTAAGTGTTGATGATAATGAGCAAGCAAATTTAAAACTTCTTTGTGATGAAATATTTGGTGCAGACAACATGGTTCTAAACATTGTAGTAAATAGAGCTTCAGAAATTGCAACTAGTATTTCTATTCAAAAACATGAATATATGTTATGTTATTCAAAGAATAAAGAAGTATATCAAATGAGGGAGAATGTTGGAACTCGATGCGTAATTTCAAGAGGAACTGTAGGAAATGAAAATCAAACTCAACCAATTATAGAGTTTCCGGCTGGATTAAAATGTTACGGAATAACAGATGGTGTTTATAAAAAAACTAGGAAAGTAGAGAATAGTAAAGAAAATGTTGAAAATTTGGATGATATAATAGTAAAACAAGAGACATTGGTAAAGCCTGTTCGGTTAAAAGCTAGGTGGAGAAGTTCTCAGGATATGCGAAATTTTTTTAACAATAACTGCAATCCTACGAAAGCAAAAATTTCTGGCGTCATTGAAGAAATATATTTTGAAAATGATAAATTTAATCCACAAATAAAAAAATCTACTGCAAACAAAATTAGTTCGTTGATTTTAAACAATAATAAAGGTAGCAGTTATTTAGAAAGTTTAAACATGGAAAACTGTTTTGATTTCCCGAAAAGTGTAGAATTAATAAAAGAAATCCTTAGAATGAGTAACAATACAGACAAAATGATTTTTTTAGATTTCTTTTCTGGATCTGGAACATCTGCGCAAGCTGTTTATGAAATCATGAAAGAAAACTTTATGGAAAATGAAGTAGTATCAAACATAAAATTTATTATGGTTCAGATGAATAGTGAAATTATTTTGGATTCAAATAAAATAACGTCGCAGAAACAAATTGAATTGTGTGATTACATTAATAAACCACACACTTTAGACTGGATAGGTATAGAAAGAGTTAATCGAGCTGCAAATAAAATTCGAAATGAAGTTAATATATATGGCGATTTTGGTTTTAAACATTATACATTAATTGACAAGAAAGAAATATTAGGGATGCTAGAAAAGTTCGATTCTTCTATTGCAGTTCTTTCGCAGGATGAGATACTTAATGAGTTCCCTATAGAAAGCCGTCTTATTACATTTTTATGTGATGATGGGTTTGGACTCAATCCGAAATATGAAGAAATAGATTTAAGTGGATATAAAGCATACTTAATTAACGGATTTTTATATTTGCTTGATAAGGGCTTTGATAGTCCACAAATTGCATCAGTAATAGAGAAAATAGATAAGAATGCAATTATGTTAAGAAAAATAGTGATATTTGGATATGCATTTGATACTAGAAGTTTGCAACAATTAAAGGATAATGCCGAAAAGATGGGAATAGATGATAATAAAGATATAATCATTAAATATTAAAGGATTACATTTATGCAATATACTAATAATTTAGAATATCAAAATGAAGTTACAAATATTATTGGGGATATTTTTAATATTCCTAACTTGTTTAATGATGCACCATACTATAATTCAAATCCTTTGTTGGATTTATCAGAAGACAATAAAAGCAAATTGTGCAATCAAATTAACACACAAAACTCTAAACTTGAGAATAAATTAAGACAAGAGCCACTAATCAATGATTATTTAAATATTGATATAAAAATGGAAACAGGCACAGGGAAAACGTATGTTTATGTAAAAACCATTTTCGAGTTAAATAAAAAATATGGCATTAATAAATTTATTATACTTGTACCATCAATTGCGATTAAACTTGGAACTCAGAACTTTATATTGGATTCGTATACTCATTTCCAGCAGGAATATGGAAAATCAATTAATTTAAATGTGCAAAGTAAAAACAATGATAAAAATGCTAACAAGAGGATACCGACTCCTGTTAAAAGCTTTGTTAAAACATCAATGCTTACTAGCGATTCCATAAGCGTATTGCTGCTTAATGATGACTATTTTAATGAAGGAAATTATGGAAGAGTTAGAGAAGAAATTTTTCTTGATGAATTTATTACGCCGGCAGAAGCCATACGCTCAACACACCCATTTTTAATAATAGATGAGCCGCATAGGTTTAAAGATAATAATAGCGCCATGACATTTATTCACGATAAGATAAAACCACAATGTATAATAAGATTTGGGGCAACATTCCCCGAAAGTAATGGTGTAAAAGATTATAAAAATTTAATCTATGATTTAAATAGCAGAAAGGCTATAGTTGATGGTCTTGTAAAAGGTGTGAATGTTTATATTGAAGGTAAGAGAGATATTGAAAACATCGACTTTATTGTTAAAGATTTTAGACAGGGCGAGCAAATAACTGTAAAGTATAAAAAGAAAAATGATCTTAAATATATAGAAAAAGAAGTTAAAAAAGGCAGGGTTCTTAGTTTTTTAGGTGAAAATTTCACTGGTGTTAAATTAAAAGAAATAACTAATGACCAGATAATATTATCAAATGGTTTAATTATTAGTAAAGGAAAGATTAGCGCTAATGACATAGAAAAAGATATTAATCATTACAATTCATATGATTTTTCTAATGAAACTCAAGAGGGAATGATTAAACTTGCACTTGAGAAGCATTTTGAAGTCGAGAAGGCTAATTTTAAGCGAGATGATATAATTAAAACAATATGCCTGTTTTTTATTGAAGATATTGCTTCGTATAGAGATAGAGGACAAGAACAATGGATAAGAAATATATTTGAAAAGTTGTTAACCGAAAAGCTTAAAGATGAAATAGAAAAAGTGAATAAAGATGATGAAAAAGAAGCACTTTATAAAAAGTATTTACAGGCTACATTAGATAATCTAAGTGTCAACGAAAAGAATCAATTAGTTCATGGTGGTTATTTCGCTGAAGATACTGATAAGTCAGAAGGTAGTGAATATAAGCAAATACTGATTAATAAAGATAGTACGCTCAATATTTACAATGTTGATGGGTCTTTTAATACATTCAGATTTATATTTTCAAAATGGACATTAAAGGAAGGCTGGGACAACCCTAATGTATTTACTATAGCAAAGTTAAGAGGTAGTGGCTCTGAAATAAGCAAGTTGCAAGAAGTTGGTCGTGGGTTAAGACTTCCGGTAGATATTAACATGAACAGAAAAAAGCCTAATGAAGAGGAGTTTTTTCTTTCGTATATAGTAAATAATAATGAGAGTGATTTTGCCCTTAAACTTATTGCCGAAGTTTGCCCGGATGGAATTACAAAAATAAATGGAAAAGAATATTTGTCTGAAGAGCAAATAAATAAGATTGCTTCAAAAATTGATAAAACTTATGGTGAGCTTTTGGTATCGTTAATAGAGAATAAAATTATAGATCCAAAGACTGAAAATAGTTGCTATAAAATCATTGATTATGATAAATTCATGAATGAATATAGTGCATATTTGAGCGATGATTCAATAGGACGAAGAATTACTTTAGGCGAACCTAAATCAAATGGCAAGACAAAAATTAGAGAGAATAATTTTGCTAAGATTAAGGAATTGTGGTCTATACTAAATCAAAATTTTATTATTACTTATAAAAGTAATGCATTTGATAATCAAAGCATGGAGCGAGTTGTTTACGATTCATTGATTGAAATACATCAATATATCTTAGAAAAAGAAATAGTAACATTTAATTCACTTGAAACAAAAGGAATAATCATCTATAATGAAAATGAGATAGGCGAAGATGACTATAAACAAAAAAATCTGAAAGTTAGTAGTTTTAGTATAATGAAGTATTCGGACTATTTAAATGAGATTTCAAAATATACGAACATACCTATAAGTATCATTCATAGTGCAATTGTTAAATACATTAATGAAAAAATGAAAGACAATAATTATAATATGCTATTTAGAAAAAGCATCAATACAATTCTTATAAATACCATTGTTTCAAAAAAGCATAGTATGATACAAGGTTTGTTTGAGTATCAATCTTTAAATACATGTAAGAAATCAACGGTTTTAACTGATGAGCAAGGAAAAATGCTTGATTCAATAAATTCATCAAATCTTGGTAAAATGGAATATAAAGGAAAGGCAACAATAAATGGGAATTATTTGTATGATAAAATTCAGTATGATTCTCCGCTTGAACTTGAAAATATAAATACAGATTATGGCGATAAAGTTGAAGTGTATGGCAAGATTCCTAAAAATAGTATTAGAATACCTAAGATAGATGGATGTACGTGTTCACCTGATTTTATGTATGTACTAAAAGATTCAACTGGAAATACTAAAAAGATGAATCTTATTGTGGAGTCTAAAAAATATAACTCATTTGATGAAGATGCAAGAGGAATTGAAAAATACACAAAGGAGTATATGTTAGAATACTTTAAAGCATTAGAAGAAAGTTTAAAAGATAAAAATATTGATGTTAAATTTGAGTATCAGCTTGCGAAGGATAAAGTTGTTTCAATAATTGAAAATATTTTGAGTATAAATAATTGAGAATGAAAAAATATTTTGTTAACAAAAAAATAATACCGAGAGTGATTATAATTATTGCTATTATATTATTTATTTTTATTGAAATAAAAATGTCAGATATCCCATTTGTAAAAGGTACACCATTATTGATAGAACTACTATTTCAAAAACCTCTAGATAGTACATTTAGTTATTTATTATTTAACACTTCAAAAAGTATATTAATTGGAGTTTTTGGCGCCTGTTTATATGACATTATTCTAGTTCAACTGCCAAAGTGGTTAATAAATATAAATAAACATAAAGAAAAACTGAATGAAATACTATTTTCAATAGAGAACATTATATCTATTTATTTGTTGACAAATGGTTATGACAGTAGTTTATCCAATTTATCTGATGAGAAATTTTCTAATACAGGTATTTGTTTAACAAATGAAACGATATATTATAAAGATGTACATGATGAATACTATGATAAGATATATATTTTTGATTCATATAAGAAAAATGTTAGCAACATATTATCTGCAGCAAAGAAAATACTTAATGCACGTTTCCCAATTCCCCCAAAATATGAAGATTATTTAGATCAATTAGTGTCTGCAAATTTTATAACTTTTATTCAAAAAAGGAAGTTTGCAGAAACTACTGAGCCCAACCAACCGTTTAAGCTCTCATTGTCAAATGCATTTAGTTTTAAGCCTGATTATATTAAAAATTTGCACAATTTTTACATAAAGATTAAAAGAATTACAAAATATAACAAAGAGTTTCTGTTTAAAAGAATCAATAAGAAAGAATATTTAGAAGATTTCATTGGGGGGTTGATTTTTTGCGGAGCTGATAGATTTTTAAATAGAGATTACTTATTTTCTGATGTAGATGATATCAAAGAATTGTTGAAAATGTCTGTGGGTGATAGTAAGTTTTATAAAAATGTTGATTCTGTAGTAAAATTATCAGATGAAATTGAAATTGCTTATCATGAGAGTATGAAATTGGGATATGATGATCCTGACTATATTTTAAAAAAATGGGTAGAATTACTCAACTATTGTACCAATCTATTTGATGATAAAAAAACTAGTTCGGCAGTAGATGTATTAATTGAATATTATAAATTCAAAACTTATATGAAAGATATTAATGATGAAGACATTGATTTCTTGAAAACATATGTTAAAAAAAATAAAGATTACCCTACTGAAAAATTGTTTTTTTGCTATGTTTTATCAAAAGATTTAGATAATGCTAAATTAGTTTACGGTGCACTTGATAAAGTTAAAAGAGCTGAAGTTATGAAGTCGCCAATTTGGGATATATATAAAGATTTAGATTCAAAGTCATAAAAGTTTTGAGTTTTTAGCTATATTTCTTATTCTAAAGTATGCAAATCGACTTGATTTATAAGCACAATATTGACTAATCATGTTACAGTTTGTTTTTGTTTATAAATTTTGTATTGTATTCAATGTCTATTTAATAGGTGTCCTTCAAGGTGACCATTGCTATGTACTTAAATGTCCTTCAAGGAGATTTATATAATATAAAAAGAGACAGGCGACCCCATAGAATGCCATAGGCATAAGTGGTAAAAACTGTCTCTTTTATATTGTAATTACCTATTTTAGAAAATACCACAAGTAGGTTATGGCTCCCTCTTTTTTAACTCCACCTTAAAGGTTGTGGTTCCCTCTTTTTCAACTCCACTTTATAGGTTGTGGCTTCCTTCGTTATTAGATGCCATTTTGTCTATGGTATATACATATATAATAGCATAATATTATAGTTTGTCAATATATTTTTAGAATCTGTAATCTTGCTTTATAAACTAATTATAAAAAAATGATATCAGATTTATTTTTTTTAAAACTTTTGCTTGCCGTCCACAAATTTTTGTATCGCTTTAAATGTCTCCTCGGATAAATCATGTTCAACCTTACAGGCATCTTCAAGTGCCTGTTTTTCTTTGACACCAAGTTGCATAAAAAGTTTTGCGAGAGTCATATGTCTTGTCCAAGTGTCGATTGCAAGTTTCTCACCAGCGGCAGTAAATAATATCATGCCGTTGTCATCCATAGTGATGTAGCCGCTTTCGCGAAGTCTCTTAGTGGCATATGTTACACTTGGTTTAGAGACTTTAAGTAGTTTTGCAACATCTACTGATCTCACATAGTTTTGTTTTTCTTTTACTCTTAGTATTGCTTCTAGGTAATCTTCGGTTGATTCTAATGGTTCCATAATTTCTCCTAATTCGGGCTCGTGCAACTCGCCCATACATGGGCCGACAGAATGTCGTCCCCTACAATTTTTAACATGAGTTAAATTATTTTACTTTGGTTTTTAATTTTTACTGGAGTTTAAAAATAAAAAAGTTTGACAAATTTTATTTTTTAATATATATTATATGTGTTAAATATATCTAACTAATATTATATACATTAAATACTAATAAATCAACATTAATTTTGAGGGAAAATATGAATATATCAACAACAATAGTTTTAATAATAATATTTGCAGCATTTGCACTAGCTATAAGGCACACGATAAAAAATAAGAGTGTATGCAGTTGCGGCTGTGATTGCGGCAAGTGCGGGAAATGTTCTTGTGGCACTTGCGATATTAAATAAGAGAGGAAAAGAGTAAGCAGAGATTATGTTACCATTAACATTTGTAAAAACAGGTGACTTGGCAAAAGTTATCAAGTTGAATGGAAAAGATAATGTGAAAAAACATTTGGCTGACCTTGGCTTCGTTGACGGGACAATTGTAAATGTTATCTCATCACATGATGGAGATATTATTTTGAATGTAAAAGATAGTAGGCTCGCAGTAACAAGAGAGATGGCGGATAAAATAATGATAGAGTTGGTGGACAGGAAGGATTTAATTAAAGCGAAAGTTGTATAGGAGGTAATAAATGAAAACTTTAAGAGACATACAAGTTGGTGAAAAATCAAAAGTTGTAAAAATTCACGGCGAAGGAAAAGTTAAAAGAAGAATCATGGACATGGGTATCACAAAAGGGACGGAAATTTTTGTGAGAAAGGTTGCTCCACTTGGGGATCCGGTGGAGATAACTGTGAGAGGGTATGAGCTTTCGCTGAGAAAGGATGATGCAGATATACTAGAGATGGAGTAGAGGGGGCTCTGCAAGCATTCGCCCCTACGGTTATAGAATTTAGGAGGAATTATGGGATTAAAAATTGCACTCGCAGGTAATCCAAACTGCGGCAAGACAACATTATTTAATGCACTTACTGGTTCGACTCAGTATGTGGGAAACTGGCCTGGTGTTACTGTTGAGAAAAAAGAAGGAAAATTGATTGGTAATAAAGATGTGATTATACAGGACTTGCCTGGTATTTATTCGCTTTCACCATACTCTTTGGAAGAGGTTGTGGCAAGAAATTATCTTGTAAACGATAAGCCAAATGCAATTTTAAACATTGTTGATGGAACCAATATAGAAAGAAACCTTTATCTTACTACTCAAATTCTTGAGATAGGAATCCCTACAGTTGTTGCCATCAACATGATGGATGTGGTTGAAAAGAATGGCGATAAAATTGATATAGAAAAACTTTCTAAAGAACTTGGTTGTAAAGTTGTGACTATGTCAGCCCTTACTGAGAAGGGTGTGTTTGAAGCGGCAAAAGCATGCATAGCAGCATCAAAAGAAAAAACAAAAGAGTGCCCACATGTTTTTTCGGGATCTGTTGAGCATGCACTTGCCCACATTGAAGAATCTATTCAAAAGGAAGTTCCTGAGAATAATATAAGATGGTTTGCTATAAAGATATTTGAGAGAGATGAGAAGGCTTACGAAAATTTAAAAATCAAAAAAGAAGAACTCAATCACCTCGAAGAGCATATTAAAGATTGCGAAAAAGAGATGGATGATGATGCTGAAAGTATCATCACTAATCAAAGATATGAGTATATACAAGATTTGGTTAGTAAGGCAGTAGTTAAGAAAAAAGGTAGTGATGGTTTAACATCATCTGATAAGATTGATAGAGTTTTGACAAATAGAATTTTGGCACTTCCTATTTTTGCAGTTATAATGTTTGCAGTTTACTACATTGCTATGGGACCACTTGGATCATTTTTAACTGACTGGGTGAATGACACATTATTTGGAGAAATAATTCCTACTGCGGCTGAGAATTTTCTTGCATCACTAAATGTTGCAGACTGGGTTCAAAGCCTTGTAATAGACGGAATCATAGGTGGTGTAGGTACAGTTTTAGGTTTTGTGCCACAGATTGCAATACTTTTCTTGCTTCTTTCTATACTTGAAGATAGCGGTTACATGGCGAGAGTTGCATTTATCTTCGATAGAATTTTTAGAAGATTTGGTCTTTCTGGAAAATCATTTATACCTATGGTAGTTGGAACTGGTTGCGGTGTACCTGCAATCATGGCGACAAGAACTATAGAAGAAGAAAAAGATAGAAGAATGACTATAATACTTGCGACATTTATTCCTTGCGCTGCAAAGATGGAAATAGTTTTAATTATGACTCAAGCCTTCTTCCCTGGAAATGCATTTATTGCAACAGCTATGTATTTTATAGGAATTGCAATAGTTGTGGTATTTGGAATTATACTTAAGAAATTAAAATATTTTTCTGGTGATCCAGCACCATTTGTTATGGAACTTCCTGCTTATCACTTCCCATCATTAAAAGGTCTTTTCATTCACGTATGGGAAAGAGTAAAAGGATTTATGATTAAAGCAGGAACTATAATTTTTACAGCCTGCGTAGTGCTTTGGTTCTTGATGAATTTCAATTTTAAATTTGAACTTGTAGATTTAGAAGAAAGTATATTGAAAACAATTGGCGAGGCAATAGCATTTATATTTGCACCACTCGGATTTGGAACTTGGCAGGGTGCAGTTGCATCTGTGTCTGCGGAGATTGCAAAAGAACAAGCAACAGCAACTTTAGGAATGCTTGCTCATGCAGCGTCAGAAGATGAGGCAGATGTCATAGCTGCTATTAGACAGTTATTTAATGGAAGTGTTTTGACAGGACTAAGCTTCATGTTATTTAATATATTCAATGCTCCATGTATGGTTGCAATCGCAACAGCATTTAGAGAGCAGGGCAAAGCAAGTTGGGGTTGGTTCACATTTATATTCCAGATGATGGTGGGATACCTACTTGCAATGTGTACATATAATATTGGTATGTTTTTAACTGCAGGAGTTTTGAACCTAGCTACCATTGTATCATTTGCAGTAGTTGTGATAGTGGTTGTATTACTCTTTAGACCAGTTAAAAATAAATAATGTAGATTAGAGAGTTGTTCTCCTTAAACATAAAGAAACAGGGCCGCTCAAGCCCTGTTTTGTTTTAAAAAAAGAGATTCGGTTATTTGTTAAAAATTTGGAAATGAGTTTGTATTGTTATTTTGGTTATCGCTTGGTGGCGCCGTTTCTGGCGCTACAGCAGGACCATTATCCTTTGGTTGGTTATCATTTTTTGAAAATCTGTCATTTCTTTTGCCCTGACCATCCTGATTATTTTTGTTTCTGTTTGGTATTCGGTTTGGCATATTGCGGTTGGAGTTATTTTTTCCATTTCCTTGATCGTTGAATGAACGATTAAAGCCTTTTTCTTTCGGCATTCGATTTGGCATTTGGTCTTGCATTTGACTAGGCATCTCAGCCATCCTGCTCATATGGACTTTGTGCCTTGGTGACCTTGCTGTTACCATTGTAAATGTTGAAAAAGCAATACTGACTACAGATAATACAATTGCTATAATGCTTAGATAACTATGTTTATTTATAAAGCATCTTTTTTCATTTTCATAATTTTTTTCCATATATTTTCTCCTTTCATCTGCCATAAGTATAATATATTCAAGTGTAAAATCATTGAATAAAGTGTGAAAATTCTGAGAATTCTGTGAATAAATTCCTATGTTAGATTGCTAAAATTATGCTATAATATGTAATTAGGAAAAAATATAAATTAATTTTATAAAGGAGGTCTAGTATATGACACTACAAGAAGTTAGGGAAAAAGCAAAAGGTAGACTTGGATACTGTGTATCATGCCCTGTGTGTGATGGACGAGCATGTAAAAATACAATTCCTGGACCTGGTGCAAAAGGAACAGGAGAAGTATCGACAAAAAATTATGAGGCTTGGCAAAGAATAGACCTTGAGATGGATTCACTTGTAGGTGGAGGCGAAATTGATACAACATTTGAATTGTTTGGAAAAAAATTTGCGATTCCAGTATTTGCAGGACCAATTGGCAATATAAGAGGCAATTACAGTAAGATGTATAAGGAAGAGACTTACTCTCAGATATTAGTTAATGGTTGTAAGGATGCAGGAATATGTGCATGGACAGGTGATGGTATAGAAGATGGATTTTTTGAATTGCCATTAAATGCAGTTAAAAGTTGCGGCGGCATGGGAATACCAACTATCAAACCATGGGATATAGAAAAGATAAAGAAAAAACTTGCACTTGCTAAAGACGCAGGTGTGTTTGCTGTTGCTATGGATGTAGATGCCATAGGTCATCCTGCTTTTAAAAATGGTGATGGATATGTGAGTCCACTATCACCTGACTCTTTAGCAGAGATTATTAAGAGTACAGATTTGCCATTCATAGTTAAAGGTATAATGAATGTTAAGATGGCGAAGAAAGCAATTGATGCAGGTGCTAAAGGAATTGTGGTTTCAAATCACGGCGGTAGAGTACTAGATGAGACTCCAGCAACGGCAGAAGTTTTAAGAGAGATTGCAGAATTTGCTAAAGGTAAATGCATTATATTTGTAGATGGTGGAATTAGAACAGGTAGAGATGTGTTTAAAGCACTTGCTCTTGGCGCAGATGCTGTACTTATAGCTAGACCATTTGTACAAGTTGTATTTGGCGATGCTGAAGATGGCATTATGACATATGTAGATAGTTTGAAAGAAGAATTAAAAGATACAATGTATATGTGCGGTGCAAGAAAACTTTCTGATATCTCTTATGACATGATAAGAGTTGGAGGTGCCGTATGTTAAATAGAAAATTTGAAAAGATGGCATTCGTTGGAGGCCTTCTTATAGATGGAAATGGAAATGCTCCTATAGAAAATAGTTTAGTATTAGTTGATGATAAGAAAATAGTTTATGCCGGAGAACAAGGTCCAAAGACTGATGGTTACAAGATAATGGATATAAAGGGTAAGACAATAATGCCTGGACTTATTGATACACATTTACATTTTTCGGGAAACTTAACTGACAATGATAGCGATTGGGTTCTTGAAGATGTAGTTCAAAAAACTGTAATCGCAGTGCAGCAGGCGCATCAATGTCTTGGAAAAGGTCTCACAACTGTTGGAGAGATATCTCGTTCTGGTATCGCTATTAGAAATATGATAGAAGCAAGTGAGATGAGAGGACCAAGAGTTGTAGCGACAGGACTTGGATTTTGTAGAACAGCAGGGCATGGAGATTCGCATAGACTTTCTTATGCGGACAATCAGCATGCTCACCCTTGGGCAGAGAGAGTTGACAGTCCATGGGATTTGAGAAAAGCAGTTCGTATGAGACTTCGCGAGAGTCCTGATGCTATAAAGATATGGGCTACTGGTGGTGGTATATGGAGATGGGATAAAAAACTTGACCCACATTACTGCCTTGAGGAAATACAAGCAGTTGTAGATGAGTGTAACATGGTAGGAATACCTGTGTGGTCTCATGCAGAGGGATTCCAAGGTGCGCTTGATAGTTGTAAGGCAGGAGTTCATCTTATAATTCATGGTGAAGCACTTAATCATGAGTGCCTTACTATTATGGCTGATAAACATATTTATTTCTGTCCAACAATTCAATTTTTACAAGATTGGTATACTACATATCCACCTGTATATGTTCCAGAACTTCATGATAAGTATCCAGGAGCAAATGTCATTGAAAAAGAACTTGCTCGTGTATATGATAACTTAAGAACTGCAAGAGAGTATGGTATAGGACTCACAATAGGTTCTGATTCATTCTGCTCAAGTCTCACACCTTATGGCACAACTGCTATTGGTGAGATGTATTCATTTGTAGAGAAGGCAGGAATAAGTGAGATGGATACTATAGTTGCAGCTACAAAGACTGGAGCCGAGATGCTTAAGGTTGGTGATATAACTGGAACTTTAGAAAAAGGAAAGTTCGCTGACTTGATAGTTTTAAATGGTAACCCATTAAAGAATATTAGAGACATAACTCCTGACAATATGGATGTAATAATGAAAGAAGGGGAAATTATAATCAAATAACATTACTTATTAATACCGCCGCAGCTATAAGCAACGAAAATGCCGGTGGGTAACCTATGGATAGAACCGAAGCATTTTCTTATGCTTATGCTGCGGCTTAGTAATGATAATATTGAAGTGATGTAAAGCATGGGAGAGTTTTACGAGCCCGAAAGCAATATGAATGTGCGAGTAATAAAAAATTACAGAAAAATTATTTCAATGATTGCAGCTATCTTCATAATAGTAGTTACATTATTTTTGCTTGTTGAAAAAGTGCATCTCATGGAGCACAATCAATGCAACGAAGATCAATGCCCTATTTGTAGTATAGCGTACATTGTAAATAAAGAATTAAAGAATGTTTCTCTCGGGAATGTCAACATAAAATTAGCATTACTTGCATTACTTGTTTTTGATACTTCAAAATGCGTGAGCCATTGCTTATATGTCAAGGAACTATCGCTTGTTAAATGTAAAATTAGATTAAATGATTAGAAAAATCTTTTTATAATAATATTATTGAAAGGAGAAAACCAAAAGGTTTATATTAATTATGAAAAGAATTTTATTAATAGTAACATTAATTATTTCAATTGCATTTGTAGGAGCATGTGGTAAAAAAGTTACCACTGAAAATGCTTCAGCAAGCAGTGATTCAAAAAAGATAAAAATTGTTACAACCATTTATCCAGAATACGACTGGGTATCTAACATCATAAAAGGCAAAGAAGAAAAGTTTGACTTAAGCATTTTGATGACAAGTGGAGTTGACCTTCACAATTTTCAACCATCCGCTAAAGATATACTTGATATAGGCACGGCAGATTTATTTATCTATGTAGGCGGCGAGTCTGACAAGTGGGCTGATGGTGCTATAAGACAGGCTGCAAATAAAAATCTCAAATCAATCAACCTTATGGAGCTTTTGAAAGACAAGGTAAAAGTCGAAGAACTTAAAGAGGGAATGGAAGAAGAGGAACATCACCACGACGAAGAAGAAGGAGAAGAACACGAGGGAGAAGAAGAACATCATGAAGAAGAGATAGAGTACGACGAGCATGTGTGGCTTTCGCTTGAAAATGCGATGATAGTATGTGCTGATTTGAAAAATGAAATTGTATCACTTGATTCTGAAAATGTAACTGTATATGAAAATAATTTGCAAGCCTATGTTTCAGAATTAAAAAATTTAAATGAAGAGTATAAAAATGTAGTAAATAGTGCGAAGAGAAAGACATTACTTTTCGGTGACAGATTTCCATTTAGATATATGGTAGATGACTATGGTCTTAATTATTTCGCTGCATTTAAAGGATGTGCTGCTGAGACTGAGGCGAGTTTCAAAACCATAAAGTTTTTGGCTGACAAACTTGGAGAAGAAAACCTTCCTTATGTCATGAAAATAGAGAGAAGTGACGATAAGATTGCAAAAGCCGTAATAGAAAATAGTAGCAAAAAAGATGCGACAATTGAAACTATGTACTCTATACAGGCAGTAAGTAGCGACGATATGAAAAATGGGGAGACTTATCTCTCTTATATGAAGAAAAATTTAGATGTTTTAAAGAAAGTTTTGAATTAAAATTTTGGGATCTGATGGTAAAAATAATTACAACTGCATTACTATGTATTTCACTCACACTCAGCACTGCGAGTAGTTCTTTTGCTGTCAACATCGCAACCATTGGTCTTGACCCAAGCCTTATAGCGACTTATCTTGCAGAAGATGAAAGTGGAAATGCAGAAGTTATAAATGCGGTAAATTATTTTATAAATGATTATATCACTCCAAACATGACAGATTTTGAAAAAGAAATTCAAATCATAAAATATTTGGTTGAGAATGTAACTTATGACATGGATGAACTTACAAATGAAAGTCATTTTATAAATGATAGTTATAAGGCTTATGGAGCTTTGGTAAATCACAGGGCAGTTTGCTCTGGTTACGCGAAGGCATTTGATTTGATGGCGAAAATGTGTGGGCTTTCTACTACGGTTGTGACTGGTGAGGCGATCAATTCAGCAAGTCAAAATGGACCGCATGCTTGGAATCAAATTTATCTTGATGGAGAGTGGTATAATGTCGATGTGACCTTTGAAGATCCAATCACAAATATCAAACTTGGCTTTAATCAACTCTTGAATAATTATATCAATAGAACTGATGCAGAGTTTGCTACTAACCACATAAGAGAAAATGGTCATACATGCACTGCCACAAAGTATGGTAAGGATGTGGTTGCATACTATCTTAATACTGGCATAGTTGATTTTAATGCAAATGTCGATAACATTCGAAAGATGTACGAGCAACAAATTGGCATCTATAGTATGGCTGGAAATGAGACAGAGCTTAAAGCGGTCGTAGATAAACTACTTATACTTGGAGCGAAGTATGACAACAATTCAAACTTCATAGCTAGTGGAAATGATTTGGAAGTGACGACTTATATATTAACACACCTTGTCGCAGGTGAAAATGTGGTGACAGTAGTCACTGGGCCAAATACTCAAAATAAACTATCAATTGATACAGGAAACTGGCTTAAAGAATATGTGAAGATACCTGGAAAAGTTAGTATGCAGAGAATATTTTCATCGGATGGCAAGTTTGATACGCGAATATTAATATTTAAATTGGGGTAAAATGAATAATAATGAAAAATTTAAAGGCGATATAAAAATTCTACAACTCCTTGATGGCGCGAAGGCGGCAGAAGGTCTCACTGTTATAATTGATGTGTTTAGGTGTTTCACATTTGAGGCATTTGCATTAAATGAAAATGTTGCACATGTGTATCCGGTCGGGTCTGCTGAAAAATGTTTAGAATTAAAAAAGACACATCCAGAATTTATCTTGGCAGGTGAAAGGGATGGAGTGAAACTACCAGGTTTTGATACGGGAAATAGTCCTGCTGATTTAGTGATGAAGTATCAACTCGATGGTAAAACTATAGTTCACTCTACTTCATCAGGAGTCCAAGGAATTGAAAATGCAAAAAATTCCACAGATATTCTAGGCGGTTCATTTGTGACAGCAAAGGCGATAGCAAAATATATTAAGAAGAAAAATCCTGATAAGGTTTCACTTGTTTGTATGGGTTGGAGTTGTAAAAGACCTACAGATGAAGATACACTATGTGCAGAATATATAAAAAGTTTGTTGCTTGATGAAGAAATGGATTTGAATGAGAGGCTTGTCACATTTAAAGATGGTTGCGGAAAACATTTCTTCGACAACAAAGACAAAAACTCGTTTCCATTACCAGATTTTTTTATGTGCCTAATGCCAAATATTTTCGATTTTGTACTGAAGATAGAGTATGATGAAAACTTACAATTATACGAAACTAAAAAAGTAAACATATATGTTTAACATAGTATTATTAGAACCTGAAAAACCAGATAACACTGGAAATATCGGTAGGACCTGTGTGGCGACTGGATCTGCACTTCATTTGATTTATCCGATAGGGTTTCAACTTACAAGAAAGAATATACATCATGCGGGGCTTGATTATTGGGATAGATTAAAACTTTTTACGCACGATAGTTATAATGATTTTTTGAAATACTATGATGGGGCTTGTGAAACGCGCCCATCTTTATGGTTCGCGACTACGAAGGCACATAAGAGTTATACAGATGTGAAATTTAAAGACGGTGATTTCATAATGTTTGGTAAAGAGTCTGCAGGTATTCCAGAAGAAATTCTTGCAGGAGATGAAGAGCACTGCATTAGAATACCGATGATGGAAAATGAAAGATCGCTTAACCTTTCAAACTCAGTTGCAATAGTTTTGTATGAGGCGCTGAGGCAAAACAATTTTAACAATTTAATTACCAAAGGTGAATTACACAAACTAAGATATAACTAATTGTAAGGGCTCCGCAAGCGTTCGTCCCTACGATATAAATTTATTAATTATAAGTTAATGAGGTGAAAAAAATGAAATACGACAGAATTGCCATCGCTGTCCTTGATGGTGTAGGCATCGGAAAAAAAGATAAGGGAGATATGGTTGAGGCTGCATACATGCCTACTTACAAAGACATGATTAAAAATTCATTTGCAACTCCAATAGCTGCACATGGAACTGCGGTAGGGCTTGCAAGTGATGACGACATGGGAAATAGTGAAGTAGGACATAACGCACTTGGCTCTGGTCAAATCATCTCACAGGGTGCTAAACTTGTAGATGAGGCAATTTCTTCAAAAAAGATTTATGAGACAGAAACATGGAAAGGTCTTGTTGATAATTGCAAGAAAAACAATTCAAAGTTTCATTTCATTGGTCTTCTATCAGATGGGAACGTCCATTCAAATATTTCACATTTGATGGATTTGATTAAAAATGTGAAGGCAGCAGGTGTGAAGAAATGTTTTGTGCATGCGCTTCTTGATGGAAGAGATGTGCCATCAAAGTCAGCGCTCAAATATGTAGAGATGATTGAAAACTTTTTCAAAGAAGTTAATGACGATAATTTCTGTGCTTGTATAGCAAGTGGTGGTGGAAGAATGGTTATCACTATGGATAGGTATAAAGCAGATTGGGAGATGGTGAAAAGAGGTTATGACACACATGTTCACGGCATAGGAAAGTATTTTAAGTCAGCAAAAGATGCGATAGAAACTTATTATAATGAAGGCTGTGATTCAGACCAATATCTTCCTACTTTTGTAATTGCTGATGGCGACAAGCCTGTCGGAAGAATTGAAGATAATGACAGTGTAGTTCTTTACAATTTTAGAGGTGATAGAGCGATAGAGATTTCCATGGCATTTGACGATGATAACTTCCCATATTTTGATAGAGGAAAGAGACCAAATATTATGTTTGCTGGCATGCTTGAGTATGATGGCGACTTAAAGATTCCAAAAAAATATCTTGTGAATCCACCACAGATTTCAAACACACTTACAGATTTCATGGTAAAAAATAAGCTTTATGAATATGCAGTTTCAGAAACTCAAAAGTATGGACACGTAACTTATTTTTGGAATGGTAATAGAAGTGGAAAAGTAAGCGAAGAGTATGAGACGTATAAGGAGATAGCAAGTGATAACTGCCCATTTGACCAGAGACCTTGGATGAAGGCAGGAGAGATTACAGATGCGATGATAGAAGCAATTCAAGATAAGAAATATTCATTTATTCGCTGTAATTTTCCAAATGGTGATATGGTAGGACATACTGGTAGTCTTGATGCGACGAGAGTTGCGCTTGAGTGCGTGGACCTAGAACTTGCAAGACTTAGAGAAGAGTGTAAAAAGAATAATGTGCTTTTGCTTGTGGTGGCAGACCATGGAAATTCTGATCAGATGTATGATTATAAAAAACCAGACCAGATAAGGACAGCACATTCATTAAACCCTGTATGGTTTATAATTGATGAAGATAAAAATAAGTTTAATCTCAATGGAAATGATGAGAAATTTGGACTGGCAAATGTGGCAGCGACTATAGTGACACTTATGGGGTATAAGGCACCTGATGGATGGGAGAAGAGCATAGTAAGTTAATAGAATAATTGGGTTGTAGTTTATTATTTTCTACTTAGACAGATGATAGATGATGATAAGATTTAATAAATAAATTATATTTTACTGAATAAAATTATTAATATGAAACTTGCTGAAGATTTTTTAGATACTGCGAAAAACAAAAGTGAAACTAAATATAGGTATCAAGAATGAAACTATGACTAAAAGCATTTTAAAATGCACTATGAAATATTTATTGTTAGGTAAGTATAGGCGAGAAATCGCCTATTTTTTATACTTTTTTCGTCTAAAATTTGTCGAAAATGTGGCGATAGACTGGAAAAGTCAAGAAAAAGTATACACTTAGGTGGTGCAAAAATCAGTGATTTTTGCTGGTAAAAGTTTAGTATTTTTATAAAAGTTTTCCTTGTATTGCATAGGTGTTAAATAGTTTAGAGCTGAAGCAGGTCTTTCGTTGTTGAAATAATAAATATAGTTTTCAAGAGCATCTTTAATATTTTCGCCTTTTTTTATCATAAAATCTCTAAGCAATTCTTCTTTGGTCCAACCATTAATTGATTCCATGGCACCATTTTCTGTAGGATTGCCTGGAGTCGAGGTTGAATGTATAAAACCATTTAGATA
>JAFSKG010000028.1 GCA_017449075.1 Lachnospiraceae bacterium
AATTGCTTCTCCAGACATCATTCTTGCTGAGTAGTCTTCCCAATCTGATATCTTATTTATCATACCTCTAACTTCTACATAATTAGAACTTGTTGTATAATTAGTACTATCTTTTGTAATTTTACTATTTCCATTAGTTTTAGTTCCCCAAGAATCTAGAAAAGGAGCTTCTCCAGAACCGGCAGTTTTCCATGACCTTCCATCACTTGTAAATGCAGAATCAACTGTTGAGTTGTCATAATATATATGATCCCATACAGTAAAAGATAACACCGGATAATAACTTGTATAATAATTTCTTATAATATTTTTCCCATTTAAACTTTTATGAACTTCCCACCTGGAACCAGAACCACTTGACGAATTAAAATTAGACGAATAATATGTTTGAGTTTCAGTAGGAATGGAAGCAGAATATGAGCCAGTCCAGGCAGTTCCAGTCGGAATCTGCCATGTGTTTGCTGTTGAACTTGTTCCATTATAGCCACTAATTCGTCCACCAAATTGTCCACCAAAGTCAATCAAGTCAAAATATTTTATATCAGTTCCTGATGCAGTAGTAGCATTAACAAAATGTCTAATCCAATACATACCATTTGATGGTGTATATTGAGTTCCACCAGAAGTCACAACTTTTTTATTAGTACTATCCCATCTATAACTACCATTTGCATTCCACCAACCATAAGCCTGTGGCCTACAATATTTTTCAGTTAACTCTCTTGTAACTGACAAGTTTACTTGAGAAACAAGATTTTCAGTTCCAGTAGAAATTCTTGACTGCCAATATAAGTTTCCACCTGTTACTTCATTTATTTTTTCCCAATAATTTATAGGGTCTTGTGACACCGTTATACCTGCTAAATACGCTGCTACAGCATAATCGATTTTAGAATCAATCTGACCATTATAAGAATCAAGTTGACTTTGAAAACTTGTTTTTAAAGAATCAAACTCAGCCTTAGTGATAAATGCACTTCCATCATTGTCAGATACAACAGCAGCAATACTATTTAATTGAAAAGTTAGTATGAATATTATTAAAAACAATTTTTTTATAAGTTTTTTCATTTCTTCATTTTTTCCTTAATAATCTTATTTTGCTTTAATTGAAAAAGTATCTATTGTAGCAAGGCTATTATTAGTATCACTTTTTAGGTTTATCCAAAACTGCTGTTTCGTTGGAACAAGTACTTCAAAAGTTACTTCCTGCCCCACATTTACAGTTCCAGAATTAATTGTTTTTGCACCATCAGCAAGAGAGCCGTCTTCCTTAAATTTTTTATCTGATATGATATATGTGACAGTCCCAGTATTCGGATTAGATTTAAATTTTATTTTAAATTCATAAGAGTTTTCTTTATTTTGATTTTCTGCCAACTTTACCCCTTGAGCAAGTCTTATAATTTCACCTGCAGTATTTGACGCTACCACATTTTGAAATGATGAAAGTGGAGCAGTGTTATAAGCAATATTATAATAATTATATGTCAAGTCATATCCATAAATATAGTTTTTTTGTACTTTTTCAGCAGTTGCCGTATGGTATAAATCATTAAATTGTGTTTGTGCAGTTGATAAAACTTTATCCCCAGCAGATGTCTCTTTATATGGCTGAGCAGTATCAAAACTATAGTAAACATTTGTACCGACATTTGAGCCCCAAATCATTTTATTTTCATAATTTATTCCATCTGAATCCTGGGCAAGAAGAAGTCTCGCTTCAATATAATTAGAACTTGTTTTCGAAGTACCAGTTTGTTTTGTTACACCATTATTTATCGTTTCAAAAGTAGTAAATGTAGGAACGGTCCCTGAACCTTTAACTTTATAACTTCTCGCTCCATCCGAATAATAGCTTTTTGTGATAGTAGCAGCACTTGAGTTATCTCTCAAGTTATAATAAATATGATCCCAGACATCAATAAAAATTATGGGATAAAAAGATATGGCAAATGATCTGATTACTCTCTCACCATTTGGCTGTGTATGCACTATCCAACGGCTACCAGAACCTGCGACAGTCTCAGTAGCTATAGCTTGTTCTTGATTTGTCTTATCATAACCACTTGAAATTGTGTTGGTGCTACCAGTTGATGTTATTTTATCAGTACGGTGCCCACTTGTATATTGGTCATTACCAAAATTAAAATTAGTCTCACCACTTTGTCCCCAGATCCAGTGTCGCATATTAGCAATAGACCCATTTGAGTTCCATGCAGATGGCCACCACCCATAACCACGTGCTTGAAAGCTCTCGATATATAAATCTCTCACAATATTTGCTACCACATTTGGAGTTAATGTTTCTGTTCCTGTTGACCAATTATTCATCCACCAAAAATTATTGTTTGTATTTTCCATTAACTTCGCCCAGTAGTTTTCAAGTTCAACATTCACATTTAATCCAGCTAAATATGATGCAATGGCACCATCTATTTTTTGATCAATACTTGCATTATAATTTATAATTTGGTCAGCAAAGTTTTCTTTTAAAGACTCAAATTCAGCCTTTGTAACAAATGCACTACCATCATTTTCACTAACTACTGCGGCGAAACTATCTATACTCATGAGCACAACCAAAAATAAAGCCAATAGCTTTTTCATTATTTTTGTGCTCTTTTTCATAATTTAACATTACGACCTATTTAATTAGGGCTCACATAGTTCGCCCATACAAGTGCGGGCTCCGCAAGCATTCGCCCCTATGGTTGTCAACACTTTCTTGTCTGTCCTAGCAACTCGCGAAAAGCCGTTTTTTGGCTTTGAGCGAAA
>JAFSKG010000029.1 GCA_017449075.1 Lachnospiraceae bacterium
GAACATTATAAGGAGGTAGTAGAAGTTATGGATGTATTATTTAATCAAGACTGGGTGACAAAAGTTTATGAAGAATCACTTTATAATGAAGGAAAAGAAGAGGGAATACAAGAAGGAATTCAGCAAGGTATGCAAAAAGGAATTCAGCAAGGTATGCAAAAAGGAATGCTAAATATATTAGTTGGTATGGTGAAAGACAAACTTTTATCAGTTGCTGAAGCTGCTAAAAGACTTGGAGTAAGTGAAAGAGAGTTTTCAAGACTTGCTAAAGTGTAAAAAGAACTATAAGAGCAAGTTAAGGATTTTACATATCCGATAAATTGTAGATAAGTATTATAGGCGAGCGATGGCTCGCTTTTTTATTCCATGAATGTCTACATAATGTACATACATGAATATATTTATATTTAATGTGTCTACTTTTTGAAGTCTATACTGAACCCCCTATCCCGACCCTCTATCTTTTAAAGTGGCGCGAAGGTAGTACTGGGGTCGTAAGTCATAAAGTATGAAAAAGAGCACAAAATTGAAGAAAATAATGGCTTTATTTTTGGTTGTGCTCATAAATATAGAGGGTTTTGCTGCGGTGGTAAGTGATAATGATGGTAGTTCTTTTATAACACAGGCTGAATTTGATAGTTTAAAAAATGAATTTTTTAGTAAGATAAATAGTTTTGAAAAAGATATAGATGTTAAAATAACAAATGCGATTGCAATGTATGTTGCTAATGCGAAACAATCAAAAAAAGAGACAAGAACTAAAGTGACAAGTGGTGATAAGTGGACATTCTATTCCACTGCTGAATATCCGACATATGCAGAAGGTAAACCTTATGTTCATGGTAATTCTGTCAAAGGACATGCAGCTAATCTTAATGACACAACAACATCACATACTCAAGACTGGATTGCGGTTGTCATTCCGGGAAAGACAGCTTATAAGACAAATGGTGGTTTTAAGAAGAATTTTGTCACTAACGTAAAAAAAGGTAAATCAAATAGTTTTGCTGGCGAAAGGTATTATGCGGCATATGATGGTTATTATATTAACGAGGGGGAAGATATAACTCTTGGTGGTTGGAATGGTTCCATTTCAACATCAGATTGGCTGTGGACGACTTCAACTTCATGGAGTATTCTTTTTAATGGCAGCTGGACTTTTGCAAATCTAGCACTTCCCGCTTCAATTTATGCTATTTATGATATCCATGAGGCTAGTCCTGATGGTCGTGCTGGTGTAGATCTTCGTGGACAAGCAGCAGCACGAATCGTGGGAACAAAAACAGTAAGTAATAATATCGGTATTTGGAATGATATATCTGATAGTCGTTGGTACGATTCAGATATGAAAAATCGTGTAGGGATAACTGCTACGACTCCTGCAATTATGAGGATAGGGACCGGAACAGATTTTACAAACTGGTGGGCTGATGTTGCTAGTTCGACGTCTATGTCATATATTGGATTTAGATTAGAGTATAATAGTGGAGGTTATTGGACTAATCATGCTAACGGTGGTGATGGTACGGTAGTAAAGTCGATTGGTTCTTATGGATATACATCAACATCTTATTCTAATACAGGAGAATCATATCTGAAAATGGCAAATGACCCTAATGGTTTACAATGGAAGTTTTTATGGACTTCTTTAACTGATGGTGCTGCCACATCAATAGTTTCTTTTCTTACTGATAGCACTATAAAAGATACTATAAAAGCACGATGTCGTGGAGCCTTAATATATGACAATAATTCAAAACCACATTTATCAATGAATGCAGGTTTTCCTTTTTTGATAGTAAAGAAAGGTGAAAAAGTTGATTGGCGATTCTCGGTTTCTGATACCACTCATGCAATAGTTGTTGCTAGATATGGACCATTTAGTCCAACTGGTAATCCACTTACTGAATGTGATGTTGAGTTTACTAATGGAAGAACTAGTAATAAAAAATACTTTGATGCTTATTCAACTGGTACAAATAGTATTAAATTTGAAGCGAAAGAAAATGGAATGATATTTTTAAAGTGGATAACTGATAGCACACTTAAAAAAGCAACAGTTTCTCTTAATGAAGATCCAATAGTTGAATTAAATTAAAGGTTAGTGATATGAATAAGAATGTGAAAAAAATTAGTGTAATAATATTTGCATGGATACTTATTTGCAGTGCTCTCATAACTAATGCGGCAGTTGTTTCAGATAATGATGGTTCTGCTTTTGTTACAAAACAGCAATTTATGGATTTGCAAACAGAATTATCTGAAACTATTGATACTTACAATGATAGTTTAAGTAATAAAATAGATGGAGCCATATCTACTTACCTTGCAGGAGTAAAGTTGCAGTTAAAGTCAACAAGAAGAAAGATTATTAATGATAGTGACCATTGGTTAATGTATAATAAAAGTGATTATCCAACATATGTTGAAGGTTATCCATATTTGTCTGGATATACAATGTGTGGGTATTATAATAATAATTATAGTCATAGTGGTAACACGATGCGTTTTTGTTCTTGGTTTGGTGTTGATTATAATGGTAATTCAGATTATCGAACTAATCCATCATTTAAGAGACATATAGTTAGTAGTCCAAGTAAAAATAGTACTAAAAATGGTAATAATGATTATGTAGCAGAGTGGAAAGGGTTTTATATAAATGAAGGAGATTTTATATCACTTGGAGTATATGATGAGCATATTGGTGGTACTGACTGGGTTTCTAATAATATGAATTATATAAAACTTGAAACACCACAAACTTTTGCATATGCATCTTGTCCAGTTTATTGCACGAATATATCTGTGCAGAATAGCTCAAGAACTCATTACATTAAATCAAAACTAACATGTTCGGCTGCACAGAGAATAAATGGTGATATATCTGGGGATACCTATGTGTCAATTTATAAAGATATAGAGGATAATAGATTTTGGGAAGAAAATATTGCAAATATAGTAGGTATAACACCAACAACACCAGCTATAACATATCAATATACTGGAGCAGATATGACAAGCTGGTTTACGACAGTAGTTCCTTCTTCAAGTTTAAAAATAGCTGGTTCATATAAAAGGTATTCAGGAGGACAGTATTATAATTATAATGATAGCACATCGTTGTGGAATTTTGCATCTCAATATAGTATCACTTCATATGGGGTGAATGGTTCAAGCCCATTTCGACTTATAAAACTTGCAAATGATCCAAATAATTTGCAGTTCAAACGTCTTTGGTCTGGAAAAACTGATAGCATTGCACAGGTGTTAAATGCTAAATATGAAAATTCAAATACCCCTGCAGCCGACAAAGCAACTATCAAAGCAGCACTTTTATGGGATAAAGATAATGTACCTCATTTATCTATGGGGGCAGGATATCCATTCCTTGAGGTGTCATATGATGAGGAAGTGGAATTTAATTTTAAGATTAAAGAGTCAGGAAGTTATCGTGTCTATGCGAAGTATGGGCCATTTTCACCAACTGGAAATGCAGCAACAGAGGCTGATGTCACATTTGATATAAGCAGTGGTGGGACTACAACACATTCAACTATGCTTCCTGCAACTGGTGGTGTAAATACAAGAATGAAGTTTAAGGTGACGAAAGATGGCACAAATTATATCTTCTTAAAATGGTGTGATAATACGACAAATAAAGGTGGTACAATGGATGTGAGCAATGACCCGGTTGTGACACCAGCATTATAAAAGTATAAGATTATAAGTGATTTAAAACCTGCTGATATGGCAGGTTTTTCTTAATATTATTAAGCAGGCAATTCGTAATAGATACAATGCCTGCTATTTTTATGCAAAAATGCCGATTTTTATAACCCCCGATGCCAACCCTCTATCTTTTTCACTTGCTTTAAGGTAGCCCTGGGTCGTAAGTCATAAAGTATGAAAAAGAGCACAAAAATGTGGTTAAAACAGAAACTTGCGTGGGTTTTAATTGTGCTCATGAGTATAGAAAGTTTTTCTGCTGTGGTGTCAGATAACGATGGTGCGGCATTTATAACACAGGCTGAATTCGACTCTTTAAAAAATGATTTTCAAACTATTTTAAATGATTTTAATACAGGAATTGATGCAAAAGTTGCTGATGCTATAGATACTTATGTAAGAGGTGCAAAAGTTGGTAGTAAAAATACTCGCTTTAAAGAAACTGATGCTCAAGAATGGACAATGTATTTAAGCAGTGACTATCCAAAATATGAGGAAGGTCATCCTTATATTTTTGGGACA
>JAFSKG010000030.1 GCA_017449075.1 Lachnospiraceae bacterium
GATTTTAATTCAAAACTTTTAATTTAATCTTAATTCTATCATTTGAATCATTGTTATTTTAAAGTCTATTTCTTATAGGCTTCTTTGCTATATAAAAATTTTTATTTTTTCTCTTGACAATTAATAGTTAGTCTCCTTTAATATATTATTAATCTCTTATATATGCGCTTCCATTTTCACGCTCATAAATAAATCTATAATTAAGTTTAACACTTGCCGCATTTTTTCTTTCCAAATTACCCTTAAGGATAACATATATTTTGTTCTGTTCAATACTTGCTACAGTTGCTTCATTTATATTAACTCTTCTTGGAGGTTTTGTATCTTCAGTTTTATTATTAATATCACTATCAATATAGCTTTCTAATTCATTAGTCAAGCAGTATTGCATAGCATTATTCATTAAATCAACTTCTGCTCCATTTTGTCCGCCAAATATTGGATAATCGATTATTATATCTACTGATGTATCATCATCATAATATACATATGATTGATATCTATCATATGCTACTATATATACTTCCTTTGAGTAGTCGATACTTGTAACTTGTTTAGATCCAGTCTTAGGCTGAACTGCTGGCGTAGTTGTGCCAGTGTAACCTCCACCAGAATTTCCTCCGCCAGAACCTCCTCCTCCACCAGTGCTTATTTGCGCTGCTTTTTGAGCCGCCAAAAGTGCTGCTTGATCTACATACTTTCCATCAGCACCTACAAAATAACCATCTGGTGTTGTTGTATTTTTCAACATAACGCCATACTCATTAACATAATATGTTGACTCTAACCATTTACTTTTTGCAATCTTACCATCACTTTCGCAATAATACCAGTTGCCTTTATTCTCAACCCACTCATTTTTTACCATTTCTCCATTTGAATTAAAATAGTATGTTGAGCCACCATCATCAATTAATTCATCATAAGCATACTCTTTATTGCCTTTATTATACATTACCTTGCCATTGTCGACTGTTTCAATGCCAGTCTTTTTCATCTCAGCTATTTGCTTTTTATTGTTGTTACTATTCATTAAAACAGCAGCAGCAGCTATTCCGATAACTAAAATCATTCCGACTACAACTATAGCCGCATGCGACTTATTGCCTTTCTTTAACCTATCAGTAGGTAATTTTTTGTCAAAAATAATTTCTGTCTGGCCATCATCAAAATCATCGTTCTCAATTGTTTCCACATCATTCACAAATGGAACTACATCATTTTTAGAATTTCCTACGTTGTTAAATTCATTCTGATTGCCGCCATCATTTTCAACCACTTCAACATCATTAACTACAGTTTTAGTTTCAATCTTTGCACCACAATTTGTGCAAAATTTCGAATCATCCGCTATCTCTGCACCGCACTCAGGACAGAACATAATAACACCTCCAAAATTTATATATATATATTAAGCATCAAATACTTGTGAAACCCCATTACACAATCATTTGATCTTGTTATTTTCGATATATGGCGTGAAGTAATTCACGCCATTTTCTTTTAGCCAACTGTGCTTCCAGACATTTTTGATTTTAAGTTTTGATCTGCTTGCTCTAATTCAGCAGCTGCTGTTCTCATAGCATCAGCATATCTTTGTAAGCATTGAGAAAAACTAGTGATAGTTTTTTTCATATTTTGGAAATCATTGTTAAATGCTGCCTGTGCTTGGCCCTCCCATTCACTACCAAGATTATCTACAAGTCTTTGAAGGTTTGACATAGTTCCATCAAACTCTGATCTGTAACCATCAACCTTTGTAGCATTACTTCTTAATGATTCGGGGGTAATTCTAATTGTACCTGCCATGTTCACTGTCTCCTTTCATTTATTTTATAAACTTTGAAACACATTATACATTTCAAAGATATAATCAACTATTATACTGGTCTAATTCAATAGTCATATTTACTTTTTCATCAACACCATATACCTTCATTGCACTCTCGTTTTCTTCGCTTGAGATTGATGAATTAATCGAATAAGTTGCAGGTATAAAAGCATTTTTAGTCTTTCTAAGTAAATCTTGTATCATGTTCTTTAACTCTATTGAATCATTTTTAATCTTTTCATCTATTGATTTAAACTCTTCCTTTATAAGATTAATATCATAAATGTAGGCATCCAAATCAACCTCTAAATTTCTTATATCCATAGACAAATTCTCTATATCATTAATAACGTTAGGATCAGTTACTATCCTCTCGTATACAACTTTATTAACCACTCTATCCATTACCTGAGATAGCTCGATTATATTATTTTTTATTGTCTTTAAATTAGCATCAAATTCACTTAGTTCGTCAAAAGATATTCTTATAGTCATCGCTACTCCTTTAGATTATAGAAAATCTATATCTGCACCTTCTATATTACTCTCTAGTTCATTCATGGTTTTAGTTAGCAAATTTAATCTATTAGAAAGTGCCTCACTCTTCTCAGAAAGTTCATCACTTTTTCTTATCCCAAGCGGCACTATTTTATTAGTAAAATACTCCCCTGCAGTGCCTTTAATTGCCAACTTCATATCCTCATTTAATTTTTTTAGATGATAACTAACACTGCTAAGTTCACTGGCAATTATTTTCAAATTGTTTGATGCTGTAATTACATCAGCATAGTTATTAATCAAATCTCCCATATTTACCTCGCGTCTATTATAGAACCATCCCAGATACCATAATTAATTAACATCTTATCATTATCAAGTGGTTTATTCTCATAATACAAATTTATAGCACCAGGAACTGTGTCGTTAATTAAATTCTCTTTGAAATACACATTCAAGACATCAACAATTTTATCTTTTATTTCTTTGATGTATATATCTGTCGGAACTTCAATATCAACAAAATTTCCCTTATAAAATGTTGTTATTAAAATTTTCTCTGGTATTTTCATAATTATCTTCCTTTATTTAAATACTTTATTTATCTCTTCGTCAAACTCAGAATTATCAATTTGTTTGGTAATCCATTTATATTCCTCTTTCTCCATCTTAAATTCCATGGCCAATAAATTTTTAAGTCCATATACATACATATAAACCTTGCTTTTTCTTTCTTTCATATCAGTTACCGCGAAAGAAAGTACCTTTTCAGCATAAGTAATAGTTTTATATGCAGTTTTGATTAATTTCGTATCATTCTCTGATGCATTTTTATATTTCACAATAAACTTTTCTTCTGATAATTTATTAATTGATTGATATAGTTCACTTGGAATATCTATTGATATATCATCCTTTTCCAAGCAATCTTTAAAAAGCTTATTTGAAACTTTATCGGCCCTATCTAATAATGTTGCTTTATCGTAAAGGTGTATGTATATTTGCGAATAGTCTAATTCACTATTGCCTTTACTAAATATTTCTATCACTACATAGTCATCTTTACTATTATAAATTCTATATTTCTTATTTACTACATTTGACTCAATAATGGTGATGTCATAATATTTGTCTACAGCTATAATATCATCTATTACTTTTTTAATTGTGTCGTCATATGTAGTTTCGCCTTTAAAAGATCTCGTTATTAAATTTCTACTTTCCAAATTATCTGCTATTATATCAAATCTTTTACTGACATCTGTTCTTTCAATTTTTATAAAAGCATCTGGAAAGCCAAACAAATACTCGCATTTGTTCTTTATAAGCAAGAACTCAAGTTCTTCCAATGAAATATTTATACTATTCATACCTACTTGACACAAGCTCTAACAAATTTAAACTCACTTTCTCCATTATCATTCTTTGTAACTACATAAGCCTCATCATTTAAAATTTGAGCATTCTTTTCTGCAAAACTTAAATTGATTTGTACAAATGGGTGATTTTCATTGATGCAACCACCTACCAATATAAGAGTGCCAATGTCATTAATTCTTATGACAGCCTTATCGTTACTCAGATGATTGTTGATTCTATTGCCATTGTCTTCTATGACAACTATTATATTAAGCCCCTTGCCAAGTCTTACAATGTTGTATAATATATATTTGGCTTTCTCATCCACTGCATTTACAAATTCAGTATATGCCTTAATATAAATAAGTATATATGGATATTTTTCACTATCTAGATGGTCTCCCTCTTTTGGCGCTTTCTTTCTTTCATCAAGTTCTTTTACTACATCTTCTAATTGACTAAGTACCTTTTCTTCATCAAACGAATAGTCTTGTTCAACTCTATCAAAATTTCCATGTAGTATCTTTGTCTTTATATTGTACTTGTAATTTAATTGCTCATAGAATACATTTTCAAATTCTTCATTTCTATAATTTGATATTAAGACAAACGGTCTCTCATTGATATCAATTTCAACTTTTTCTACTTCATTCTTAGAAATACCAACAAGGATATTATTTGTCTCATTATCTTTATATCGAACTTTTTCTGGCAATGTAGGGATAGGCTTTGCTTTTTCTCCTGTCCAAGCCTTGCTAATTTGTTCAACCAAATCACGAATTGCAAATACTCTCTTATTTTCATCTGCATCATCAATAGGTGTAGCTGTTTGGTACTCTACGCAGTACTTATCATATTTGCAGATACCATGTCCCTTGATATTGTCTATAGTTATTCCAGGAGACATAGAAAAGATTCCATTATAATCTGCTTTTTCGGCCATATAGAGTGTTAGTTTGTTCTTGATATTCTCAGACAACCTGAAACTCATCGAGCTAACTGTTGATACTGCATTTATAAAATACATACCATAGTTAGCACCATCTCTTATATATGTAAGTAAAAACTCTGGAAGATCTGGATAGTTTTGAACTGCATAAGCATAGTTATCAATCATAAGCAATATGTATGGCATCTTTTCATTTGGATTTGCACTCTTATATGCTTTTATATTTGTAAGTCCTGATTTTGCAAATACTTTTTTTCTTCTATTTAACTCTGCATTGAGCATTCTTATAAGCATCAGCAATTTTTCTTCTTCATCCGGAAGAACTATACCGCCAATGTGTGGGGCACTATTATATATATTGAGAGAACCACCACCAAAATCTAATATATACATATTAACTTCATCTGGAGTGTAATTCTTTATAGTAGAGTATATAATAGTATTAAACTGAGTTGTCTTTCCTGTACCAGGTGAACCATAAAGTGTGTAACTTCCGTTTTCTGTAAATTCAATCTTAAGTGGTTTTTGCTCTTGTGTTCTAGGATCATCAAGCAATCCAATAGTAGGTGCATAAGCTACATTTTCAGCTGCCTTATACTTTTCTCCATCAAATCTTGACTCTTCTATACTATCAAGTGAAATGATACTTGGTAATTTTTCAGTCCATACTTTTCTTGCAAATTTGTAATCATTATCGCGTGAGAACTCTGCCAAGTTTCTTACTACGTAATCAATTTCACTTTCTTTTGTTTTATCAGTACTTCCTTCTTTATCTTTGAAGACAATTCTATTTCCATATCGATCTACGATGCTTATGTCAGCATTTGATTTGCCAGCAGCTGCATTTTCAGCAAATCTAGCACCAGAATAATATGTTTGAACTTGTTCATAGACTTCATCTTCACCAACTTGTATATATGCTCTACCAGGATTTGTTATCTTGGCAGCATCTGGATGGTGAAGCATATCATTACTATCTTGTGATGATGCAACCTTCAAGCACCATCTAAATCTTGTATTTGCATTCATCTCATCGTCAACAACATTTGCAGGTTTTTGAGTAAGCAATATAATATGAACACCAAGAGTTCTTCCTATACGGAATATAGTGCTAACTGCTTTCATAAAGTCAGGGAATTTCTTTTTGAACTCTGCAAACTCATCTATGACAATCATCAGATAAGACAATGGTTCTTCTGCCTTACCTTCTCTATATAATCTCAGATAACTTGATATGTTGCTAACTTTATATTTATCGAGTAGTGATTTTCTTCTCTCCAATTCTGTCATGAGTGCTATCAAGTTTCTACTTATGTTTGTATCAATATCCGAAATAGTTCCTGCAAGATGTGGCATCTTTCTAAATGGAAGTATAAGCCCAGTTCCTTTAAAGTCAACTATTACAAATGACACTGCTTCTGGTGGGAACTTAACTGCAAGCGACAACATAAATGTCTGAACTGCTTCTGATTTTCCAGAACCAGTCATACCAGCAACTAATCCGTGTGGCCCCATAGCCTTTTCATGTATATCAAATAAGAAATCTTCACCACTGCTTGTTTTTCCAATCGGAACTGCCATAGATCTTTCTGGAGTGGCGCTTGACCAATTGTTTGCAACTTTAAGGGCATCAAAATTGTTAGCTTTTAAGCCCTGCATGAATGTAATAGATTTTGGGAATCCAACTGATTTATTTTCTGTATCAGTTATGATTGGCAACATCTTTCTTGCATACTTCTCATAATCTATCGCATCTACTTCATCAATCAAGAAACTATATTTTACAGATGCATGGTCTTTCTCATACATCATTGGATTATTTGATGACACATCACATATGTAATAGCAATCATTTGGAAGGTCGTGAATGTTTTCATAATTAAATATAGTTCCTATGAAACAATTCTTAGACACTTGTGTAAGTTTTCTTGATATCGCATGATTTAAAGTCAAATTCTTTGACATACTTACTATCAAATAATATGGTCTTATAACTTCTACATCTTCATCATTTTTCTTTATGTTTTCTCTCTCTTCTATAACATCAGCAATCTTATCTAACATTGTCGTTGAAGTTACTTTATCATCAGCATAGAATCTCATGATTCTTTGGTCGTCATAATTATGTGGCAAGAATCTTACAAAACTATAATCATTTGCTTCTGAACTGTCACAAATAAGTATAATTTTTAAATCATCATAGTTATGGTGTCCTGCTGCTTGATAAATTAAATTCTTAGTAAGTGCATCCCTTCTTACTTTGTTTCCTATTATTCCAAGACTCTGATGTCTTAACAAATCAATAGTTATAGGTACATTATTTACATTTCGACATTCCTGTGCAACCTGTCGAATTTCAGTCATATATTTATCTTCTTCTAATTCTAACTGATTCTTTGGAATGTTGATTTTAAATGTTGCCTTTGCACTTCCGCTACCAATTCTCAAAGTCATAAAATCTTTATCTCTTAAGCTTCTATCCCATATAGCAGACATAGCTTCAACTGATTCCATGAGATATTTAGTTGACGGATTGTCAAGGTTAAGTGCTTTTCTTTGTTGATTTGCAAGTTTGTGCATATGAGAAACTTGATCATCAAGATACTTTTCATATACCTTTGTTCTTTGCTTTACCTTATTGGCAAAGTTAGCAATCTCTGATCTATATCCAAGTACAGAAGTTATAGCTCCCACCATCAACATAGGTACAGTAAGCATAAGTGCAGTCGCAGACATATTGGTAAGTATGCAAACAGTAACCATAATGGTTGCCATAGCAATAGGTGGAAGTAACACTGTTACCCACTTTATCTTTGGCTGAGCTCCTATATTAGGTGCCTTCTCAATATCTATCTCATCAGTTGGCACATCCTCTTTAAGTCTTGTATGAGGTTTATAATAGTAAGGGTATTCAGCATTTAAATCTGTCACTACCTTACTTCTATTGAGATTTGGTAAATTGAAAATAACATTTCCATTGTACTTAACAGTCAATACATTGTGTTTTATATTAAGTTTCGCGAAGCCAAGAATTAATTCATCACTATCAGCCAGCATAAGGTGAGTAAACTTTTTACCATTTACATAGGTTCCGTTTTCAGAATCTAAATCTTCAAAGTACCACTTGTCGCCATATCTTAAAAGTTTGATTTGTTTTCTAGCAATATATCTATCTCTTATAGCTACATCACAAGATTTATCAGAACCTATTACTATCTCCGTCCTATTTACTCTATATACTTTGGTATTCACATCATCAAGTTTATAAATTGCAAATGCAATTTCAAGCAAATCATTTACAAGATAAACTTTGTTGAACTCCAACTTTTCATTTATATGCGAAAATAAATCAACAGTCTTTCTCGCAGTAGTCACTGTCCAATAACCATTCTTAACAATGAAACGGATAGGAGACATATTCTTTGGAAACTCTTTGTAGAGTATGTCTTCGCCATGACCTGAGCCAAAAGAATAGACCTTTCCCTCTTTTAGTCTTACCTCTTTAATGTTGTTTTCAAAATAGATTCTTAAATAATACATATTTACCTACTTAAATTTCACAAATTATTATTTAACACTAGAGGTATTTATTGCTGCTTTATTTGCATTCTTTAATCTATCACTCACTTGTGTTCCTCTAATTGCATATCTTATCCAAAGTGCTGGGCGTACACAAATATCATTTCTTGATACAGGTGCACCTTCTTCATTTATAGATCCATCTGAATTTACTGCCATTGCATTTATAGTCATATTGCCAGGATTTCTAACCCAATAAACAGTATTGCCTGTCAATTTATGAGCTGATGCATCTGTTTCAGTACTTACATAAGCTCCTGCTGCAACTGCAGTTCCAGATGCTTTAGCTTGTCTTTCCGCATCCGACTTTAAATATTTTTCTAATTCTGATTTGCTAAGTATAAATATTTTATCGGTTGAGTCTTTACCTCCATCTATTCCATACTTTTCATTTTTTTCTGCTTTTACTACATTTTCATAGATTGAAGATAATTCTGCGGCGCTAAACGATTTTACAAACTGCTCATTCAGATATTTTCTGAGTGTTGAAGCTGCCCATCCACCTGCTGTACCTATATTGTTATTTGAATTATCAGTATAAGGTTTACTATCCAAACCTTCAACCGCAACAAGTAATGCTGTTCCATTCATTTCATTTTTATCAATTACTCTAAAACTATAAGGGCCGAGCATCATAGTAGAGCCAACTGCTCCAACATTTATCGCTGTTGCTACATCTGCACCATTATTATCTATGTAGCCACCAATCTGAATTAATGGTACATGCTCATTTAACAATTCATAATAGAGTTTCTCGTCTATATCTATAAGTTCTTTAGTGTGCATCTGTCGTTTAGGTTCAGCGCCAGTCCAGAAAGCATCCCAACCACTCTTAAGAGTGCCTTTCAAATCAATGTACCCATATCCTAAGTTTATTTTTAAATTTCCATTTATGTCAAAAATATAGTACACTCCAAGCTCTAAATCACAATTGCCTTCAACATTGCTCGTTCCACTTACTTTGTCCCATTTGCCATCATATTGTCCTTTAAACTCTACATAAGGTCCAACTTCTGCACCAAAACCCACGGCTGCTACTGCAGCTGCATGACCTTCTGCTACACCTATATCAGCACTTGCACTAATTTCAAATGAAACCTTTGGTTCTATTCTAACTCCCATGCTTGCATACAATTGTCCATCCATATGGAGGTTAATCTCGTCTTTTGTTAAATTGTTCACATAATCTGGAACCAATTCTCCATTTACAATACCTATTCCGAACTTTATCATTGAATTTCTTTCATGCGAATAATTAAAATTAACAGTGGCAGCGAATTTAGGTACAAAGCCCATAGGTACATGAACAAATATACCACCTTTTATTACACCGGCTTTTATTGAAGCCCCAGGTATTGGTATTTCAGTATCACACAACTCAACATAACTATCATAATCTTTTATAGCATCCCAAGCTCTTTTTATTGCATCATCTGTTACATTCGCTTCACCTGTAATATCAATCTTTATACTTGATGATGGGTAAGTATAAAATTGCATGTCAAATTTAATATTTTTTTCATCTCTAAAATCAATATCCGGTTTAAATTCAAAAGAGTTTGATACATCAATCGTAACAACTATTGAACCGTTGACATCTATTGCATTGAAAACATTTTTATCTAACTTAGGTAAAGTTATTATTACCTTTGCTCCTAAACCATTGTTTACTTTATATGGTGTACATGTGACATACTCGCTTATATCAGACAAAACTTGTCCATACACATAATCTGAATTACCCTCTGCATAGACAGTTTGTACTAGTGCCTCAAAAAATGGACTTCTTGCAACATTATAAGCCATCTTTATTCCTATTTCTTGATTCCATTTTACAGAACTATAATCTGGTTTAAATGTATTGTTGACATTTAAATCCTTAAACACTTCGTCTAATGTTGGCTCACTATAAGTAACAACTCCGCCTACATTATTTTCAACTTTTAAGCAAACTAATTCGTCATTTTTATCTTTCTTTAATACTATGTCTCCAACTTTCGTATTTTTTGAAATCTCTATATCAGTATATGAAGTCATATCCTTGATGTCTTGATTTATATTTATATCACTAACCGTTTCTCTCTTTATAGAATAAATGACATTTTTAAACTTAAACATGTCCTCATCAGTAAAATATGTATCTTCCCCTAAGTACATATAATATGTATGAGTATTGTCCCACACGCCATCTGGCTTAATAATATATCTATCATTTTTTTGAGCTTTATCTACTTTAAAATTTGCATTGAATCCTTGTTCGTCAACAATCTTTACTTCTACGAAACCTTTTTCACTGCCAACATTAAAAGATTTTGTATTGGCAACATCTCTGTATCTCAATGTGTTTTCATCCGTAATTGTAAGGTTATCCTTATTAAATGTAGTATCATGTGTAAAACTACTACTTGCATTTGTATTATTTCTAGTTACATTTATTCCAACAATAGTCCCCACTGCAACTAAAATTAAAGCTGCAACTATTGCAACAATTTTTCCTCCACCACCATTTCTGCCATTACCACCATTTCTTACTTTTCCATTTCCACCATTTCCTCCGCCTGCTTGTCTTGCTCCACATCTTGGACAAATTAATGATCCATTTGTTAATTCAGCACCACAATTACTACATCTCATAAATAACCTCTCCAAAAAACTACTTATAATTTATTTTCCCACAAAAAAATCACCACCTAAATCTAGGTGATGATATTTCACAAATATATTCTTTACATGAAAACTGACCTCTAAAAGAGATTGTGTGTGTGTGTATTATATGTAGAAACTACCACTGGCCTTCCCCCATCAGTTATAGTGTTAGACTATAATTATATCATTTATTACCACATTGTCAACAACTATAAATAATCGGATTTTCGCCCTAATCTCTCTTACCTAAAGCTTTGTCTAACTCGTAAAGAGCTGCTGCATCCTTACCATACTTCTCAAATTTATCAATTAACTCTTGAGCATTTTCCTCTTCTTCGCATTGCTCTTTTATGAACCAATCCATAAATTGCATAGTTCTATAGTCTTTCTCTTCCATAGCGACTTTATAGATATTGTGAATGAGACTTGTCACATATTGCTCGTGCTTAAGACCCTCTTTTAAAACTTGAAGTTCATCTGTGAGAGCAACACCTGGCTTTGCAATTGCGAGAAGCTCTACTTCCTCATTATTTGCATGGATGTAATCATAAATCTTAAATGCGTGCTCCATTTCCTCTTCAGCTTGTTTTTTATACCAAGCAGCAAATCCGCCTAAACCTTTGCCGCCCATAAATCCTGAAAAATCAAGGTAGAGATATGCTGAATACATCTCCTTATTTACTTGATCATTTAATAATGCTTTTACTTTTTCATTTAACATAATAACCCCCCTAATATATCTCTTTTACATTTCAGAAATATTTATATGTATATTTTACTACAATATTGAAAAATAATAAAGATTAAAAATGCAATATTTATCACATCTTAATGTCAAAATGCACTTCTTTATCATTAAATTCTTCTTTTATAGCCTCTAATTTATCTTTAAATGCTCTCTTGCTGCCACCTCTTATGATTGAATTTAGTATATACACCAGAAGTATTAGCATAATCATCACAGGAACAAGTATTGCGAATATTTTAACCATATAAGGCAAAACATTTGACACTGCATTTTTTAATTCATAATTATTTTCATACCAATATCTAAATGCATTTACTCTAAACTTGATTACTTCATATATATTTACAGTATAAGTTTTGTAAGTGCTTTGCTTTTTTGCATTCTCAATCTGATTTTTAATTCGTTCACTTTTCTTTGCGAGTTCAGAATCTTGTCTTGCTATCCAATCCTTATCCTTTGATTCTTGGAGAGCCTTTCTTGCCTCTTCCATTTCTTTGAGTTGCTGTTCATAATTTGTAAGTTCTTGCTCTATAGATGTGATGTTAGAATTTGAAACTCTTATCTCACCCCATTTGCCAAGTGTCTCTTCAATTTTTTCTAAGTCAGTCTCTGAGTTGTCAACTGTAAATTCTAATTCCTGATATCTTGGATAAAATTCATTATCATAAACTACTTTTTTAAGACTATTTTGTTGGTTGATTTTAATTGTGCCGTTTACTTCTTTGACAACTTTCATTAAGTCCTCAACCAAGGTACTAAAGTCAGTTGTGTCAACTCTGTAAAATTTATTCTCCCTATACCTTTCTGGCGTCGTCATTGCTTCTTCTTCATTTGCTGATTCTTCATATAATGCATCTGCTGAAATTGCATTTGCAACTCCCATATCTTTATCCATAAATGTCTCGTTCTTTGCTGCCGCCCTAAACATAGGTGCTGAAGTCCCCATAGTGCTGTAGGTATAAGTATTCGCATTTTCAACTCCGTCATAAGTAATGGTCAATTCTTTAGTTCTTAAAAATAAAAACCAAATTGCAACTAACAATATTATAGTAATAATTGCGGGTTTAATTATATTTTTTTTATTCATAGTCATCATCATCCTCCTCATATTCATTTTCTTGGTCATCTTCATCTTCCATGCCATATAAATCTGGATTTAATAGCATGTCATTCATAAAATCGTCGTCAAACATAGGGGATCCTTTCATCATTCGTCCAAAATTAATTTATTCTTTTTTGCTTTTTCCTTTAATTTTTTCATATGTTCTTTTTCAATCTGTTTGATGCTCTTTTTAGGTGTTGGTAAATCTTCTGGCACAGTACCACCTATATCTTTAATTACTTTTCTTACTTTACTTCCTATGTGGTAATGTATATGATTTGCTTTTTCTTCGCCTCGAAACATTTCCTCATAATTATCACCCATAAAAATAACTTTTTTATTCTCCCATCTTGCTAGAGAGTTCATAGAATAAATATCATTTAGACCATCACTATATTTTTCTTTGTCAGTATCATAGCAAATAGCAAATAAAGGCACAAGCCTTGATTTTATTTGGTCTTTAGTCAGCCTATCTTCATTTTCATAAAAATTCAATGGACTAACAACTGTGTCTTTAAAAGGTATTTCTAAATCTACAATCTTATCTACATATTCTTTATATACTGTTGCATTAACACCAACATTATTCCAGTCATCTCCTGTTATTTTTGAAATATCTGTTGAATCTTTTCCTAAATATAATCTTATAGCATTACCTTTCATGTTAATATCTAATATCTTCATCCTAACCCTCCTCGTAGAATATGATAAAATCTTTTTTTGACACTTCTATTAATATGTTTACTGTTTTGTAATATATAACATACAAATTAAATTATATCTCTTCTAAACCAATATTTTTTAGATACTCATATGTGCCATCATAAAACTCTGGCAATCTAGTACTATCTTCATAAAACCCATTAGCAAATTTATTGCCATTACCTTTTGGAATACAAATTACCATTCCTTTTCTAGCTCTTGTTAACAAAACTCGATACGCATTAAACATATACTTGATCAAATCTTGTTTACTTTCACTATTTCCAATTTGCTCAACCCACTGTTGCCTATTAACATTAAAACGATAAAAATGCCATTTCCCATTTTCATAGCGCATATCTGCATCCCATAGCAAACATGTATAATCTAATTCTAAACCTTGAACTTGAATTTCAGTAACAGCATCTTCTAAATAATTTGATGATCTCGTATCTGTCTTATCATCTAAAAACCAATGGATTGTGTTATCATCATCATTTGGTAAAACATGTATTGCCAAAGGCTTATATCTAGCAGATTCTTTACTAACCAAAACTCCGCTTCTTTCATTGCCTCGTGTATTATCATGAATCCATCTTCTCGCTTTTTCCATATCCCTTGTCAAAACAATAGGGTATTTTTCTTTTATGTCCTTATACAACTCTAATGCTATGTCATTAACATCTAATAAATTATTAATAAACAATGATAGCTTCTCTGTTCTGAATGACCTCAATGATACTGCTAAGTGTAATTCGTCTGCAAATTTAACATTTTTGTTGTTACTCAAAACTTCATTAACTTTACCTTCAGCATATTCTTTATCGGTCAATTTATTGGAAATGTATACATTCCAATGCGAAAACTTGTCATTAATTGCTTTTATCCATTCAGAAATACCAGCTTCACCAGTATTAATTTCTTGGCCTCCACCAACAAGACAGATTATTGTTGCCCAGTCTTGACGTTGGTCTAATGACCAAATTAAAAATTCAGCCTCAGATAATGGAAAGTTTTGTACTTTGATTTTATTTCCGTATGTTCCACCTCTTTTTAAATAATCAGCTAATCTTTTATGTGTCCAAGACCTTTGTGCTTCATCAAAGATAGCTACATGTTCCACTTCACCATATCCTGACTCTTCATTTTTAATAGCTTTACTTGGGTCTATTTGAAGAATTCCATTTTCAACTGGATTTTTAATTTTTGCAAGCATGTTATCACGATATCTATGTATGATTTGTATTGATTTTCGCACTTCCCTTCTTGCATCGGTTATCTTCTTTCTATTACCTCTTTCTTTCTCTTTTTTTACATTGTCTTGAGCTAATGCTTCCGTTAACACTGCTACAAGTGGTCCATTACCTGACAAATATACTGCTCCTTCGTCTTTTACTGGTTCTTTACGTCCCTGATAGGTTTGTCTAATTGCCACTTCAAGACCAACAAGAGTTTTACCAGCACCAGGCACTCCAGTTACAAAGCAAATACTTTTTTTATTATTCTTTTTACTGTCCGCAATTACTTTTAATAAATAATCTATTGTTTTGTCTGTGTTTACTTTGTCTGCCTCATGTCTTGTTATATCCTCAACTGAATGATTCTCATATAATGCACGTGCTGCTTCTATAATTGTCGGTGTTGGTGAGTATGGGCTTATAATCCAGTTTTCATCAATTTGTTTTTCATTTGGGTAAGAATCTAAAACTCTATCTATCACTTTCATTAAATCTTTTTCGCCAGTATGCAACGGATTTATTACATTTCTGCTATAAAGGATTCTTGTACAACTGTTGTTGAACTATTATATCTAGTTGCCACAAGAATAGGCACTATTATCTTGCCTTCGCTTAATTTATGAAAATTATCTAAATCAAGAGCATAATCAAGAACTTGGTCGACATCATTCATTAGTATTTTTGTCTCACCTACTTTAAACTCAAGGCAAAATATTATTCCCCTAAGCAGCAATACCACATCAATTCTTTTACCTAAACGTGGTATATCATATTCAAAAATTATTTTTCCATCTTCCGTTTTATATGATTCTAATAGGCACTTTAAGATTCTTATTTCTTCTGTCCACGCTTCTCTTGCAGATGTTAAAAGATCCCCATGATAACTATCGACAATAGTACCTAAAATACTATTGCTATCTTCAGAACAAAAATCTTGAAAACATTTAAAATACAAACAACGATTGCTTCTAATCATAACAATTATTCACCCCATAGGCAGTTTTAACCATCATCTTAACAAACCTGCCAATGAATTTCATTTTCAATTAAGCCACTACAGTTTGACAATATAAATTATCATAATATTTTATAAGAATAATTTCTATTTTTTAATCTTGCATAAAAATGGTATAGATAGGAGTTTTTTTTGTTATTTTACTGATTCCTATCACTCCAAAAACTCAAATTTTTTTCGAGTTTTTGAAGTGGTTGAAATACCTTCTTTCGCACTTTACAAGCATTCCCTCAAACTGCCTCAATCTCTAAATTATCAATCTTCATTTAACATCATCTTATTATTCCTCTGCAGAATCATTTTCCTGAGAAAATTCGTTGCTACCTTCTATTGATAATTCTACAAGTTTTTCTTTTATTTTACTTATCAAAAGAACGATACAGTCGTAAACATGCTTGCCATTTTTATCTTTTGATATACAATTCTCCACCTCAATATCATCGTAGTCCTTATCTCCACTATAAAAAGCCTGATAGAAAGCCTTTACATCAAACTGAAGATTAGATTTTGTTATTTCAAAAACTTTTTCACCTTTTTCAAAACAAGCATAACTCTCTTTCATATTTTTAAATTGGAGAATTCTTTTCATAACGTTTCCACCTCTTTCTTAATGTATCCAACCCACCCTCTATATGCTCTGAAATAATGTCAAGAATATTATACTCCGCATCTCTATATTCCAAAGCCCCTGATTGAATATAAATTTTGTTATTTTCCCTTCCTATAAAAATAACATTATCGACATCAAGATTTACAATAAACTGTGGTCTATGAGTTACCATTAAAACTTGACGATTCTCACCCATAGTTTTAAAACGATCAAGCAAGTAATCCCTAATAGCCTTTTGCGAAATATTATCTTCTGGCTGATCAATGATATACATACCACCATGACTCGTTTCATAGGATAAAATGTCAAAATATATTTGAGCATCCAACCCGGATGATAGTTCCTGGGTTCGGTCTTTTCCTGCCTGCGTTATAGTATATTTATTTGCCAAATCCGAGTCAAGCTGTTCTTGTATTCTTTTTTTTAATTCAATTAAGGCTTCTGACGGAACTCCATTAAAACGAAGAAGTTGCACTGCTAATTCATCTTGACTCATCTCGAAAACAGATTTCTTAGTGTCCTTCTTCATTACATAAGCAAAAAGTTTTTCAATGTACTCTTCATCAATTTCTGTTATGTCCAGCCTACTATTAAATTCATAATCATGAACCCGTTCTGTCTGTATCTGAATCATTTCTTTTTCTATGTGAAAATCTGGAACCATTAACTTCTCTCTCCGACTAATAATTGTAACAATCGCTTCTACTGCATTATCAATACTCTCATTGTATGTTGATAGTTTCTTTTGTGTATCAGAAACAGAAGACTGATATTTCTGCTTAAACTTACTAACAGCATCCTGGAAAAGAGCAATTTTTTTATTTTCTATTTCAGCACTTTTATTTTTCTCCTCGTAACGCTTAGACATAATTTCTATTTGTTTAATGATACATATTAATTGTTTCTTATCATCCTGTTCAAGCCAAGTGCTATCCATTATCGTCTCAATCTTTTGAATAACATTATCTAAATCACTGCTAATATAATTATATCCTTCTACACATAGATTATTCTTTGAAACAGAACCAACAAATGTTATGCTCTCTGCTTGTTCAATATCTTCATCAATTATCTTAAATCTACTCAGTTGAGCTTCCAAAAGCTCTAATGCAAATTTTTCTTCCAAAAATGAAAAGATAGCATTTAGTTTTCTCTGAATTTTTTCTCTATATGCATCCGACTTAATTGCAGATGGATAATATTGACTAAAAAAATCATCAGATTTAATTTTTCCCTGTTCAAACTTGTTACGAATCTCACCTTGCATATCAAAAACAAATATTTCTGACACAGGTATCGTTGTCAACACATCAATTTTGTGCTTTTTTAAGTAATTGTCATATCCCTTAACCATTGTTTTATTAATCATACCTTCTTGCAGTTTTCTGTATGATGTCAATTTATGCAACAGCAAAGACTTTCCTATCGAATTATCACCAATAATAACATTTATGCCACGAGATAGGGGAATATCATACTGTGCACCTGCTATGGAAATCTGGATACTTTTGATATAGGTTTCTGTTGGGTTAAAAAAACTGTTGACGGTTTTTATTCTTCTATGATCTGTTATTGCCATAACAAGACCCTTGAAGCAAGGCAAACATTTCACATATGTATAAACAAAATCTGTATTATCATTTTCTGTTTCTTTGGGATAGCAGCTCCAGTCATGGCAATCTGACCCTGTAATGAATCGAATATTTTCCGTCAGATTCTTCGCATTCAAAAAACTTTTGTTAAACACCTCATTCTTACGATTCTTAAATTCAAATGCCTCAAAATAATCAGTATACACAAACTCCTGGAATTTTTCCTTTCCAACAGTATTTGCATCATTTTTGTATGAACGTGATGATGTCAAAGAACTCTTCTGATGAACAATAAGAATTGTATCCAAATCAATGATTCTTAAAATAGAAAGGAATTTTTCCTCTGAAAAAGCGCCTTTCTTATCATATGCGGTTTTCCCATTATCATCTACTAAGCATTCGGCAATCTTTGTTACTTTTAATTCATCTTCATCATTAAATATGGCAATCACATGTAACACAGTCGAACCGTTTTCACCGGCAAATTCAACTGTAAATTCGATGCCAGGAAATACTTTGATGATAGAACTTTGTTTATCATTTTCATAAGTCTTGAGCGCTTTATACATATCAAATCCAAATGCATCGTGGTCCGTAATTGCACACATTTGAACTCCGTTGTCATTCAATTTCTCTGCAAGAACACCAATGTTATCTATCGTATTAAACGCAACCTTCCCTTTGTCTTTTGAACAAGAATAAACTGAATGAATATGTAAATCAATTTTATATCCAGATTCTACTACTTTCATAAATCTCCTTACTGTTGAAAATACGAATAATATTCGCTAATATAAAGTAGATAATTACTAATAATTTTCAATCATCTGATAACAATTTGAGTACCATGTTTTTTTACCAACTCTTCATCATAATTATTCGTTTTTGCTTATTGCATTTCTTATATTCTCCAAAAATTTATCGCTCACACTCAAACTTTATTTTTATCAATATATAACAAATATCTTATTTTATATTTTACTAATTGAAATAAGTAGCTCTATTTTAAATATTGTAGTATTGCTATAAATAGTGCCCCTCCAGTTAATGCAACTATTATCCAATCAATTAATCTTGGTTTGTTCATTGATTTCTTCAATTCAATTAATGATGTTTTTGTTTCTTCTATAAACTTATTTGTTTCTTTTATCTGGTTAATTATTTGTTCATTTTGCTCTATTGGTTTTCTCTTAAACTCTTCTTCTTTTTTTATATGTTTTTCCATCACATCATAATATTCTTCTGCTGCACTAGCAGAATTTACAAACTGCCTACCAGTTATATAATCATAAAATTTATCCATACTCTTTTATTTATTACATATTTCTATTTTATTTTCTTAATTCTTATTTATACTTTCATACCACTTCTCATAATATTCTTCAAGGTAGTCAAAGAACTTGCTTATATTAGAACTATTCTCATCATTGCTATTTGTTGACAAAGATTTAATTCTTTCTCTCATTTCACCATAATTCTCTTTTGTTATCTTATCAAACAGTTCTTTTCTCTTTTCCTCACTCGCGTTATACCCTTTAATTCCAGTTAACCTTTCAATATCTTCTGCATTCTTTGCTTTCTGGCTTGATTTTAAAACTATATCACCAAAGTGGAATAGTATTATTTGCATTGTACAAGGATTTGCAAATATCACAAGCTTATCAGAAATCCCTTTTTGGTCATAGAGTTCATCTATCTTATCCTTAATGTCCATAAATTGCTCATATGGCTTCTGCTCTGTATCACAAAAAACAAAGATTATATGGTATTTATTTCGTTGGTAAATATCTTGATATCTAGCAAATATATTTCCATTACCCTTTGCATTAACTAAATTAATATCATAGGCTTTATCAAATATATTAAGTTTGATAAGTCTGTCTAAATAATCGTATTCCTCATACCCTTCACACACAATGCAAATTTTTATTTTATTGTAATAGTTCTTAAATCCGACCATTTTAACCCCTTTTAGTAATGTCAATTAATGAATTTATAAGTTCGGGCTCTGGTATCGCATTAAAGAAGCCTTTGGTATATTTATCTATAACATCAGTAGTATCTCTAACACCATCTTCAGCAGTAAAATCAGCTAACGAATATACATATACCCTTTCTTCGTCTTTATCAACAAACCAAATTTGTTCCTTTCGAAATAGTTTTTTAACATCAAGCAAGTTTACATCATGGGTTGTAGCAATAAGTTGAGACTTGTCATTTAATTCGTTGTTGTACATAGACACAATAGCTCTTGTCAATACAAAATGTATTCCACTGTCTAATTCATCAATTACTAATACATGTCCTTTTTTCAAACCCTCTATAATATAACTTGCAAGCGCAACCATCTTTTTTGTTCCGCTTGAATCAAAAAGCATGCTTGGCACCATTTTGCCCTTATACACTGATGTAAGTCTTATTTGATCCATTATTCTGTCCGGAATGTTTAACGCTCTCTCACTGGGTTTACTATTATTCTTTATAGAAATGTGCAAATCCTTAACATCATAATATTTATAATCTTCAAGGTATAGATCTGCGTTTTTTATAAACTCAACAATCTTTTTTTGTAGTTCATTTTTATTCTTAAGCAAATCAATGGTCTTTTCAATTGGAATATTATTTAAATCAACTATATCAATTTCATTTGCTTGTTCATTTAATATTTTCTTCATCTTTTTTACATAATCAAAATTATTCACGTCTATTGTGTAACAAATTGGTGCATTATGAGACACTAATTTCACGGCATCAACTAAGTTTTGATCTTTAATAATATTTGCTATATTATTCTTATCATTTACATCAAAAGAATACCATACATCTTCTTTATCATTTGAATATTTGTCTCTTATTGTCTCTGAAAATTTTTCGTATACATATTCTTTTTTAGATGTGTCATATTTAAAATCATAAGAGTATAGTGAGCCATCATTAATAAATGATATTCCTAATTCACAAACAGGATTGTTTGTAAATAAATTTGGCATTATATCCATTGGCAAGTTTAATAAAGAATTCTTTATTGTTTTTATACACTTAATCAAACAAGTTTTCCCTGCATTATTTTGTCCATATATAACAGCGGTCTTTAAAACATTAAAGTTATTAATCTTGTGCACATTAAAACCCAATTTTTTATTTCGCATATCAGCATTCATTGAAAACTTAATACTCTCATTAAATGAATATACATTTTTTGCTCTAATTTCGACAATCATACCATCTCCTCCAAGTGCCTATATTATAGCATATAAATATTTTTTATGCAATATTTTTACATAAAAAATTCACTCCAAAAACTCAAATTTTTTCAAGTTTTTGGAGTGACCTTAATGTCTGATTTTCGGACCCGTATAACTTATCAATACAAATTACCCACAATCGTCATCTCCATAGTCATTATCATCATCTTCTTCGTATTCTTCTTCATCATAGTCATCATCTTCACCAAGACCTAGTGTACTTTTATGACCAGAATTTCGCTTATGGTTATTTTGTGTTGAGCTATTCCCAAATAATCCTAATAATATTATTGATAATAATTTTAAAAACAGTACTTTGACAATTTCCTTTCGGGCTCCGCAAGCGTTCGCCCCTACAATCCACTTTCTTTAATACTAGTCATTTTAACCCCTTTATAATATATTTCACTCTGCAAACTTTCTCAAATTTCCTGCAACACTTTTATAATTACCATATGGAATTACCTTGGTAGATTCATAAATATTATAAATCACATTATTCAAATTATCTATGTTTGTTATATATGTCCTATTTTGTTTTTTGTCTAACCATCCAATATCTGCCCTATCTGTAAACACTATTATCGAATGAAAAATCATACTTTGCCTTATAAATCTTTTTAACACATCAACATGCCACTCATTTTGCTTCACAGGATTCTTTTGGCTATTAATAGTATTATTAATTTGCGAATGCCAAATTTCATCTTCGTAATTACCAGTCACTTTCCCTAGCCAATTTTTAACTTCTATAACAAAAATTCCTTTCTTTGAAATACACAAAAAATCAATTTGAACAGGTTCTTTATTGCTTCTAGGTAGATTTACATTTCGCAAAACAACAAAATCTTTACCTAAGTATTTTAATTCCACCGCTGCATTATCTTCACCTTCTTCGCCTTTTTTATCAGTATCTGATCTTAAATGCCACCAAATGCTTCTACTTATAGTCGTATCATTATTAATAGTTGTATTTCTTGAATAATTTGGTTGATAAGGAGCATTATAATTATCATAGTTCTTTCTTTTGTACTGTGTATTATCACTTGACAGTGACTTTATGTACAAAAATATTATCAATACAATAATTACTAATGCTATAACAAAAATATAACTTCTATCATCATTTCTTAAACGCGGTTGATCCCTCTTAATATTTGTATTATTGCTGTCATTAGTAATTTTCTTAGTTGTTGGTATTGCATAATATTTCCTTTGCACTATACCATTTTCAATCCACTGCCCTCTCTCATTTACTATATAACCATCTGGTGTAATTCCATTCATTATAAGATAACCATTTGAATCGAAGTAATAATATTCTAAGTAATTATCGCCTTCAAAATCAATTTCAACCCACTCACTTATGGCTCTTATACCATTATCCTTGATACAGTATATACCTATTGGGTCTTGCTGCACCACTAATGAAAATGCGTTAATTGTAAAAAATTTTAAGCTAATTACAAATGTAAATATAATAATCTTACTAATATTTAAAATTATGTTTTTATTACTATAATTCATAATAGTGTTCGGGCTCCGCAAGCGTTCGTCCCTACAATTTATTTCTCATCTATTTAAAATACAATGGGTGTCTCTCGACACCCATATGCTGCTTTTATCCAATTAAATTATTTAATTGAAGGTATTAAAATTTATGTCCTTAGTATAATTAAGTATTTTATCTATATGTTTCAATATTTTTTGTATACTTTTCTTGTTATCCATATATCAATACCCCAGTATCTTTTATTTCGCTATCTATCTTTGATCCAATTTCCACTTGACTTTTATCTATTAAATCTACTTTTCTGCCAATTACGTTTACTACATCTTCTAGCAATCCAAAAAATGCAATACCATGAAGACCACTATCTACTAAAATATCTACATCGCTTTTTTCATGGGCTTCATTTTTTGCAATAGAACCAAATAAAATAGCGCTCTTGACATTGTAACTATCAAACACTGGTTTTAATTTACTTTTCACTTCTTGGATATTGTACACATATAAATTATAGCATAAAACACTTATAAATTAAAGTTATCAACTAGTTATTCGCCCCCCCCTACTTCCCATCCGGGAAACTTGTGAACTCTCCGCTATCAAGTTTTGGCATACCGTATTTATCTTTTGCATCTTTTATTGCCTTCATTAAAAATGCCATACTCTTTGCAAGATTTCTCATTGTTTGAAGACCTTCTTTATCTTTCATTACATCATCTGCAGTAAATCCGTGAACCTGATTCCAATAAGTACTTGTCGCTATAGGCATAGCACTGATAGAAAAATATTTATTCAGCACATCAAATGCGGCAGTATTTCCACCTCTTCTGCAGCTCACCACTGCTGCACCTACTTTCATCTGCTTTGAAAAGCTTGTGCTATACATAAGCCTATCCATAAATGCAATTAAAGTTGCATTTGGTGATGCATAATAGACTGGGCTTCCAATCACTATCCCATCCGCAGCTTCAAATTTTTTTGCAACTTCATTTACAAGGTCGTCATTGAAAACACAGTGACCTGTCTCTTTGCATTTGCCACATGCGATGCAGCCTCTTATTGCCTTGTTGCCGATGTGAATCAATTCTGTTTCAACATTTTCTTTTTTAAATGTCTCAATCATTTCATTTAAAGCTGTGCCTGTGCAACCTTTCTCATGTGGACTTCCATTGATTAATAATACTTTACTCATAATTTTCTCCTCTCGGGCTCTGCAAGCATTCGCCCCTACATTGGCTCTGCAAGCATTCGCCCCTACAATAAAAATTCTTTTATGTCATTTAATTTTTCTCCCGCCACCATTCGGCCAATTTGGTAAACTCTCTCAAGTTCGTCAGGATTATTTTCTGTTCTTTTTATGTTTAATGATTCGTATGGAGCTATCACATAAACTTTGCCGTCTTTCTCAAGTTGTCTTATCTCTTCCAGTTGATTATTGTATAAAATGTGACGGTTAGCCATCGCATCAACTAGCTTTGGATATTTTCGATATTTAAGTTTCAGTATTGGCACTATGCTAGTTTTCTCTTTTATAAAATCTCTTGGTTGAGTTAGGACTATGACATTTTTTTCATATCCATTTTTTATCATTATACTATAAGGGATTGGGTCTATCATTCCACCATCAAGAAGTTTATATCCATCTATCTCCACTACATTTGATACAAGTGGCATAGATGCAGACGCCCTTATCCATTCTACAGTTCTATGATCTACTTCTTTAGAATTAAAATATCTTATCACACCATTTTCGATATCTGTCGCACCTATAAAAAAGTCTATTCTATTTTCTTTATATGTTTTTCTATCTATCGGGTCAAGTTCATCAATTATTTTATGATAACAAAAATCTCTTCCATATAAATCACCGGTTAGTAAAAGCGAACGAATACCAAAATACCTTGGGTCTCTGCCCCACTTTTTATTGTAGCGAACTCCTCTACCTATCTGCTTTGATTTATAGTTACAACCAAAAATCGCACCGGCTGAAATTCCAGAAAGACCATCAAATGCTATGTTGTTTTCTAAAAAAATATCAATGACGCCGCAAGTAAACATTCCTCGCATGGCGCCACCTTCTAATACTAATCCATTTTTCATATTTATAATTTTATATTTTTTATTATGTTGTATGCTATGGTTGAAATGATTACTGCTGCTATAGCGTTGAAGACACTTGCTCCAACTTTTGTGAGAACTATTGGAAGCACTGCCTCAAATGCCATAGACAACACAAATCTTCTCTCTATATAAGTCTTTAACGCATATAAAATGATGTATACAATCTCACCAACTATACCAGCGATAACAACATTTTTTGTCTTTTGAAAAAATACTCCTGCCACATAACCCATCACAAACTTAGTTGCAAATGTGATGAAGCAAGCCGGTCCTGAAGTATAAAAAATTATATCAAATATCATTGACCCAAGACCTGATGCAAGTCCACCATATAATGGTGGCAAGACAAATGCAGCAAGTAGGCACATAGAATTTCCAAGATGAAATCTAAACGTGTCGTGAGTTCCGACATATATTCTTGACCCAATTACTACAAGTGCTATAAAAAGCGAAGTTATTGTCAATAGTTTTATCTTTTTATCTAACATGTTACCTCCTTTACTACTCTATTACTTTTTTATAATCATTATTTCTATCCTGACACATCAATGTCTGGATTTATTGTTATGTTATACTCTGGGAAAACTTTCTTTAATTCCTTAACAAGTATCTCTACACCCTCAGAGTGATTTATATCAAATGTCATAACTACATCAAATCTCATCTCTTTATTTGCCTTGTCGACATAAAATCCATGCATCTGTAACGCAAAATCATGACTAAAGATGACATTTTGAACTTTGTTTCTTATAGCGGATATTTCATCATCTTTTGTGTTATATGAATATGCACCTATACCTGTTAGTATAACTCCTGTTTTTTGATACACTTCTCTTTCTATCTTTCTTATAAGAGTATCATATTCGTCCATTGTCATAATGTCTGGAACTTCTATATGTATAGATGCATAGTCTTTATTTGGTCCAAAATTATATATAAACAAATCGTATGCGCCTCTCACCCCTTCAAATGACGAAGCAATTGATTTGATTTTTTTTATTAACTCTTTATCAGCCCTGTGACCTAAAATTTCATCAAATGTATCTTTTAACATCTCGATGCCAGCTCTTATGATAAATATTGATATAACGACTGCTACATATGCTTCAAGTGAAATATTTGTAACTTTAAATAATATAGCACTCACAAGTACAGAAAAAGAAAGAACTGCATCAAACATCGCATCTTTTCCTGATGCTACAAGTGCATCTGAATTATATTTCTTACCTTGTGCTTGCACAAATCTCCCAAGAAATATTTTTACAAGTACAGCTACTGCTATAATTACAAGCATCACATTTGAATAATTACTTGTCTCCTTATTTATGATGCTTTTTATAGATTCTATAAGAGAAGTAATACCTGCATATAACACGATTGCAGATATAATCATAGATGTGATGTATTCTATCCTTCCATGGCCGAGTGGATGATCCTTGTCAGGTTTTTTACCTGCAAGTTTTGTTCCTATTATAGTTATGATAGACGACATTGCATCAGATAAATTATTTACCGCATCAAGAATTATAGCTATAGAATTTGATAAAAATCCTATGGTCATTTTAAATGCGACAAGTAAAATGTTTGCTAATATTGCAATGACACTTGTCTTAACTATAGCATCATCTCTTTCATTTGGATTGCTATTTGTACTCATACTTTACCTCTTTAATATAGAATATAGTTATAATATAAATTGTCTCTATTATATCATATAATCAGTATATTATAAATAACATTATAACCACTATTAATCGTATATTATTTGATAATTTTCTTGCTCTGTATTATAATAGTATAGTATTTTTTTAATGAAGGAGGTTTTACTTTGAGAAAGACAAAAATAATCTGTACACTTGGGCCAAATGCCGAAAACTATGAGACTCTTAAAGATCTTGCAAAATATATGGATATAGGTCGTTTTAACTTTTCGCACGGCTCTTACGAAGAGCACCTTGGAAAGCTAGAACTACTTAAAAAGGTCCGTTCAGAAACTGGTCGCCCTATAGCCGCATTACTTGACACTAAAGGCCCTGAGATAAGAACAGGTCATAATAAAAACAAAGAAAAAATAAATCTCGTTGATGGTTCTACCATATCTATAGTAACAAGTGACACTTTATGTGATGATAAAACTATATCAGTAACTTATGCCGGAATAGTGGATGATGTAAAAGTATCTGACACTGTATTAATAGATGATGGTAAAATTAGTTTGGAAGTGTTATCTAAGACTACAAATAGCATAGAGTGTAAGGTTATAAACGGAGGTCTCCTTGGAGAACAAAAAGGTGTAAATCTTCCAGGTGTAAAGATAAATCTTCCAGACCTTACTGAAAAAGATATAGCTGATATCAATTTTGCAATTGACAACGACTTTGATATTATCGCTGCTTCATTTGTTAGATCAGCAAAATGCATAAAGCAAATCAAAGATATTTTAGAAAAGCGAAATGCCGACATAATGGTAATTGCAAAAATCGAAAACGAAGAAGGTATCGCAAATATAGATGAGATAATAGATGAATCTGACGGTATAATGGTTGCAAGAGGTGACCTCGGTGTTGAAGTAAATGCAACAGAGTTACCACATTTACAAAAAATTATTATTAAAAAATGTAATGAGAAAGGCAAAGTCGTAATAACTGCTACTCAAATGCTTGATTCTATGATAAATAATCCTCGCCCTACAAGAGCAGAAGTTACCGATGTAGCAAATGCAATTTATGATGGCACTGATGTTATAATGCTAAGTGGTGAAACAGCGAACGGAAAATATCCGGTAGAATCAGTTAGAACAATGCATGAGATAGCACTAGAGACAGAGAAACATATAAACCATTATCACAGAATGCATAGCCTCTATCAGACAAATGTTAAACAAACCATTACAAGCATTGTATGTAAGAGTATAACTATAGCAGCTAATGATTTAAATGCTACGGCAATCATCACTCCTTCTATCTCAGGAAGAACTGCAAAAGTTATATCAAAGTATAAGCCAAATGAACCAATATATGCTTTATCAAGAAATGAAAAAGTTGTTAGGCAGCTTATGTTATACTATGGCGTCACTCCTTTTTACTTCAATAGACCAAATGGTTCAGATGCTATAGTAGGAGATGCCATAGTTCAGTTAAGAGACCTTGGTGTTATAAAAGTTGGCGATACTGTTGTAGTCGCTTTTGGACGTTCAATAACAGAGAACGATCAAACTATAAAGCCTCACACAAACACTATGAGAGTAGAAATTGTATATTAAACTTTTTTAAATATAAGTTCTACGTTATTGTATTTACTTTCTATTTTTTCAAGCACATTTAGTCCTGCAGGCATAATGTAGTCTACTTTTGAAAGATTGATAATTAAATTTCTATTTTGTAAATCTACGCTCAATCCTTCGACATAATCTATAAGTTTTGATGATGTGATAGAATCAAGTGCACCTTCTACTCGCACTATCACATCTTCATCACTTGATAGATGTGATAAGTTAAATTGGGTTGAAGTTCTAATCTTATCTAATTCTGCAACATCGTTCTTTTCAATTAGTTCTACACCACTTTTTTCTGATTTTAAATAAATTACATCATAATCATGGATGAGTCTTTTTATATTTTCTCTTGCAAACTTAAGTTCAAAATCAAATAAATCTTCTTCTATATTTTCTGTAAGTATCAATATCTTACCCTTACTTTCACTCACTATATTTTTAAGTGACTCGTAATTTGTGATATCCGCTGCTTTAGATTTTGTTTCTACTAAGCCCGCTATCTGTGAATGCATTTCTTTTGCCTCACTAATTACTGCAGGCAAGTCAACGCCTATATAATCTATATTTTTATTTTTACATACAAGTCCCCTAACTGCAAATCCTGCGCCTATATCTATTACTATATTTATTTTTTTGTTTTTTACTAGCTCATTAATTTTGTTTGTTACTTCGTCAAATCTATTTTTGTAGTCATCATTAGGGCTCGCAGTGCTCGCCCCTACGGCTTTTTCAACATTTAATTCAGAAAATGGGCCCCCAGATAATAAGCTTGCTTCTTTTATTCCTGCCTTTGCAAGTATAATCATAGACTTGAGAGCATTGCTAAGTTTTGGGTTTGCCTTCTCCATAGACTCAATGTCTTCGGTCTTGAGTTTACTGCATGCCCAGTCATATATCTTATCAAGAGTCATCGGTCCTGTCTTTTCAAACAACACTCTATGTCTTCCATCATAAAGCTTGTAACTTACATCTTTAATTCCAACCTGCTTAAACTTTTTAACTAAATCAGAAATTGTCTTCCCACCTCTTGCCACTGGGTCATCTTTTCCCGAAATAAAGATTATAGGGTTATCTTTATTCATCTTGGCAATATTTTCTATCTTACCAGTAAACTTTATTGCATATAAAAGTTCTCTAAAAAGTCCTATGCTTATAGTTTCCATAGCATATGGGTCTGCCATAAGTCTTTTGACCTCGTCTTCATTTTCATTTATCCAATCAAGATAACCTCTTCTATTTTTAATTTGCAAATTATTTGTCTCATTTACAAAAAAATCTAAAATCTTCGGTGCAGCCTTTTCACCAAGAACTAGTGCTAAAACATTTGCAATTATTTTTCCAAAAAATGTCGCAGGTTTTGGAAAAGAAAGACATCCTACAAGTATGGCGGCATCCACACTGTCGCCATATCGTATGAGATAATCTCTCACAAGATAAGAACCAAGTGAGAACCCCAATATAATATATGGTAATTCTCCATACTCTTTTTCTGTCAAAAGTCTACAAGTGTAAATGTCATCACTGGCAAAGTGCCAACTACCCTTTGGTCCAAGATAAAGTCGCGGCTCACCAGGTAATACAGACTGTCCGTGCCCTAAGTGGTCATTTCCTCTCACTATAAAACCTCTATCAGTAAAATATTCTGCAATTGGTTCATAAAGCATAATATGTTCTGATAGTCCATGAGCAATCTGAATGATACCTTTATAATGTCTTACATTACTTGGTGTCCATTCAACTGCATGTATAGTTGTCTTACCATCGGCTGATGGATAATAAAACTCTCTCTTATTCATAATCAAGCATACATCTGGTCTACTTTTTGGTAGTCTACTTTACCGAAAAGTGTAAGTGGTATCTCATCAATTATTTTATAGTCAACTGGTCTTAAATGTTTTAAGAGTACATCGTCGGCATGCTTCTTAAAATATTCTATTATAGTTTCCTGATGGCCTACATCTTTTTTTAATTGAACAAGTAATACTGGCACATTGAAACATTCCTTGTCTGGTCTTGGCACTGCCACACACCTATCTACAATATCAAGATGTTTAAATGCATCTTCAATATCTGAATAATCTATTTTGAAGTTAACACCGCGAGTAACTCCTGGGAATTGATAATAGAATGACCTTGACTTTCTTGATTTGTAGAATACAAAACCTTCTTCGTCTACATATCCAAGGTCTCCACTATGGAACCAAAGTTTACCATCCTTATGAATTTGAAGCACCTCTTTAGTTTTCTCAGGCAAGCCAACATATCCTATCATTGTAGAAGGGGATTGGATACAAAGTTCTCCAATCTCGTTGTATTTTTTTTCTTCACCTGTGTCAGGATCAAATGCCGCTATAATAGTTTTTACAAATGGAAGTCCAACTGAACCAGTTTTATGATGTGACTGTGTATTTACACAGGCTGCTGCACAAACTTCTGTGAGGCCAAAACCATTTAAGATTACTTCTTTACTATTATTTCTTCTAAAATAACTATTGATTTTTTCTTCAAGTTCTGGAGTTAAAACATCGCTGCCAGTTATAGGGTCAATCATGCAAGACAAATTAATTTTTTTATTTTGGTCTACAAAGGTTTCCCAGATCTGTGGCATAAATGCTACGTGGTTCACTTTATCATGTTTAAATGCATCAACGAGCAAGTTATTTCCTGGCATCCTCATGACAATCTTCATTCCATGACGAACTGACTCATGAAGTCCTGTCGTGATGGCAAAAGCATGATACATAGGCACTGCACAGAGACAACTATGATCTTTACTTATTCTACTATTTTGTGCACTGTATTGTTCGAGACAATTATTTATTGCCTTGCTACTTACAAGTGCACCCTTACTATGTCCGCTTGTGCCACTTGTTGGAAATACAACAGCTGGGTCGTCACCTTTTACCTCATAGTCAACTTCCCTATGAATGTCTCCGAGTTTTATAAACTCTTTCCAATTTATTGAATTTAATTCTTGTGGGACCTTATATCTCACCAATCCATAGAATCTCGATATAAATTTAGATATGAGTATCATAGAATCAAGAGCACTCAAGCTTATAACATGCTTTGGCATCTTGTCACTTGGTATGTCTTTAAACTTATTTGCAAACATATCAAATGTAAAAAGATAATTGCTATTTACCTTTGCGACATTTGCAGGAACCACTTCATCAAGTTCAAACGGATTGATAAAATTTACTATCGCTCCAATCTTACTGATTGCATACACAAGATAAATAACTTCAGGTGCTATAAATACACAGAGAGAAACATAGTCACCTTTTTTAACCCCGATGTTAAGGAGTGCATTTGCAACTCTCTCAACCTTGTCACGAATGTAATCATACTTAAATGTCGCTCCGTAGTAATCAAGCATTACTCTTTTCTTACCATAGAGTTCTTCAGCTTCCTTAAAAACTTCATAAAGAGTTTTGTTCGAAAGCTCTACGTTAATTGCCTCGTCACTTAAATAATTAAGCCAAGGCTTGTCAATGGATGCATATCCACTTAGCTTTTTCCCTTTATTCATATTTCCTCCCACAAAATTGTGCTATCCCACATTTTGAAAATGTAGTTTGCGATTGCTTCCCACAATCACGATTAAATTTGTCCGCCGCCACCTTAAATTGCACACATATTATCTATTTATTTCTAATTGACTAACTTTATCTTTTGTCTTAGTAATTATGCTATTGATGTTTTCTTTTATCATAAATAAGAAAAATGCAGGTTTAGATTCGTATTTTTCTCTTTCAGCATTATACTTCTCTTTCAACTCTTCAAGTTTTACTATGACGCCACTCGCTTTTGCGTAATCTCTTATTTTGGCTACGAGATGACCGCTATATATAAAGTCTGTTATAAATAAAGACATAAACATACCTACAAAGAAACAGAATATGAGATTCTTTGATAACCATAGACATGCATCATATACAAGCGGGTGAATAAGAAAATAATATCCTGCACTTAATAGTCCCCAAAATATAGAAAACTTAAGACAGATAAATCCTTTATAATTAAACTTTTCATTTGAGTAATCCCAAAGTCTAAGATTAAAATATTTTAAAAGTATCTCTCCACCAATTAACTCAATGAGCGTCATGATGAGAGACATTAAAACAAATAATACTATTCTTTTTAATGCAATGTTTTCTATTGGAAGTATTTTTTCAAGATAGGTTACTAAAAAGACTGTAAGCAAACCGATACCATAAATAGGAAGCCAGGGTCCTATGCAAAACCCTGGATTAAACCATCTCTTTTCTGGGTCAGCAGCATGTCTATATATTACTTCAAGCCCCCAACCAAACATCGCTCCCATTCCAAAAATAAAAACAAATAATACAAATAAATGCATGACAATATTGCTCCTATGTTCTTGATCTTATAAGTGAAGCATCTTTTAACTGCACATATTTATTCTCGCCTTCATAGTAAATATCAAAAACTCCTGTTACAATTATTCCATCTCCTTCATTTGGATAATCATCTGGGTATTTGTGATTTCCTGCCCACAAAAATTCCATTCCCTGTTGGCAACATGCTGTAGCATCTTTAATTATGCAAGTATAATAATTTCTATCTGGGTATTTATATACTGCAAGTTTTCCATTCATTCTAACCATCTTGCCGACATAGTTTTCAGGAGTGTTCATCATGTTATACACTTCTGAATAAACCATAGTGCTACTAAGTCTTGTTAAATCAATATCAATGTCTGATGCTTGTGTAACCTTACCAGAGTTGCTGCTTGGCTTTTTCATGTTTGAGCCGCCGTTTATTTGGCTCGCACCACCAGAAATAATTGGCACTTGAGATGACGCACTTTTTTTATTGCTTGTGTCATCTGGATTTGTCACACTACCACCATGATTTTTGTCATCGGCATTTTGACTATTGCCAGTCTTCTCTTGCAATACTTGATCTACAGACTTAGAAGTTGTATTTGAAGTTTTTGTCGCTACTTTTTTACTTCCACAGGCTGTAGATAAAATCATCACTAATAAAAGAAAAAATGTCATGTTCTTTTTCATTTTTTACACTCCTATCTCATTGAAATTTTTATTTCAAAAATAATTCTAATATTTGAACCGCATTCGTTGCTGCACCCTTTCTTATCTGGTCACCACAGCACCAAAGTGTTATACCATTTTCGAAAACTAGGTCTTGTCTTATGCGACCAACCTCAACTATGTCTTTATCTGTAGTATTGAGTGGCATAGGATATAAATGATTTTTTTGGTCGTCAACTAGTTTTACTCCGTTTACATTTGACAAAGCCTTTTTTACTTCATCAACTGTAAGTTTCTTTTCTAAATCAAGTGTAACTGATATGCTATGAGATCTCATGACTGGAACTCTTATGCAAGTACAAGTTACTTTGAGATCTGGTAAATGCATTATTTTTCTCGACTCATTTTGCATCTTCATTTCTTCTGTTGTGAAATCATTTTCAGTAAATGAGCCGATGCAAGGTATTAAATTATATGCGATTTGGTATTTAAAAGCATTTGACTCAAACTCTGGACTAGCTCCTTGTTCTGTATCACCCATAAGTTTAGTTATCCTATGGTTTGGAATTGCACTATGCTTTGCAAGATATTCAACCTGCTCATCAAGTGCCTTCATGCCACCAACTCCAGCACCACTTACAGCCTGGTAAGTTGATGCTATCATACTTTTAATTTTTGAAACTTTATTTATACCATAGACAGCCATATCTGTTATTATAGTAGAACAATTTGGGTTAGCAATAATTCCTTTGTTGTTTCTCGCATCTTCACCATTTATCTCTGGCACTACGAGTGGAACTTCAGGGTCCATCCTAAATGCTGATGAGTTATCTATAAATACTGCTCCAGCCTTCACAATTGCAGGTGCATAAAGCTTAGAAAACTCTGCTTCAACGGCACCTAAAACAAAATCCATACCATTAAAAGAATCATTAGTTGTCTCTTCTATAGTAAGTTCTTGAGCTTTACCAGCTATATTAACTTTAACTTTTTTACCTGCAGACTTTTTTGATGCAAGAAGTTTTAATTCGCAATCGATTTTTCTCTCTTCTATGCACTTTATCATCTGCACACCTACGGCACCAGTGGCACCTAATATTGCTACTTTCATTATTTCCTCCTTTACTGCCGCTCGCATAGCTCGCGGCTACGAGTACGGGCGAGCTTCGCGAGCCCTATTTTACTTAGTTTATAAATTTTTTATATATACACTGGATGGATTTTTCGAAATCATCACCATCCACACCAACTATGATGCATATCTCGTCAGAACCTTGAGAAATAATTTTGATGTTGATATCATTTGCACCGAGCTCTGCAAAAATCTGTCCTGACATTCTCTTTTTATTTCTCATCCTACGGCCAACTACAGCTACAAGTGCGATGCCATCTATAACTTTTACTTCGTCACATTTCAAACCTTCTTTTAGTTCGTCAACTATCTCATAATAATATTTTTTCATTTTCGCACTTGCCACAACTACATCTACACTATCAACCCCTGACGGACAAAACTCTACACTGATGCCATATTTTTCAAAGACTGACAGAATCTTTCTCATAAATCCAACTTCGCCAGACATATGATTCTTTATACAAGTTACTACAGAAAAATCTTTTTTACCAGTAATTCCTGTTATAGCATGTATTGCATTGTTGTCATCTAAGTCATCAAATGATGCCAAAATCATAGTACCAGGGTTATCTGGTTCGTTTGTATTTCTTATATTGATTGGTATATTTTTTTCTTTTACAGGAAACACGGCTTCATCATGCAATACATTTGCGCCCATATAACTCATCTCTCTAAGTTCACTATAAGTTATTGTGTCAATTCTTTGAGGATTTGAAACTATTCTTGGGTCGCATACCAGTATTCCTGATACATCTGTCCAATTTTCATATAGATCTGCATTTAAAAGATTTGCAAGAATAGAACCTGTGATATCTGATCCACCGCGACTCATAACTTTAATTTTTCCATCTGGCATAGAGCCATAAAATCCTGGGAACACTATCTTTTTATTAGTATTTAAATATTTCTGCAATGCTTCATTTGTTTTTTCCATATTGATAATTTGATTGTAGTCGAATTTGAACACATCTTTTGCATCAACAAATTCAGCATTTAAATATTCGGCAAGCATTAGCGCAGTGAGGTATTCTCCGCGAGACACAAGATAGTCAGTATCATTATCTACTGCAATATCATCTTTTATCTTCTTAAACTCTTTATCCAGGTCTATCTTAAGACCAAGAGCCTCTTTTATACTATAATATTTCTTTTCAATCAAAGAGAAAATGTCATTTACAGAAACTTTATATTTCACATGAGTGTGTGCTATGTAGAGAAGGTCTGTCACCTTGTGGTCGTCCTTTCCTTCTTTTCCACACGCAGATGTAACTATAAACTTTCTTGCATCTTCTGCATTTACAATATTTTTTACTTTTTTAAATTGCTCGGCGTTGGCTACTGATGAGCCGCCGAATTTTACCACTTTTATCATATACTCGCCCCTACAAATCAAACTTCGCAATAAATTTAATTTTTGGATTCTTAAGTTCAGCAACTGTCATACCCTCTACAACCTTCGCCTCACCATCATCATATCTCACATAAAACTTTTCCTTAAAATCTTTATATTCAACGACGACCTTTTCTGTAGTGTAAATTGGAACTACTGCTTTTTGATCTATTCGCACAAGGTCTTGCACTACGGAGTGACCTGTTGGAAGACTTCCTGCGCCAGGCCCTATAAATACTAATCTTCCTTCAGTCTTACAATATAACTCCACATAATTAAAATTTGATCCTACATTTGCGATGTAAGCTTTATCATCAAATAACTCTGGCATAACTAAAATTAAATTATTATCTCTATCAAAAGTTGTTATGAGTTTTAGAACTAAATGATTTTTCTTAAAGTATGCCATGTCCTCTTTTGTTAGATATCTAATTCCAAACTTCAAAACATTTTCCATTGAAAAAGATTTTCTTGTTGCGACATTTGCAGAAATAATTGTTTTATATAAAAGGTCATCTCCATCTATATCGCTTGATGGATCTGCTTCAGCAAATCCTTTATCCTGAGTTTCTTTAAGCGCGACATCAAAATCTACATACCCATTTGTCATTTTATCAAGTATGTAATTTGTTGTTCCATTAAATATCGCTTTAAAACCAGTGACATCATCCACAAATGAAACTCTCGATAAATTTTCTATCCAAGGTATGCCACCACCAACTGATGCTTCAAATAAAAAGTATACATCATTTTCATCTGACAAGTTCATGAGTTCATCATAGTGAGTCGCAACCAAAAGTTTGTTTGATGTGACAACATTTTTTCTTTTCTTCATCGCGCGACTCACATAGTCAAATGCTGGATCGCTACCACCCATACACTCAACTATAGTATCAATGCTATCATCATTTAATATAATATCAAAATCATCTACCATCTCTGGCAAATCCATTTTGCTACCTTTTCGCTTTAAAATTTTTGACACATTAATATAATCTAGGCCATTGTTCTTGACAATCTCATAAACGCCTTTCCCGACTGTGCCAAAGCCTAAAATCGCTATGTTCATACTTACTCCTTTTGTAACATTATATTATAGCATAAAAAAAGCATATATACTATATCGCAATTATATGCTAAAATAAGGTTATTATGAAACTATATTCTACAAGAAATTTAAGTGAAATCAAAAATCCAAAAGACGCCATCATAAAAGGTCTATCCGACGACGGCGGTCTATACTGTCCAAAATACGAAGACATAGTAGCACACAAGTTTGATATAGAAAAGCAACTTTCAAATGATTATAAAGCAACTGCCAAACTTGTCTTCAGTATCTTCCTCGACGACTTTACAGGTGCAGAAATCGAAAACTGCATAAACTTAGCATACAACAAAAATAATTTTGACGAAGGCAACGTTGCACCAGTAAGTAAAATAGGTGACAACTTTTTAATGGAACTCTACCACGGACCTACTTCAGCATTTAAAGATGTCGCTCTCACTATCCTTCCACAATTTTTAACAACAGCATATAAAAGTAAAGGTGAGAATAAAAAAGTTTATATATTAACAGCCACATCAGGTGACACAGGCAAGGCTGCTCTCTCTGGATTTAAAGATGTAGAAAATACAATCATCACAGTTTTTTATCCAACTGATGGTGTATCAAATATTCAAAAACTTCAAATGCAAACTTCAGAGGGAAAAAACGTTTCTGTGATTGCATTAAGGGGCGACTTTGATGACTGTCAAAGACTAGTAAAAGAAATTTATACAGATAGTGAAATCAAAAATCTTTGCGAAGAAAATAATGTTGTTTTATCAAGTGCTAACTCAATTAATATTGGTCGACTTGTGCCACAGATAGTTTATTACATACAAACATATATTGATTTAGTAAATGCTAATAATATAAAGCTAGGTGACAAAATTAATTTTGTAGTTCCAACAGGTAACTTTGGTGATATACTTGCCGGCTTCATTGCAAAACTTCTTGGAACACCAATCAATAAACTTATCTGTGCAAGCAATGACAACAACATTCTAACTGATTTTATAAATACTGGCATATATAATAAAAAAAGAGAACTCTATAAAACCATCTCTCCATCAATGGATATACTTGTGTCAAGTAACCTTGAAAGACTTTTATTTTTACTATCTGGAAATGATGCTAACTTCGTAAATGGTCTTATGAACTCACTAAATAAAACCGGTGAATATAAAATCGATGAAAGTTTACTAAATAAAATTAAAGAGCACTTTGTAGCTTATTATGCAACACAAGACGAGTGTAAGCAAACTATAAAAGACGCATTTAAAAATGACAAGCGAATCATAGATACTCACACAGCCGTAGCCTATGCCTGCCTAAAGAAATATGGGCATTATGAACCTTCTGTGGTTCTCTCAACTGCTAGCCCATACAAATTCGCTCGTGATGTACTCAAATGCATTTGTGACATCGATATTGACACACTTGACGATTTCGCATGCCTTGATAAATTAAATGAATTGACAGGCGAGTCAATGCCAAAGAATTTAGCTGCACTTAAGACTAAAGAAAAAAGATTTGATACAACTCTCAGTTATGAAGAAAGTAAAAAGTTTGTTATAAGTAATATAAAAAAATAATATACATTTTACAAATTTGTCGTACATTTAATAAAATTGCTTAAAAAAATTTTCTTGAAAAGTTTAAAAATTTTGATATAATAATATATAATAAAATCGTTACTCTGATTCCGAAGAACATTCTAAGGGAAAAGGTACAAATTATTTAGCTAAAATTTATTCTATATACTGTTATTAGTATATCTTTTTTATAATTTGTTACCTCCCAAAGGTAACTTTTTTATTTTAAGAAAAACCAGGGAGGGAAATATGTATAATCCAAAATCGTTAAAAGCTGAAGAATTTATTTCAGACGAAGAAATTAAAGAGACACTAGAATATGCTGAAAAAAACAAAAATAATTTATCACTAGTAGATGAGATACTTGAAAAAGCAAAACTAAGAAAAGGGCTTAGCCACAGAGATGCATCTGTACTACTTGCATGTGAAGATAAAGAAAAAGTAAAACTAATGTATGACCTAGCCGAGCAAATTAAAAAAGATTTTTACGGCAATAGAATAGTTATGTTTGCACCGCTTTATCTTTCAAACTACTGTGTAAATGGTTGTCTCTACTGTCCATATCATTTAAAAAACAAAAACATTCCAAGAAAGAAATTAACTCAAGAGGAAATTAAAAAAGAAGTTATTGCACTACAAGATATGGGACACAAACGACTTGCTATAGAATCTGGGGAAGACCCTGTCAATAATCCTATTGAATATATTTTAGAATCTATAAAAACCATTTATTCTATCAAACATAAAAATGGCGCTATTCGCCGTGTCAATGTAAATATCGCTGCAACAACTGTTGAGAATTACAAGAAACTTAAAGAAGTTGGCATTGGTACTTATATTTTATTCCAAGAAACTTATGACAAAAAAGCTTATGAATATCTACATCCAACTGGTCCAAAGCATGACTATAATTATCACACTGAAGCAATGGATAGAGCAATGGAAGGTGGCATTGATGATGTAGGTATTGGTGTTTTATTTGGACTTGATAAATATAAATATGAGTTTGCTGGACTTTTAATGCATGCAGAGCATCTTGAAGCAGTTCATGGAGTTGGTCCTCATACTATTTCTGTGCCAAGAGTTAAACCTGCAGATGATATAGATCCAAACGATTTTGACAATTCACTAAGCGATGAAACGTTTTGTAAAATTGCAGCGCTCATAAGAATTGCTGTGCCATATACTGGCATGATAATATCAACTCGTGAAACTCCAGAAGTTCGTGAAAAAATCATAAGACTTGGTGTAAGTCAAATCAGCGGTGGTTCAAGAACATCTGTCGGCGGATATACAGAAGAAGAAAGACCACATGACACAGAACAATTTGATGTTTCAGATAATAGAACTTTAGATGAAGTTGTAAACTGGTTAATGAAAGCTGGTTATATACCATCATTTTGCACAGCTTGTTATAGACAAGGAAGAACAGGTGACAGATTTATGTCATTATGTAAATCTGGACAAATTCAAAACTGCTGTCACCCAAATGCACTTATGACATTAAAAGAATATCTTATAGATTATGCAAGTGCAGACACAAGAAAAATTGGAGAAGCTCTTATAGAAAAAGAAATTGACAATATTGGCAAACCAGAACTTCGTCCAAAAGTTAGAGAAGAACTTAAAAAAATTGAAAACGGAACTAGAGATTTATACTTTTAAAATTGAAGCCCCAAACTCAAATGCATTTTTTAAATCAAATGGAAATTGATTAGCATTAACTTCTTTCTTATGTTCTTCATTAAAAGAAGCCATATTATATTTGCTATAATCATTTACTTGTAAAGTATCAAATGCTCCTATTATTTTCATCTCGCCATTTAAGTTGTGTAATAACCCTAAATCATTTTTGATTTTTTCAGCGTAAAGCTTTTCATAAACATCTTTTGGTGCATTCATGGTTAGAATTACACCAACATTTATTTTTTTGTCATTATAATTGTGATAATCGTCATAAGAAAGTGTCACAAAATGAACTCTCTCCATCAGTGCTTGTATTTGGCTTGTAATGTGACCTTGATAAATTGGCGAACCAATAATAAGTGCATCTGATTCAAATATTTTATCAATGATTGGCGACAAATCATCTTTCCAAAAACAATGATTTCTTCTTCCATCTTTCAATTTACAGGCAAGGCAACTCCTACACCCTGTAAAATTTAAATCATACAAATCGAAATACTCTACTTCATAACCTTTTGATTCAGCTCCTTCTTTTGCAGATCTAAGCATTTTTGCAGTGTTATTTTTTTTTCTTGGACTACCATTTAAAATTATTATTTTCATTATAATGTCCTCTTATTATTTCTTATTTTTTCCATCATTTCAAAATCACCGTGTTCAATTTCATCCTAATGCATAAAAACTCCTACTAAATATATTTTACAAATTCACTGATGTCATTTCTTTTGAAATGCCAAGGATTAGGTTTTGATTTTTCATTTAGACATCCAAGTCCAAGCATCATATCAATTTTTTCTTTTTCTATTTGTTTACTGCTAAAAAATCTCTCCGAATACCTATTTTTTGCTAATTCTAAAAAACTCATATAAACTCCTTTCTTTTTCACTATATATTATACCACAAATTTCTATTTTTAACGTATAAAAAAAACAGCCACTTGGCTGTTCTTTTTTTCATTGCTTTAGTTATTTTATGCTACTACCAAATTCTATCATCAACTTTTTATTATCATCTGTTTTTTGTTCTACACCATTTATACATTTCATTCCCATATCAGTAGCATTTGAATAAGCAACTATATGTTTATATGTTTCCACAATTCCACTATAAACATCTGGTGAATAAGAACTTAATATCAATGAATATTTCTTTGCTGGCATTGTACCTTTAGCATAAAATCTGCTTATGACATTTTGAAGTTGACCAGTAAAATTAAAATAATGTACGGCTGAAGCAAGCACAATCATATCAGCAGACATTAATTTAGTCTCTACATCTTTCATATCATCTTTTTGTACACACTCACCATTACCCTTAGTATGACAATATTCACAAGAAAGACATGGTGCTATTTTCATATTCCCTACATTAAGTATCTCCACTGAATGTCCTGCTTTTTCTGCTCCTTCCTTAAATCCTTCAACTAAAAACTGTGTATTGCCACTTTTTCTTGGGCTTCCTTGTAATACAACTATTTTCATTTTATATAACTCCCCCATCAGTATGGAATGTGCCTAAAAATCACCATAAATAAGGCTATTACACCCATACTTATTATACTTATACACACTAACAAAATAGTGATAGATAAAATTGCATAATAACCTACAAGCATATCAAATTTTCCTACAAAATTTGTATTCCAATTATAATTTAATTTTCTAAACTCATATGTCATTAGCATTTTATTACTTGGATATGGTCTTTTAATGTCAAGCGTTTTTATAAAATCAATACATTTTATTTCTAATTCACAGCCTTTTTTAATATTTTTATTATTCTCACTCACATAATCAATTCCGTAAAAAAACACTTCATAAAAAATACAAAAATATCTACCGCCACTGCTCCCACGTCCTATAACAAAAGATTTTATCACTATATATCTCAACTGTTTTATCAGCAACACTATCTAAAACCAAATCATATTCATGCAATATTCTTGACCAAAATCTCCCGAATGCCCAATATGGTACAAGAAACAATATTATAAAGATTGTACTAGATCATTCCATATTTAGCTCTTGAACTACTTGAGCGATATCTTCCTGCTCTGCACCACTCTCTCTAAGTTCTTTTATAGTTCTTTTTAGTTCTTCAATTCTTGTCATTTTCTACTTCCTCTTTTTCTTCATTGATTTTAAGTTTGTAAAGTAACACCAGCTCCGTTATACAAGTAGGAACGAGTGCCAAATACATCTCTACTGGATATGACCCTTTGAAAATAAAAATCACGGTGTACCCCACCGTGATTAAAATAATAAATATGATTAGTCCTATTAGGACTTTTTTACTAAATTTCATTTTATCCACCTATCATTGTCATTATTTCTTTTATTGTTTTTATTACTTTGTCATATCCTACTTGCGAGCCACAACTGCAAGATAAAACAAATATAAATCCATAGATAACATTCTCAAAATTGACTGGTATTCTCAATAAAATCATATAAACTATAAAAGTAATTGTTGCGACTACCATAGTAAATATGAGTGAGAATATTTCCATAGATTTAAATACTTTTATAAGCGATTTTTCACTCACAATCTTTTTGATTACTTCAATAACTAAACTTGTAATCATTGATACTACTACCATTAAAACTAATAAAAAACTTATCATAAAAATTTCCTCCTTGAAAATTTGTAATAAAAAACCACTCCATAAGAGTGGTCTCATCATCATTATAAATAATTTTTAATCTTAATCTACATAAATAATATTCTGTGGATTTTCATCATAATCTGTATGTATTATTTTTTCATTTGTATAACCTAAAATTACCATTGCAGTAGGTATTGTATTTTCAGGTATTTTTGCTTCATTTTTTAACTCAGGTATTGCAAATGCTGTGGTTGGACTTACTACATAACAAGAGCCTAAATCTAAATCTGTAGCAGCAAGTAACATATTCTCTCCAGCACATCCTACATTTTCAATTGACCAATCTCTTGTATTCTTATCTTCTATAGGATCTATAGATATAACAACTGCTACAGGTGCACCATAAGTAGGATTAAAATTAGGATTAGATGCAAATTTCATAAGCATTTCAACACCAGAATTTTGCATAACAGTCTTAGCTCCTTCATTAATTTTCTTAAGTAGTTCCTTGTTTGTTATTACATTAAAATGAACTTTACCAGCCATAGGTGTTCCTGCTGCCATATTGCCTGCTTCAACTATTTTTTTAATTTTTTCTTTCTCTACTTCCTTATCTAAAAAACTTCTAATACTTTTCCTTGCTCTTATAACTTCAAATGTGGTCATAACTTATGCCTCCTTATTGACAAATTTATATAAACATTATATTATAGTTATAAATTATAATCAAGTAATTATTTTTAACTAATTATGTTATATTAAAATAACTATAAATGAGGTGTTTACTTATGAATAAAAAAATTAAAAATGTACCTAATGACATAAAAGACTGTCCAATATTTAAAGCTATGGTGATTTTTAACTCTAAATGGAATATGTGGGTTATATATGCTCTTGAAGATGAGAAAACTATGCGATTCGGCGAAATAAAAAAAAGAATCCCTGATATTTCTAATAACATCTTATCATCAACACTAAAAGGACTTGAAAAGTTAGGTTTAATTACAAAAAAACAATATAATGAGGTTCCACCTCACACTGAGTATTCATTAACAAAAAAAGCCATAGCTTTAAAACCTATTTTTAAAGAAATGTGGAAGTGGGGTGAAAAATATAATAAATAAATTATTTTGTATTTGGTAACCCCAAGAACTCATCCCTTAACTTATCCATAACCCCATTAGCTCCAAGCTCGTGGTATTGCTTATAGCAGTTTTCAAAGTTCTCTTTAGCATAAAGCGGTGCATAGCCTTTCTCAGTCCATTTGTTATAATCATTAATCATCTCGGCACGAAGTAAAGCCTGCATCCCAAGTTTCAATGATTTCTCTCTTTTATAGATTAGTCCTACAATTGTCAAGAACAACAGGGACGGAGAAGATTATTGCAATATTTGTGACACTCATTATCTTGTTCTTGTTTTTCATAGAAAAGAACTTGTTTATTCATTGCTCTTTTCATTATATAAAATATTTCATTTTCTGATTTTTCTCTTAGCATATTGCATATTTCAATAATAATAATTTATCATTTATTTATCAATATATGTCACTTTTGTTGCAATATTTATCTCCGTCCCTTAGGTACAATAAATGTGTAAGTTGAAAGATTAATTCTTTACATCTTACACTTATTTTTTTATGATAAGGGTGTAGTTGGTTAAACGTTCCGTCCCATGGGCTATTTGCCCGCAAATATAACTGTTTACCACTCCTTATCTTAA
>JAFSKG010000031.1 GCA_017449075.1 Lachnospiraceae bacterium
TAGATGCGGAGCATCTAAGCGCTTTTCGAAAATCTGCAGGGGATGTAAGTGTAGGGGCGAAGTTTACGAGCCCGGGTCGTAGCAAAATTAATGACAGGGAAAAGATTGAAAATGGCAAAAAGGGCTTTATGCCTTATTTTTGCATTAATATTAAGTATAAATAGTTTTGCAGCAATCGTAAGCGACAATGATGGCTCTGCTTTTGTGACTAAGTCTGAGTTTGAGGCGCTAAAAAAAGATTTTGCTGATCAGGTTGATGATTATAACACCAGTATTGATGGCAAGATTGATGGAGCGATTGCCGCTTACTTAGCAGGAATGAAGCTCACACAAAAGGTTGAGTTAACTTCTATGTTAAACCAACTATCAAGTTTTCATTTTTCGCGTGTGTTTAATAAGTTCGGTAATAGTTCATGGTCTGGCACAAGAATTGGAGATAGATATAACTATTGGTCATATTATGGAGCAACTTTTGGTTTGGATCATGCTTCTAAGAAAGATTCACCAGGACATAGGATGATCGGTGTCCGTGGTGGCACAGGAGTTGTAAATATAAGTGAGGAGAAGCCAGGATCGCAAATGGATCGGTATATTGTATGTACAAAGTCAAACTTTAATAATACTAAGCCAAAACCAGCTTATGGCATGTCATCACTTAATTATTACAGCATGATGTGGCTTACATCAAATTATGGAACTACTAGTACTGATTTTTGGGATGAAAGCTATTTTACATCAAGGACAGGTGTTTTATCTGGGGATTATTTTGGAACTACATTTGTATCAGAAAGTAAACCAGACACGCCTCCAAACCGTACTAAAGGCTGGTCGCATGCCGCATCTGCTATGTTTACTTGTGTACCGGTTGATATAGTTTGGGCAAGTGGTTTTGATGCTAATTGCTTAGTAGGAACTACGATGTCAACTACTGATGAGTGCATGTTCATATGGGCTGAAGACTTAATGAAAAAAGGTGATGCTGATGGAACAATAAACATATCACCTCAATGCGAAAACATGTATTGGGAGCAAGGAGCGGGCCGTACAGATTACTCTAGTAAGGGTCATGCAATGGAGTTAAATGCTACAAAATACAAAAGGAAATATAACACAATTAAGTGGTCCGACTATATAGTTGATTCAGTGGCATTAACAGTTAATAAAGAGTCATATTATTATAGTGGATTACCACTTTTTACTGCTACAAATAATGGTAAAGTTAAGATGAAAATTAAACCAACTAATACTGCAAATGCAAAGACAGTTGTTGCCATTTCTGCAGATCAGTTTGATAATTCTGATGTGGGAAGCGGTGGCATATCATTAGTACCAAACGCTGATTGTGAATTCACTAACTGGACTATGGATTCAGGAACTGAGTATGAGATTAAATGGACTGTTAAAAAAGATACAACTTACTGGATAAAAGCTTGCCCTGTGTCAACAGGTAATAGGACTACATTCACCACATCAAGCATAATACTTGAAACAGAATAATGATGCAGCATAATGAAAGGATGAAAGTATATGAGTAAGCAGAAGAAAATGAATAGAATGTCTAATTTAAAAACTTTATTTGCATATATATTGATTATGCTTATGTCATTAAATTTTGTTAATAATGCTGCCACAGTATCGGATAATGATGGTTCCGCATTTATAACTAAGGCTGAGTTTGATTCGCTTAAAAACAATTTTCAGTCACAGATTGATCAGTATAATTCAAACATTGATAGCAAAATTGATAGTGCAATATCTCAGTATCTTGCGGGTATAAAGGTGGATAAAAAGTTCGATCAAATCTCATTACTGAATCAATTGCAAAACTTCCATTTTACTAAGAATTTCAATCACTTCGGCAAAGAGACTATTATCGGAAATTATTTTAAATATTGGACTTGGTATTCATTCTATTGGGGATTTAATGCACTTAGTACACAAAATCCTACAACATATGGTGTCGGCCTTAGAGGCGGTACAAATGTCACGGAGCCTGTTGAAAAGACATCGGGAACTATAAAGAGCCAGTATGCCATTTTTGGAAAGAGCAATTATGATGAAAGTGTGTTTGTGCCAAATTATGGAGTGGAAAGTTACATTTACTATTACATGTTGTGTATGGCTTCAACTCAAAGTTCGGGACCAACAGAGTATTATTCTGCTACAACGGAGATTGTAGGTAGCGAAGGTTCGAATACTGATTTTGGAATAAATTTTTATACTGGACCAAAAATTTCGATGGGAAGTTATGGTCAAAATGCTTCTGTGGCATATTCTGCTTTCCCTATGGATACAGCATGGACCAATTATGATGCATCTGCATTACCGGGAACTGTCATGGATGCTACTAAGACTTGTTATTATATAAAAAGTGATGAATTGATGTCGCTTGGCGATACTGATGGGACATTTAATGGATCAGAATCAGTTGAAAATTTATATTGGATTAATGGTTCAAATAGACAATTCGGCTCCGGAACAATCAATTTAACAGTTCAAAAGTACAAGAGAAAGTATAATGAAATTAAATATGTAGATATTATTAATGATGTTGTTTCACAAACTGTTGATGAGTATATTCAATACTACTGTGGGTTACCAATTTTTAAGGCGTCAGAAGATGGGGAAGTGTCAATAAAAATTACTCCTATTAATTCAGCAGGAGAAAATACAACCATAGCAATACTTGATAAACCATTTGGCAACGTAGCAGTGGGAGCAGGTGGCATAGGTGTACCAGATGCAGAGTGTTCATTTACAGATTGGGATATGACTAGTGGAACTGAATACGAGATTAAGTTTAAAGTAAAGAAAAATACAACATATTGGATAAAAGCTTGCCCGGCAACTACAAGTGGTTCAACTACATTTGAAACATCAAAGATAGAAGTAACTAAGAAGGAAGATTAATAATAATTGAAGATAATCAAAAAGCGGAGAGAGCCTCCGCTTTTATTTTGTTATGATAATATTTTTAGAGTTTAATTATTCAATGTACTTGCTTATTATTTTCTTTAACTCACCATTAGACTTCATTTCGTCAATAGCAGAGTTGAGCATATCTAAAACTTCTTTATTGCCTTTCTTTACAGCGATAGCATACTCTTCAAGTGCATATGCAGAATCAAGTATCTTATAGTCACCTCCGTCCTCAGCTACAAGAGCTTTAGCAACCTGGTCGTCAATTATAAATGCATCAATTCTTCCTGACTTAAGTGATTGGAAGCCATCTGTGTTTTTGTGATAACGAGAGATGAACTCTTCGCCAAAGTCGTCTGTAGCATAGAGGTCGCCAGTATATCCTTCGATAACACCGATTTTTTTGCCCTTTAAGTCTTCGATAGTTTTGATAGAGCTATTTGATGGAACGATGACATTTTGGATTGCTGTCTGGTATGTGTGAGTGAAGTCAACATTTTCTTTTCTGTCCTCAGTAACTGTCATACCTGACATTGCAAAGTCTGCCTTTGAATTCATAACAGCTGGGATACAAGCATCAAATGCTATGTCCATGATTTCTACTTCGAAACCCTTCATTTCCCCGATCTTCTTAATTATATCAATATCGATACCGATTATATTACTACCATCGTGATATTCATATGGTGGGAATTCTGCATTTGTGCACATAACTAATTTCTTGCTTGCAGTGGCTGCAACTTGGGTGTTCTCTGTTGCTGCATTATTTGTAGAACTCTTTGAACCACATGCGATAAGGCTAAGTGCCATAACAATTGTTAAAACTAAACTAAGTAACTTTTTCATAAATTTTCTCCTTGTATATTTGATTATTTTAAAGTTGCATACATAACTGTTTTGATTGTGTGTAATCTATTTTCTGCTTCGTCAAATACTTTTGACTTACTTGATCTAAATACTTCATCTGTGACTTCCATTTCTTTTAAACCATATTTTTCGTAAATGCTTTTTGCGACACTTGTGTTTAAGTCGTGGAATGATGGGAGACAGTGTAGGAAAATTGCATTTGCTTTTGCATTTGCCATCACATCACTATTTACCTGATATGGTGATAGAAGTTTTATTCTTTGTTCCCAGATTGATTTGTCTTCACCCATTGAAACCCATATATCTGTATATATAACATCTGCATCTTTGGTCGCTTCTTTTACATTGTCGGAGAGAGTGATAGTGCAATCATTTTCATTTGCTATTGCTTTACAAGTCTCCACAAGTTTTGCATCTGGCATGTTTTCTTTTGGACCACAGGCTACAAAATTAATTCCGAGTTTTGCAGAGACTACCATGAGAGAGTTTGCGACATTGTTTCTTGCGTCACCCATGAATACGAGTTTTAATCCTTTAGACTTTCCGAAATTTTCTTCTATGGTTAAAACATCTGCTAACATCTGTGTTGGATGAAATTCTGTTGTTAGACCATTCCACACTGGGACGCCACTGTATTTTGCAAGATCCTCTACGATACTTTGATCAAAACCTCTGTACTCAATTCCGTCATACATTCTTCCGAGAACTTTTGCAGTGTCCTCTATACTTTCTTTGTGACCCATCTGAGATGAGTTTGGGTCTAGGTATGTGACACCCATTCCGAGATCGTGACCTGCAACTTCAAATGCACATCTTGTTCTCGTAGAAGTTTTTTCAAATAGTAGAACTATGTTTTTGCCTTTTAATTCATCGTGGGCAATGTGATTTTTCTTTTTCTGCTTTAGATCTTTTGACAAGTCGAGCAAGTATCTTATCTCATCACTTGTGAAATCTAGTAGTTTCAAAAAACTTTTACCTTTAAGGTTTATTTCTGACATAATTTTCTCCAAATATTCACTGAATATGCAATTATTATACCAAAATTGTTGCAAAAGTCAATAGAATTTGTATAAAATTGCAAAAAATATGCATAAATATTCATATATGCCATAACCAAGACCAAAAAGCGAATTTTTACGCTTTTTCTTGCATTTTGTGCTATATATGTTATACTTTATGCTGTGTGACACTAAATTAAGAAATTAAATTCTTAAGGAGAAAAAGTATGGCAAAAACAGTATCAAAAGAGCCAGTAACTCGTGTGACAGGGGATAAAGAAGAAAAGTTAAAAACTCTTGATTCTGCCCTCACACAGATTGAAAAGAAATTCGGCAAGGGGTCTATAATGAAACTTGGCGAATCATTAGTTGATTTAAATGTGGAAGCAATTCCTACAGGTTCTATATCACTTGATATAGCACTTGGCATTGGTGGTATACCAAGAGGAAGAGTGGTAGAAGTTTATGGTCCAGAGTCATCTGGTAAAACAACAGTAACTCTTCACATGGTTGCAGAGGTTCAGAAAAAAGGTGGCATCGCTGCATTTATAGATGCAGAGCATGCACTTGATCCAGTATATGCAAAAAATATTGGAGTTGACATTGATCATCTTTACATATCACAACCTGATTCAGGTGAGCAGGCGCTTGAAATATGTGAGACAATGGTAAGGTCTGGAGCTATTGACTTAGTTGTAGTTGACTCAGTTGCAGCACTTGTGCCACAGGCTGAGATAGATGGAGATATGGGAGATTCTGTGATGGGTATGCAAGCAAGACTCATGTCACAGGCTCTTAGAAAACTTACAGCAGTAATATCAAAATCAAATTGTACAGTTGTATTTATAAACCAACTTCGTGAAAAGATTGGCGTGATGTTTGGAAATCCAGAGACAACTACAGGTGGTAGAGCACTTAAGTTCTATTCATCTGTTAGACTTGAAGTTAGAAGAGTGGAATCTTTGAAATCTGGTGGTGAGATAGTTGGAAACCATGTAAGAGTAAAGGTTGTGAAGAATAAAGTTGCACCACCATTTAAAGAAGCAGAGTTTGACATAATGTTTGGCGAAGGCATTTCAAGAGTAGGCGATGTGCTTGATACAGCAATCAACTATGAGATTATAGATAAAGCTGGTGCTTGGATAACTTATAATAAAGAGAAGATTGGACAAGGAAGAGAAAATGCTAAGCAGTTTTTAAAAGACAATCCAAAGCTCTTCGAAGAAATTGAAAACAAAGTAAGGGAAGCATTCAAGAAAGATATGGAAGAGAAGAATGCGACTTATACAAAAAATACTCCGGAAGTTCCTGATGAAGATGAAGATTTTGATGAGGATGAAGAGTAAAATATATAGGGGCGGTGTATTCCGCCCCTATGTTTTAATTTATGGGATATAATCTAGATGTAAAAAAAATGAGTAAGGAAGATTGGTCGCTTGCAAATTGCAAAGAGCGAGCAATTTACATTATCACAAATTACAGCAAGACAGAAAAACAACTTAGAGATAAACTAAAGAAGGGTGGAAAATATACTGACGAGATAATTGACGAGACTATAAAATTCCTAAAAAAACATAACTTTATAAATGATGAGGATTTTGCCAAGAGATTTGTAGAACTGCATAAGAATACTTACTCTATAAAAGTATTAAAACAGAAACTTTATCAAAAGGGAATAAAAAGGAATATCATTGACAATTTATTTGATAGCGAAGAAGTTGAGTTTGACGAGGAGAGTATAATAAAAAAGCTTTTGATTAAGAAATGCCCAGATTATTATGAAAGAGAGAAGGATATGGACCAAAAGGAAAGACAAAAGATACTTGCCTATCTTTACAGAAAGGGCTTTTCTTATGATAAGATAGCTGATATCATGAAATGTAATTCATAACAAAAATGTTATATATTCTTGATAATATATTACTTAATAATATTTGAAATTTAGTATATAATTGTTATAGATTTGAGTGATTATACATAGGAATTTATAAAATTAAGTATAAAATTAATTGGAGGGAATAACATGAAAAAAATTGTTATTGCACTTGGCGGTAATGCTTTAGGCGATACTGCCCTTGAGCAGTTAAAACTTGTTGAAGAGACAGCTAAGCCAATAGTTGATCTTATTGAAGACGGCAATCAAGTTATCATTGCTCATGGTAACGGACCACAAGTTGGTATGATTAATCTTGGTATGAACTATGCATACGAAGAGGGAAAGGTAAAAGGTGAGATGCCATTTCCGGAGTGTGGTGCGATGAGTCAAGGTTACATCGGATATCATCTTCAAAATGCAATTGGCAATGAACTTAAGAAAAGAGGTGTAAAAAAAGACGTTGCCTGTGTAGTTACTCAAGTTATCGTTGATGAAAATGATGAAGCATTTAAGAAACCAACTAAACCTGTAGGAGCATTTTATGACAAAGAAACTGCAGACAAGATGGCTACTGAAAAAGGATGGACCTTTGTTGAAGATGCTGGTCGTGGATACAGAAGAGTTGTTGCAAGTCCAAAGCCAATTGATGTAGCAGAGAAAAATATTGTAAACGATCTTGTAAATGCAGGCCATATAGTAATCACTGTTGGTGGTGGTGGTATACCTGTAATTGAGAAAGGCGGAAAACTTGTAGGAGTTCCTGCTGTTATAGATAAAGATTTTGCTTCAGCAAAACTTGCTGAGATTGTGAAAGCAGATGCGTTATTTATACTTACTGCTGTAGAAAGAGTATGCATCAACTTTGGTAAGCCAGAACAAAAGCAGCTTGAAGTTATGACTCTTGCAGATTGTGATAGATATATTGGTGAGAATCAATTTGCACCAGGATCTATGCTTCCAAAGGTAATCGCTTGTATGAACTTTGCTAAGACTGGAGGAGAAGCAATCATTGCAGACCTAAAGAACGCCAAACTTGCACTTCAAGGTAAGAGCGGTACAAAGATAGTTAAGTAATATTATCATAAGCATAAAAAAATCTCTCGGTGTTGCTGAGAGATTTTTTATTTGAGGGGTTTATATGTTCAGTCCTTTCTATGAAGATAAGATTATTATATATAATAGTTGTTAATAAAAATGGAAAATTCTGTGAAAAAATAGTGAAAAAAGAAAATAAAGGCACTATTTTTTATAAGTTATATACTTTATAACATATAAAAATGTTGCATATTGATTATAATAAAAAGCATTGCAATTAACCGCAAAATATAGTATTATATTCATAATTAAATAGGCCGATGATAAGAGATGAAGTAACTTATGTTGAATCTTAAGAGAGAGCCGCGCAGAAGCTGCGAAGCGGTAAGTGGATAGTAAGTGAATGGGCTTTTGGAGGTCAAACTACTTTGAGAGACCGTTGATGGACGGTAATATGAGTGGCACCGCGGATAAATATTATCTATTTTAATTATTCGTCTCATATAGCATATGCTGTATGAGATTTTTATTTTACAAAATCTCACAGCATCGTAGGGGCGAACGCTTGCGGAGCCCGAGGAGGAAAAATTATGAAAAAGAATCTAGTATTAGCAACATTAGTTTTATCAGCTTTAGTATTTACAGCTTGCGGTTCAAAAGGACTGAGCACACAGACTACTGAAGCACCAGCTGCTGAGAAGGCAGAAACTGCTAAAGTTTACAAAGTAGGTATCGGTCAATTTGCAGAGCATGGTTCTCTTGATAACTGCAGAAATGGTTTTATTGAAGGAATGAAGTCAGAGGGATTCATAGAAGGACAAAATGTAACTTATCTCTATGACAATGCACAGACAGATGGAAGTGCTGCACAACAAATATATAATAAGTATGCAACACAAAAAGTTGATATTGCTATGGCAATTGCAACTCCTATGGCACAAGTTGCATATGGCACATTCAATGGCACAGACACACCTGTTATATTCACAGCAGTAAGTGATCCAATAGCAGCAGAACTTGCAAAAGCAGATGGTACTCCTGTTGGCAATGTTACAGGTACATCTGATAAGATTCCAGCAGATGCACAACTTAAACTTATGACAGAGATGTTCCCAGATGCAAAAAATATTGGAATACTTTACACTACAAGTGAAGTAAATTCTTTGTCTGCTATAGAAGATTATAAAAAAGCAGCTGAAAAGTACAATGTAAATATAGTAGTTCAATCTATCGACCAAGGTTCTGATATGCCACTCGCTGTAGATGCTATCTTGCCAAAAGTTGATCTTATGACAAATCTTTTGGATAACACTGTAGTTGCAAATATGCCAGTGCTTATAGAAAAGGCAAATGAAAAAAAGATTCCAGTATTTGGTTCAGAGATAGAGCAAGTTCATAAGGGATGTATCGCTGCTATGGGACTTGACTATATAGAACTTGGAAAGCAAACTGGTCGTATGGCTGCAAAAGTTTTAAAGGGAGAGAAGAAAGCTTCAGAGATGAATTTTGAAGTTATTGAAGAAGCTTCACTTTACTTAAATAATAAAGTTATTGAAAATTTAGGGCTTGATGTTGACCCATCATTTGCTACTCGCGCGGTAGAAGTATACGATGATATAGTTCAATAAATTATATTTTATGCCGCGGCAAAGATAATTTATTGAATATTTGTATGGGCGAGCCCGATTGTAGGAGAAATAATGCAATTATTAATTGGAGTATTAGAAGAAGGATTTATATATGCCCTTGTATCATTTGGGGCATATATAACATTTAAAATTTTGGACTTCCCAGATATGACTGTGGATGGTTCTTTTCCATTTGGCATGTGCATAACAGCAGTGATGATTATAAATAAGGTCAATCCATTTATCACACTGCCAGTAAGTTTTCTTGCTGGATGTGTGGCGGGAACTATCACTGGACTCATCCACGTGAGACTTAAGGTTAGAGATCTTTTATCTGGAATTATAGTGATGACATCACTTTATTCTATAAATCTAAGGATAGCGGGAAGAGCAAATCTTCCTATTTTCCAACAGCCAAGTATTTTTAAAATGATTCCTTTTGCAAATAGAGATACGTTGTTAGGGCACCTAAAGGTGGCAATCATCCTACTTGTTATAGTGATAATTTTGAAAGTGTTGCTTGACTTATATCTTGAAACAAAGAGTGGGTACCTTCTTAGAAGTGTAGGAGATAATGAAACGCTTGTCACAACACTCGGTAAGAATAAAGAAAATGTAAAGGTATTGGGACTTGCGCTTGCAAATGGATTTGCAGCACTTGCTGGTTCTATCTATGCACAGCACCGTGGTTTCTTTGAGATAAGTTCTGGAACTGGTACGCTCGTCATAGCGGTTGCAAATGTTATTATAGGACTTCAACTCATGAATGCGTTTAGAAATATGAAACCTACAACAAGTGTAATTTTAGGTTCCATAATATACAGGGCTTGTATAGGATTTGCACTATTCCTAGGCATGCCATCAAGTGATTTGAAGATAATCACCGCAGCACTTCTGCTTATAGTTATAGTTTTAAATACAAAAAAATATAAGAAGTTGGTTAAGTAGGAGGGATTATGATTGAGTTAAATAACATTTTTAAATATTATAATCCAGGACTAGTAACCGAAAATTGTGTCTTCCACAATTTTAATCTTAAAGTTGATGATCATGAATTTGTGTCTGTGATAGGTTCAAATGGATCTGGCAAGACAACAATGCTCAATATAATTTGTGGTTCGATTGATATAGATCATGGGAATATCTTTCTTGATGGAAGAGATATAAGTAAAGAGCCTGAGTACAGAAGGATGTATCGCATAGGAAGAGTGTATCAAAATCCTGCAATGGGCACCTGTCCAAGTATGAATATAATAGAGAATATGGCTCTTGCTGAAAATAAAAATAAAAGATTTGGACTTGCAAGACTTATAGATAAAAAGAAAATTGATTTTTATAGAGAAGAGTTAAAGAAACTTGGACTTGGGCTTGAAGATAAAGTATATGTGCCGGTTGGTTCGCTTTCTGGCGGACAGAGACAAGCGATATCACTTCTTATGACTACTATGTCAGAAATAGATTTCTTGATTTTGGATGAGCACACTGCTGCTCTTGACCCAAAGACTGCTGATATAATTATGGAACTTACTAATAAACTTGTAAAAGAAAAGAATCTCACGTCTATAATGGTAACTCACAATCTTCGATATGCAGTAGAGTATGGTTCAAGACTTATAATGATGCATCAAGGGGAAGCAATTATAGATAAAAAAGGTGAAGACAAAAAGAATATGAATGTTCAAGATATCTTGCAGAAGTTCACTGAGATTTCTATAGAATTAGGCAATTAAAAACAAGGGGTAAGCCCCTTGTTTTTTAATGTGACCGATCCGGGAATCGAACCCGGGATTCCGCCGTGAGAGGGCGACGTCTTAACCGCTTGACCAATCGGCCGTTACAACATATATATAATAACACATATTATATATTTTTTGCAAGACTGTTTTTGTTGACTATAAAAAACCAATAATTTATAATGTATTTGTAGAGGCGAATAATATCCGCCCCTACGATGGTTGATCATGATTATAAAGTTTTTAAAAAATACGATATTTACGCTTCTTTCTTTTACACTTATACTAGGTCTAAGTTTCGTTATAAAAGCAGATGGCATGGTGACTGACAATGAGCAAAGTGCAATAAATGCGCTTAATGGTCATTTAGTTTGCTCCATTAATGATGCATATCAAGAAAGATATTTTAAAGCAAATATAATTAAAAATTTAAATAGAAATGTAGGAGTGATTTCGATTGGTTCAAGTCATTTGATGACGCTCTCAAGTGATGCTGTGAAAGGTGACTATATCAATCTTGCTGTAGGCGGTGCAAATCTTCAGGACAGATTAAATATTTTAGGATTACTTGATTTGTATAATATTAAATTTAATAAAGTTGTCTATGAGATTGATCTTGCTAGTTTTTTACCTACTGCAAGAAAGATTGAAAAGTATAGTGAGAATTTTCAAAAGTATGGAGACTATTTTTATAATAAGATTGAAACAGGACTTAAAATGCAACCAGTAGTAGATTTTAATGACTACTATGTAAATGAATTCGCAGGAAATTACATTTTGGATTTAACAAAAGTGTACAATCAAAAAAATTTATTGTACAAATTTATTTACTATAAACCAGACGCATCTCAAGGATATCCAAGATCCGTCTATGAAGAAGAGATAGGAAACAAAGGAACACAAACGCAAATTATTATAAATAATGATAAAGCATTTAGAGATACGGAAATTAACAAAGACTCCATCAAAGTTACTGATGCGATCATGAAATATTTTTATGATAATGGTGTAGAGGTAGAGATAGTTGTAATTCCAAGACCACCAGCTGTCTATGATGGTTCAGAGATGCTCACGTCGAAGTATATTGCATCAATTAATGATTTAATATATAAGTATTATATCAATTATAATGTCAAAGTTTGTGGTTCGTTCAACCCACATGATTTGGATGTGGAAGAAGATGACTACTATGATGTACTACATTTAAAGCCTGAAAGCATAACCAGGCTGTATACAATAGATTAATTTTATAATAATTGACTAACAAATTGAAATCTACTATAATATGATAAGTGCGACTTAACGCATATATAAGGGATATTTGGCAAATGCAAAGCCCCATATCCTAAGTTTTGGTGTGTAAAGGAATTTTATGGCTTATAATTTTAAAGAAATTGAAAAGAAATGGGATAAGTATTGGGAAGAAAATCCAGTAAACCCAAAAGATGACAAGAAAGAAAAATACTATTGCCTTGATATGTTTCCATATCCATCAGGTGCAGGACTTCATGTAGGTCACTGGAGAGGATATGTAATATCAGATGCGTGGGCAAGATATCAACTACTTAAAGGAAAGTATGTAATCCACCCAATGGGTTTTGATGCTTTCGGACTTCCGGCTGAAAACTACGCACTTAAGATGCACGTGCACCCTTCAATTTCTACTGATGAAAATATAAAAAATTTTGAGAGACAGTTAAAACAGATTTCCGCAATTTATGATTGGGATATGGAACTTAAAACCACAGACCCAAATTATTATAAATGGACTCAATGGATATTTGTAAAACTTTTTGAAAATGGACTTGCATATGAAAAAGAATTTCCTATCAACTGGTGTCCAAGCTGCAAGACTGGACTTTCAAATGAAGATGTAGTTGATGGCTGCTGTGAGAGATGCGGTACTCCTGTAACTAAAAAGAATCTTCGTCAATGGATGCTTAAGATTACAAATTATGCAGAAAGACTTCTTAATGATTTAGATAAACTCGATTGGCCTGAAAAAGTTAAGAAGATGCAGACGGAGTGGATAGGAAAGTCATACGGAGCTGAAGTAGATTTTAAAATTGCAAACGTAGGGGCGAGCTCTGAGAGCCCAGATAATAAAATTACAGTATACACTACAAGACCAGATACATTATACGGTGCAACCTTCATGGTTCTTGCACCAGAACACGACATGTCACTTAAGCTTGCAACTCCTGATAAGAAGAATGAAGTAGAAGAATACATCAAAGCTGCAAGCATGAAGACAAATGTAGATAGAATGTCAGTTTCTGATAAAGATAAGACAGGTGTATTTACAGGTTCTTATGCTATTAATCCATTAAATAATAAAAAAATTCCAATTTGGATTTCAGACTATGTATTAAATGACTATGGTACAGGAGCTATCATGTGTGTTCCTGCGCATGATGAGAGAGACTTTGCATTTGCAAAAAAGTTTGGTCTTGATATAGTGCCTGTTATAGCACCAAAGGATGATGTACATAAATTTGATAATGGTATGGATGAGGCATTTGTCTCTACTGATGGTGTGGTAATAAATTCTAACGACTGGGATGGAAGAATTTCAAGTGAGTTAAAGAAAAATGCTCCTGATGAGTTAGAAAAAAAGGGAATCGGAAAGAAAACAGTTAATTATAAAATTCGTGATTGGGTTTTCTCAAGACAGAGATATTGGGGAGAACCTATACCTATAGTTCATTGCCCTCATTGTGGAAACGTAGCAGTGCCAGTTGAAGAATTGCCATTAAAACTTCCTGATGTAAAATCTTACGAGCCATCAGGAACTGGTGAGTCTCCACTTGTAAATATCACTGATTGGGTAAATTGCAAGTGCCCAAAGTGCGGTGCTGATGCCAAGAGAGAGACTAATACTATGCCACAGTGGGCTGGTTCTTCTTGGTATTTCTTAAGATATATAGATGTACATAATGACAAGGCTCTTGTAGATAAAGCAAAGGCTGACAAGTTTTTACCTGTAGATATGTATATAGGTGGAGTTGAACATGCGGTTCTTCATTTGCTCTATTCAAGATTTTGGACTAAGTTCCTTTATGACATTGGAGCAATTGGTTTTGATGAGCCATTCCACAAACTTTTTAATCAGGGAATGATTTTAGGACCAAAGGGTATCAAGATGAGTAAGTCGCTTGGAAATGTCATAAATCCAGACGAGATGGTTGATAACTATGGTTGTGATACTCTTCGTATGTATGAACTCTTTATCGGACCACCTGAACTTGATGCAGCTTGGGATGATAGAGGAATTGAAGGAGTATATAAATTTATAAATCGTCTTTACACTTTGGTTGAAAAGAATGCTAACTCAAGTGGTGAAGCAACTAAGGATAGTTTATTTATACGACATAATCTCATAAAAGCAATTACTGAAAGACTTGAAAAGTTTTCACTCAATACAGTAATTTCAGGATTCATGGAATATACAAATTCACTCATAGATCTTGATAGAAAGCAAGGTTATATAGATAAAGAGACGCTAAAGACTATAGCAGTTTTGATAGCACCATTTGCACCACATGTTGCAGAAGAGTTCTATCATATACTTGGTGAGGATGGTACAGTGTTTAATGCTGGCTGGCCAAAGTTTGATGAGAATTTGGCGAAGTCAGATACTATAAAACTTCCTATACAAATAAATGGAAAGACAAGAGGATTTGTAGAAGTTGCAGCAGAGTCAGGTGAGAAAGAGGTGCTTGCAGTAGCGAAGGAAGTTGTAAAAGAAAAGTTAACGGGCGACATCATAAAAGAAATTTACGTAAAAGGAAAAATAATTAACTTTGTAATTAAGATGTAATATGGAATATAATAGATATAGAACAAATGAATATAGCAGAGATTACGAGGGCTATGGCAAGAACCGCAACCTAAGTAGATCTCGCGACGCACTTAATCGCTACAGACTTAGCAGAAGAAGAAAGTCCAACAATATTTTTAAATTTGTAGGACTAGCTCTTGCTGTCTTAGTAGTGCTAGTGCTTTCTATATTTGGTGCGTATAAGTTTATCCAATATAGAAATGATAAAAAAGCTCTTGAGGGATTTAGTAATGTACAAATGAAACAAGACATCTATTTGGATTTTTCTATTATCGGTATGAAAAAACCATTTAGTATACAAGGGCTTACAAAGCAGGAAGTGTATGATAAAGTTTTAGGCTCTTATGATTTTGACATAAAGATATCAAATAGTAATCCGGAGATTGATTTATTTGATATGCCTAAGTATGGTGCGAAAGTCGAGGACACAGACTATAGCAAGTATTTTAACAAGAGTAATGATAACCTAGGCTCACGTCAAGAAGTTGAAGTTGAGAATCCTCTCGCTGATATAACTATTACAGCTTCAAAGAATAGTTTTAAAGTACCAGATTTTGTGGAAGGACAACTTAAAAAGTTTATAGATGATATTTATGATAAATATCTTTATGTATCGACAAATGAGTTTAGTAAGAAAAATGTAGATGTAAATGCATCTAATTTCAAAGCTGATTTTATTTTTAAGGTTCAGACAAATGATGAAAACCTTGATAGCGCTTTATCTCAACTTGCAAGACTATGGAATACAAAGCCTGTAAAAGGTCAGATAGAGGGATTTGATGCAGAGCGAAATGAATTCACTTTTGGCGATGACCATAAGGGCTACATAATAGATGAGGATGCACTTAGGAAAAAGGTACTTGATGAGGTAAATGCTGGTAATTTAAAGACAGAGATTTGGACAATGCTAAATATGGTTGATGCTGATGGTCCATCTGTTAGATCAAGATATAAATATGTGTCCATGTTTGAAACTTGGACTACTGACAACGAGAAGAGAAATAAGAATATAAACCTTGCTTGCAATGGTTTAAATGGTTATATAGTAAAGCCTGGTCAAGAGTTTTCATTTAACCAAGTGCTTGGTGAAAGGACAGAAGAGAGAGGTTATGACTATGCGCCAGCTTATCTTGAAGGTCAGGTTATAGAAGAACTTGGTGGTGGTATATGTCAAGTAAGTACAACACTCTATAATGCAGTGTTTGCAGCAGGACTTACTACTACATTTAGAAAGTCACATACTTATGTGCCAAGTTATATTACTCCAGGTCTTGATGCTACAGTTTCGTTCCATGGACCAGATTATAGATTTATAAATAATAGTAATTATACTGTAGGAATAAAAGCACAGTATTCAAAACAGAAAGTTAAGATAGATATATTTGCAGTACCACTTCTCAAAGAAGGCCAGACACAAAATTTGATTTCAAATAAAATTCAAGATTTGGATTTGCCAACTATATCAATTATAAATGAAGGAAAGGCATCAAAGGGAAGTCAAGGTTCTGAGTGGCAGGTATTCAAAGTTGTAAAAGAAGGCGATAAGGAAATAGAAAGAGTGTTTGATCACCAGACTATCTATCAAGGGCATACACCTACAGCATTTGAAGAATATACATATGTGGATGATGATGGAGTTTTACAGACCAGCAAGTTTGTAGAAACAAGAAAAGAAGAATCGACTGCTAGAAGAAATACAAGTATAACAACAGCAAGAAGAGGTAACACTATACAAAGTATAGCACCTACTGAGAGTGTGACTGGTATAGTAGTGGAGATGGCACCAGGTGGGGGTAGCAGAACTGGGCAGCCACAGTAAATTCCTTGTTGTTAACAACAAGAAATTTATTGTATTTAAAAGTGTCGAGAAGGAGATGGTAAATATGAGGAAAAAAATAATTGCAGGCAACTGGAAAATGAATAAGACTCCTACAGAAGCTAAGGAGTTAATTTCAAAACTTAAGGACAAATGCAACACTGACAAAGTTGATGTGTTATTTGTAGTGCCATCAATTGATGTGACTACTGCAGCAGAGTGTCTCAAGGGAACTAAGATAAAACTCGGAACTCAAAATTTCTATTTTGAAGAGAAGGGAGCTTATACAGGAGAAATTTCTGCCAAGATGATTCTTGACGCAGGAGCAGAATATGTAATTATTGGACATAGTGAAAGACGTGGCATCTTTAAAGAAGATGATGCGATGATAAATAAAAAACTTATAGCAGCTCATAAGTTTGGACTTAAACCAATACTTTGTTGTGGAGAAAGTCTTGAACTTAGAGAAAAAGGAACTTACAAAGCATTTATTGAAGGACAAATTAAGTCTGCATTTGAAAGTATAAGTAAAGAACAAGCACTTAACACTGTTATCGCCTATGAGCCTATCTGGGCTATAGGTACAGGAAAGACCGCGACATCTGATGAGGCTGAAGAAGTTTGCAAGTTTGTAAGAGAGACAGTAAAGAATCTCTATGATGAGAGCGTAGCGAATGAGATTAGAATCCAATATGGTGGTTCTGTTAATGCAGGAAATGCAAAAGAGTTATTTGGAAAAGAAGATATAGATGGTGGACTTGTAGGTGGTGCAAGTTTAAAAGAAGAGTTTATAAATATAGTTAATTATTAAGAGTGAGAGGTCAAAGTGCCAAACGATAATGAAAAAAACTTAAATAATAATATTCAAGATGCCAATTTAAATGAAAGTGTAAATGTAGCTTCTGCAAATGATGGTATAATTGATTTGGATGCAAACATTCAAACTGATAAAAAAGTTGAAAAGAAAAATATAAAGAAAGCTGCAAAAAAATCTCCAAAGAAAAAAGAGGCAAAAAAAGAAGAAAAGAAAAATGTTGGTGTAAAACAAAAGGTAAGCACTAAAACCACAAAAAAGCCAGCAGCAAAAAAGACAATAACAAAGGTGAAAACAAAATCGACATCAAGAATAACTAAACAAAAGAAAGCATCAAACTTATCAACTGCTTCAACAAAGAAGAATAGTGCTAAATCTATAGAAGATGAGTTGCTAAAAGTCACAAATATAAAATCAGTAGAACAAGTCAAAAAGCCAAAGAAGATTGCATTGATGATTTCGTTTTATTCTATCATAGTATTGGCAATTTTAGTTTTCTGTCTTATAAAATTTAGCAAACCAAAAAGAAGTGATTTACTCCTTGAAGAATCAATCAATTATGATTTCTTAACTGAAAAGATTGAGACAACAAGTAGAATCATAGTAGAGAGTTCGAGTGAGAATGATGAAGAAGTGGGTTTTGAGTCGCAAAGTGATAGTGTCGATATAAGAGATAGATTAACTGAATTGACTACAAAATCTATTGATTCATATAAGACTGAATCGACTAAGAGAATTTCTGAAGTTGAAACTACAAAGCAAACTGAAACTACAAAGCAAACTGAAACAATAAAACAAGTAGAAACTACAAAGAAATCCGAAACGACAAAACAAGTAGAAACTGCAAAAAAATCCGAAACAACAAAGCAGGTAGAGACAACTGAACAAATTGTTACTAAGGCTTGGCCTAAGGGTAACAATGTAAATGAAATTTTGCCAAGGTATAAAGAAGTAATTTATCCATATTCAGTTTACAATCAGATGAGTATGGAAGAAATAGGAATTGTAAATAGTGCTCTTGGAGAAAACTATAAAGCAGTTGAGAATAAAATTTTTGGTGAAGATGTTTCATTTGATACTAAAGGTGCAAATGGCATTATATATTTAAATTATTCTTATTTGAAACAATATCTTGAAGAGTATACGAGTAACAACAGACAGGTTTATGACCAGCTTCCAGTAGCGCCATATTATAATTATATAATGAATGATAAGTTTAAGTTTAACTATCAAACCTATACTACTAACTTGAGTATGAGATTGGATTTTAAAAATGCTAAGAGTAAAGGGGCATATTTTGAGATACCTGCGACCATCATAGAGCCAAAAGATGCGCAAGTGTCAGAAAATGGCATCTACAAGACACTGGTCAGAGTGCTTAAAAAGGCAAAAGTAGGCTATACAGAGAGTTTTTCACTATCAGCTCTTTTAGAGGTCCTTGACATAGAGTGTCATACAAAGCATAATCCATTTTTTGATGTTGATGAGATAATAGGCCTTAGCCCTAAGGTTGTAAATGATATGAGAGAAAGCGGTTTTGATGTCCGTTCTATGTTAGATGATGATGCATTTAACTATGTTTTATTTGATAAAAAAGGCTATATTACAGCACTTTATATGCTTAAATCTTAATACTTTTTTAATACTTGAAAAGGCTAATTTCTTGATTTTTTGACATTATTATTTTATACTATATGTAGTGAGAGGTGTAAAATGTTGAAGAAAATTTATTTTTTAATTGCAACAATTTTAATGACTGTTCTACTACTTGGATCAGTTAATTTTGTGTTTGCTGCAGGAGATAAAGAACTTACTGATGATGAAAAGGCGGCATTTATTGTACGTGATGAGTGGACAGGTTGGGTTAGAGACTTCACAGCATCTCTTTCTGAACTCGATCAGCTTGCAACAGCAAAAATCTATGATGACATGGATTTCTATGACATGCAATATAGATTTACTGAGAAATATAAAAAAGTTCCTGAGTATCTTGACGAAGATGGTAAGCCAACTCAGAAACTTAAAGATATGATAAAAGAAAAGAGAAAGAAAATTGCGGGAGCACAGTCTCGTGAGTTCTTGTGCTTTACAGCAAAGGCAGATGGAGTGACGATAAGCTTATCTAATGTAAGTTCACTAGGAGCAAATATAGGAAAGTCAAGTGACGGCGTATCATTTACTTCATGGAATGGAAGTGCTGTGACACTTAGTAGTGGTGATAAATTATATGTATGGAATAAGGGAGACACTTTATCAAATTCTACGACACAAGCTCAATTTTCTATAACAGGTGGAAATGTAGAAGCCTCAGGTGATGCTGCTTCAATGATTAATTTTGGCGAGGCAAAACCTTATTGTTTTTTCAAAATGTTTTATGATCAAACAAATTTGACATCCTTGCCAGAAGTTTCATTGACTAATACAGCGGACTTTTGTTATGACCAAATGTTTTATGGATGTACTGGCGCTAAGACAGGACCAAGTAGTTTACCAGCTGAAAATATAGCTACTCGTGCATATGAAGGAATGTTTCAAAGATGCAGTCAATTAGAAACAGTTCCTTTTATACTCGCGAAATCTGTAGGTGATTACGGATGTAACTATATGTTCGCTAATTGTACTGCATTAAAAGTTGCCCCAGAACTTCCTGCAACTACACTTAATAATTCATGCTATAATAAAATGTTTTTTGAGTGTACTGGGTTAGTTACTATAACACCAACATTACCAGCATTAACAATTCCAACGAATGCATATGGTTCTATGTTTAATGGGTGCACTGGAATTACAAAAACACCATATATAAAAGCTAAAACCATAGCTGGTGGATCTATGGGTTATATGTTTGATGGATGTTCTGCATTAAATGAAATACATTTGGAAGACTATAATGGTGAATTGAAAGCAGTAAATGTTGGGTATTATGTATTTAGAAATGTTGCATCTAGTGGCACAATTTATTACCCTGGACCAACTGAAGCTGGCGATGAAGATTCATTAATTCCTACGGGTTGGACTAAGGTTAGTTCAAATTAAACTATATAGTAACCAATTATAATTTTATAAAGAGGTTAAAATGAAAAGTATAACAAAAAAAGTTTTAATAATAATTGCTTCCGTCATAATTATGGGTCTCATTGCTGCGATCCCAGGTTTTGCTGAGACGCAAGAAGAGTTGAAACAAATATTTGTAACAAGAGATGAGATTAACTTGTGGATAAATGGTAGTGGCTCATCAACTGGCATAAGCGAGGTGCTCGCAAACCTAGAGGTAAATATGCAGCAACAAGTTCAGTCAAAGGTTAAGATAGAAATGTCAAGAAGAGGAATTAAGGATAAAGCAGAGACAACAACAGTTGCCGCATCACCATAAATTAAAAGTATAAACTTAAGGGCGGTTCTACCGCCCTTTTTATTTTGCAATAACTCGCAAAATGTGATATTATTGTATATATCATTAGCAGAGGTAAATTAGTAATGCCAAAAACAACCAAAAAAACAAAATTAGAAGTGGTAGAGAATGATATTCAAGAACTTGATGAGAGAAAAAGAGAAATACTCATCACTATAATTAAACTTTATCTTGAGACAGGCGAACCTGTAGGCTCAAGAACTATAAGTAAGCTTCCAGACATGGGACTTAGTCCTGCCACTATAAGAAATGAGATGAGTGACCTTGAAGACTTGGGATTCTTGATTAAACCACATACATCTGCAGGCCGAATACCTTCAGATAAGGGATATCGTCTCTACGTCAACAACTTGATGAAGGAAAAAGAGACTGAGATTAAAAATCTAAAAACTGAAATGACAGCACGAGTAGATAAACTTGAAGACATGATGAAAACTCTTGTAAAGACCATAGCGGCCAGCACCAACTATGCTGCCATGATAGCTGGACCATCAGTAAATAATAATAAGATAAAATACATCCAACTTTCAAATCTTGAGGATAAGAAAGTACTTGCCGTTGCTGTAGCAGAAGGAAATGTGGTTAAAACTCGTATAGTTGAATTTGACAAGATAATAGATGCAAAAGAAATTCTTGATTTAAATCAGAGTTTGAATGATATTTTATCTGGAATTAAAGTGTCTGAGCTAAAATCTGAAAAAATTTCTAACAGTATAAATGCATTGAAAAAGAGTAAGAATGAGATTTTGACTTTAGTAGATGGCATAGCAGAGTCATTTGAAGAAAAAGACAATGCTGACAACATCTGGACTTATGGATCAAATAATTTCTTTAAATACAAAGAGTTTGAAGAGTCGGGAAATGTAAAAGATTTGGTAGAAACATTTGAAAAGAAACAGGATTTACTGAAGTTGGTTGACAAAGTAAACGAAGAAAATACAGAAACAGGACTTAGAGTTTATATCGGTGAAGAGTCATCAGTAAATGCCATGAAAGATTGCTCTGTAGTTACAGCCAACTGCGATTTTGGAAATGGTATGAGAGGAACTATCGGAGTGGTGGGGCCAAAGCGAATGGATTACGAGAAGGTGCTGAAAACTATCAAGTCAACTATGTTAAATATCAGTAAAGAACTTGATAATTAAAATTATAAATACCTGCCGCAGCAAACTGCACGAAAATGCCGGTGGGTAACCTATGGATAGAACCGAAGCATTTTCTTAGCAATTTGCTGCGGCAATAAATATAATTTAATTATGATAGGGGACGACATGTATAAGAATATTATATTTGACATGGGCAATGTCTTGATAGATTTTAGCCCCATGCAGTATGTAGGAAAACTTAATTTAAATGATAAAGCCGAAGAAGAAAAGATCTTTAAAGCCGCATATTTAAATTTTAAATCTATATATATGGATTATGGCAGGATGACAGAGGATGAGTTTGTAGACCATGTTGTAAAGGGCATCGGAGAAAAGTATAGAGATAAAGTACGAGAACTTATAGTGAATTGGCATCAGTACCTTACTCCAATTGAAGGCATGGAAGAACTTGTCAAAGAACTTAAAGAAAAGGGTTACAAAATCTATCTTCTATCAAATGCCGGATTTAATCAACATGACTATTGGGAAAAGATTCCCGCAAGCAAATATTTTGACGGAAAAGTTGTGTCCTGTGATGTGGGGGAAGTAAAGCCATTTAAAGAGATATACGAGGCTCTTTATAAAAAGTTTGATATAAAACCAGAGGAAAGTTTCTTTATTGATGATTTAATTATAAATATTTTCGGTGCAAATCGAACAGGAATGGATGGTTATGTATTTACAGGAGATGTAAACGACTTGCGAGCCGAATTAAAAAGTAGAGGTATATTATAATTATGTACGACGTAGCAATTATAGGTGCAGGACCTGGTGGAATATTTTCTGCATATGAATTATTAAAACTAAATAAGGATATAAAGATTTTAATGATAGAGACAGGCAATATACTTGAGAAGAGACATTGCCCTATCGATGGTGTTAAAGTTAAATCTTGTATCAATTGTAAACCATGTAGCATAATGAATGGCTTCGGTGGTGCTGGAGCATTTTCAGATGGAAAGTACAACATAACAAATGATTTTGGCGGTACACTTTATCAATATATCGGTAAAGATAAGGCTATAGAGTTAATGAAGTATGTCGATACTATCAATGTAGAAAATGGTGGAGAGAAGACTAAGATTTATAAAAATGACAATTCAAAAATCAAAACCATGTGTATGCAAAATGGTCTTAAACTTCTTGATGCAGAGGTTAGACATCTTGGCACCGATGTAAATTATGTTGTGATGGGAAACATTTACAACAAGCTAAAAGATAAGATTGAAATTAAATTCAACACAACTTGTGAAAAGATAGAAGATAAAAATGGCAGTTATTTGATTAAAACAAATAATGGCGAGTTTGAAGCTAAGAAATGTATCATTTCTGCTGGTAGGTCAGGAAGCAAGTGGATGGAAAAAGTTTGCAAAGAGATGGGAATAGAGACAAAGAGTAATCGTGTAGACTTAGGTGTCCGTGTAGAACTCCCAGCAATAATATTTAAACATTTAACTGATGAGCTTTATGAGAGTAAAATAGTATATAGAACGCCAAAGTATGATGACAATGTCAGAACATTTTGTATGAACCCATATGGTTCAGTAGTTCAAGAAAATACAAATGGTATTATCACTGTTAATGGACATAGTTACGACGACCCAAAACTTAGAACTGAAAATACAAATTTCGCAGTGCTTGTGGCAAAGACATTTTCGGAACCATTTAAAGATAGCAATGGCTATGGTGAGTCAATCGCAAGACTTTCAAATATGCTTGGTGGCGGTGTCATAGTTCAAAGATTTGGAGATATGATAAATGGTAGGAGAAGTACAGAGAAGAGAATTCAAGAGGGATTTGTAAATCCAACTCTTAAAGCAACAGCCGGTGACCTTTCACTTGTGCTTCCAAAGAGAATTCTTGACTGTATAATAGAATTTATTTATCAGCTCGACAAGATTGCGCCAGGAACTGCAAATGTTGATACTTTACTATATGGAGTAGAAGTTAAGTTTTACAATATGGAAGTAAAGATAAACGAAAACCTTGAGACTAACCACAAAGGACTTTTTGTAATTGGAGACTGTAGTGGCATAACTCATTCGTTATCACATGCAAGTGCATCAGGAGTTTATGTGGCAAGACATATAATGGAAAATCAATAATATTATGTTATCATAAAAATATAAGTTATTTTAATTTAGGAGGAAAACAATGAATATTGAAAACATAATACATTTTTTAGAGAACACTTTTTTAACTGATGTTGTTGCCATATGTACATTTTTTCTTGAGATGGCAGGAATTATTGTTCTTATAACTACATCTGCTAAATGCTTTATCAAATGGTTACAAAAGAAAAGCCACGTGCAACTTGATCTCGCTCACGGCACTGCACTTGCACTTACATTTAAAATGGGCGGAGAGGTTCTCAGAACTGTCGTGGTTAGGGAGTGGCAGGAGCTTGGAATACTTGGAGCGATAATTGTTCTCAGAGCAGCACTTACTATAATGCTACACTGGGAAATAAAGAGCGAAGAGAAAGTTCTAGATAATGAGAAGTTGAAAGAGATGAAGAAGTATTAAGAATTTTGATTTCTTCTCATAAAAAATTACCACCGCTATATAGTTAAACCCAATATTTAGACCAAATTAGTTAAATAAAATAACTAAGGAGGTCTATTTTTTATGAAGTATAGTTTGAAATTTAAATTAAAGATGATTAGTTTAAAGAAA
>JAFSKG010000032.1 GCA_017449075.1 Lachnospiraceae bacterium
ACATTAAAAATCTCTTCAGAAGATGGCTTTGACCAAGCATTCTCACCAGTAATTACTAAATAAGGTTTCTTCATATCTTTCATTATGTTAGTGACATTGTATTTAACTAACTCCAACTGACTCCATGCAACTACCTGATTTGACCAGCGAGGATTGGTGCCTCTTGAAGTGTAATAATATGCTGCTCCTTCATCAAAAGCTCTTGGCATGAAGTTTAAATACATAATCTCACTCTCCCCTTTATCATAGGCTTGCTTTGCAGCCTTAACTTCATCTTCTGGTTTAAAGAAACCCATCATAGGAGAATTTGAAATATCAGAAATTGCTGGCACAATTGCTGTTACAGCTTTAATACGAGGTTCCTTAACTCCTGCTACTGACATATAAGAGCCCGAACCACAAATTCCAAGTCCTCCAATTCTGTTATTATCAACATAAGGTAAACTTTCTAAATAGTCAACTGCACTCTCTATATCGCTTTCTTTAACATCTGGTAGTTCTTGACCTCTTGGCATTCCTTCGCTTTCACCAAAATATACTCCATCAAATACAAGAGTCACATATCCTTCATTTGTCAATCTTTCTGCATATACAGATTGAGCTTGCTCCTTAACTGATAGCATAGGACCTGTAATAACAATTGCAGGATAATTTTCACTAAGATTAAAATTATCTGGTAAACGCAATAACCCTGCCATTCTTAAATTCAATTTTTTATTTAAAAATACTACTTTTTGTATGTTCATAATAGTTCCTCCATCTTCTATTTTTTAATTTTTAATTATTTTAATTTACACTTTCAACCCATTTAATAACTTCATCTTCCGATACACCTTGATAAAATCTATGTCCATTTGACCAGTCGCCTGTATTAGTCATTTCTTTTAATAGTTTATCACTTCTACCAACTCCTGATGATGTAGATGTGCAAAATGGTATAACCTTTTTTCCTGTAAAATCATTTCCTTTTACAAAATTATTAATAGGCCATGCTGCTATTCCCCACCATATTGGATATCCAATATAAACTGTGTCATAATCTTCCCAATTTGGCACATTTATATTTGTAAGCTCTATATTTTGCAAGCTTTCATCATCATGCTCTTTTGTCACTCTTGAATTTCTATCTGTCCAGTCCAAATCTGCTTCAGTATAAATATTCTTTGGAACTACTTCAAAAATATCAGCACCAGTTTTATTTGCAATTTGCTCCGCCACTCTTTTAGTATGATTTTGTGCTGAATAATAAACTACTAATGTTTTATTTTTTGTATTAGCAGTATTTTCATTATCATTATTATTCATAATAACATCCTTTCTAATTGTTAATTTACTACTTTTATCATTAACATTTAACTTTTTTAATTCTTCATTTAACTTATTAAAACTTTCTTCAGATAATCTATCTCCCCAAGTTACACCCGGTCTTTCTGGATTTGAATTTGCTGCAAGATGTGCAAATGTACATCCTTTTGACCCTCCATGCCAATGCATAACCCCTGGTGGACAAAATGCGATATCACCTGGTCTCAATACTTCTACATCTTGTCCTTCAATTTGATGAAAACCTATTCCATCGGTCACTATTAATATTTGACCACCTTCATGACTATGCCAATTATTATATACTCCATCTTTAAATACAACATTATGAAGACTTGGAGCTTTTGCTGGATTGTCATTAGAAACTACATCTGTAACATATGCAGGCCCTGAAAATGTTTCAAAATTAAGTGGTGTCTTTTCATAATGAAACATTAATTCATCATCACTTGAAATAGTTCTACCTGTATATTCTTCTTCATCCAGATTATTATAATATTCATCAGTAACTGGTTCAGATGGTTCATCAATTTCACTATGAAAATTTTTATCGTAAATACAAATTTGTGAAAACCAACTATCTTTTGTCGCACCATGCCAGTGTTTTACATCTTCAGGTATATACACTACATCTCCTGGTCTTATTATTTGTGCTTTTTTACCTTCTTCTTGATAATATCCAACTCCTGCTGTAACAAGAACCACCATACCACCATGTCTATGCCAATTACTTCTTGCTCCTGGTTCAAATGATACTTCATTGCTTTCAGGGAAATTATATACATCTTCAAGTGGTATAAGATTTTGTATATAAGGTGTTCCTGTAAATGAAGGTGAATTCTCTATGGCATTACCAAGTGAAAATTCTATCTCATTTTTGTCAATCTTACCTCTATTGTAAGAACCACTTTGTACATCTTGAGAAGCAATATTTTGATTTTCTGAACTTTCAGTCATTAAAGTGCTGCTTTCTACTACATTTGTAGGATTATTTTGCATTACACTGCTATTTCCACATGCTACCATCAATAATGCTAAAACCCCTACAATAAATGCTATTATTTGTTTTTTCATCTCCTTTCCTCCATAAAACATTGTTTTTACTAAATTTTACTTATTACTTGATTTTGCTATTCAATTTGTGTATATTATATACAAGGAAATACCATTTGTCTATTGATACTTTTTTATAGCACTATTCATTCTATGAATAGTGTGTTACAAGGCAAATGTTTTAAGCCGAATCATATGTATCATATTTGCACAAAAACTATAGAATAGTGAAATTTATTAACATCATATATAATAATCGGGGTTAAACTTTATGGAATTTTATTTATTAGAACATCTATCTGCATTTAACAATGCAAAAACACTGTCAGGTGCTGCCGAGATACTACACGTTTCTGAGCCAACTTTAAGTCGTTCTATGAAACGATTAGAGAACGAACTCAATGTATCACTTTTTGATAGAGGGAAAAATAGCATAAAATTAAATGAAGTTGGTATTAAATTTTTAGACTATGCAAATCACATTTTACAAGAAACAGAATTTGCGATTGAAAGTATCAAAAGTTATGCTGATAGCATAAAAACTTTAATCATTGAATCTGTAGCCCCAGCACCAATGTGGAAACTTGCAAACGATATACCTTCGCCCTACAATTCTATGAAATTAGTTTCTTCATTGGATAAATCTGAAAAAATAATTAAAGATTTGAAAGAAGGCTCTTGTGATATAGGTATATTAAATAATATCGAAGTGAATTTTTCTAATAAGTTTAAAATAAAAAAGTACCTCAAAGAAAATTTAATGATAACAGTAAAGAAAGATCACCCACTCTCAAAAATGAAAGAAGTGACCTTTAAAGACATAAATGGGTATAATTTTATTTTATTTCATCAAACTGGATTTTGGGAAGACATATGTAGAAAAAAAATGCCGCAGTCAAAATTCATCATACAAGAAACTCTTGAAAATATAGGTGATTTAATTCGTGATTCAAATATCCCAAGCTTTGCAACTAATTTATCAAGAGAAAGATATCAAGTCCCAAACGATAGAATAATGATACCAATTAAAGATAGTGTTGTAAATGTGACTTTTTATATAGTTAGCAAAATGAATATATAGTATATTGTATAAAAAATTTTGATATGATTTGATACGAATTGATACGATTTATTTTTTTTGATACGATATGATACGAATTGATACGATATGATTTACTTAAAAGTTTCATTAAACTATACCCATAAATATGGACAATAATAATGTTACAAAAAGAATTTATGGACATAGTTTATTTTTTTTATCTGAATTATAGACAATTCTTAAAATTAGAAACTTAATACTGGACACTTTTCAATTTTCAAATTCAAAAAGTAGACAATTTTAAATTTTAAGAATAAAATATCTACATTCAGGATAATAATTTTAAAGCATTTGGAGGCAGTGTTTATGACATCAAAACTCACAAAAGAACAAGTTGAATACTTTAATAAATGTGAATATGTAGAATCAATAACAGCTTGTAATATTAAATTTACAAATGAATTTAAAGAAGAATTCTATAAACAATATTTGAGTGGTAAGAAACCACGTGGAATACTTAAAGAATTTGGTATAGATGCAAACCTACTTGGAGATATACGCCTAAATGGGCTCAGAAATAAAATTTTAAGTAAGTTTGGTAGAATTGATAGTATCCCATCAAAAAAAACAAATACAAGGCATTCTGAAGTGTCTCAAGGGCTTTTAAATCGAAACTCAGAGCTTGAAAATAATTTTAAACTTGCCATTAAGAAGATTGCTGAACTTGAAGGAATAATAGAATATCAAAATCAAGAATTAACATTCTTAAAAAAAATTACTTGCGAAGAATAGAAAGGGGATGCTATATGTACGGAGATATAAAAGAATCTGATAAATTCAAAATCATAGATGAAACATTAAATTCACCAACTAATAAATTATCTTTACAAAAACTTTGCAATATAGCAAAAGTATCTCGTTCAGGGTATTATAATTGGGTTAATAGTGCTGATAAGAGAATTGCTAAAGATGAAGCAGATATAGAAGATTTTAAGCTTATTTTAGAAGCTTTTAAGGCATATGGATATCGAAAAGGAGTTGACCAAATCTATATGTATTTTATACATAGAAATCCTCAAATAGTTATGAATAAAAAGAAAATCAAGCGTATTATGGATAAATACAATCTTTGCTGCAAAATAAGAAAGCCTAATTATATTACTATGCGACTCAAAGAGATAAATACAGACTTAACATATCCATATCTTGTGGAAAGAGAATTTAGAAACAAAGGGCCACGAATGGTTCTTCTAACAGATATAACATATATCATAAAAGATGATATCAAATGTTATTTATCAGTAATAAAAGATGCATATACAACAGAAATACTTGCTCATAAAGTAAGCAAAGATTTTGATGTAGAATTTGTAATAGAAACTCTTAAACTTCTAAAAGAAAAGCATAGGCACGAGCTAACAAAGAATACAATTATTAATTCAGATCAAGGCTCACATTATAAAAGTTATAGATATAGAGATGGTGTTAATGCTTTAGAATTAAAGCAATCTATGTCACACAAAGCAACTTGTTGGGATAATGCCCCTGTAGAAAGTTTCTTTGGTCATATGAAAGATGAAATAGATTTAACAAATGCTAATACTTTTGAAGAAATTAAAAAAATTGTAGATGAATATATTGAAATATATAACACTAAAAGATATCAAAATGAACTTTGCAGACTATCTCCTTCTCAGTTTTACCAATTTATCATTAACGACTATTACCCATCATACTTACAAAATATATTTCCTGAAGAAGAGCTAAAATTACCTGGTTGGATAATAAAATATAAAAAGAAATACAAAAATGATAAGTGAAACGTTATGTAACATTAAATTGTACTTGACAAAGGGTAATATTTAATAATCACAAGCACAATCTTCAATAAATCTACTTGGCGAAGCATCAACATATTCTTTTGAACATTGATTGCTTACAGGGTACCAAACCTCATCAGTAACAAATCCAATCTTTTTACACATATAATTTTACTAATTCTATACCAAATTAGTTTCCTCCTTATTTTCAATTATGTAACATTAAAAAATCGCCATCTCAAATGACGATTCTAAAATTTAACTATATTAAAATTTCTACTAAAAGAATTATCTCTTAAAGAGAGACATGTATGTATGTATGTATGTATTATATGTAGAAACTCGCATAATATCTTTATTCTGCATTACACTAACTGTAATGACTTTTCCTTTCTTTCATTAAATTTTCTTGATGCCTCTTTGAAAAATGCAATTATTTCATCATCTGACATTTTCTCAAGTTTTTTTGATGTTTCTACTCGTATCTCGTGTATATCATCAATTGTCAAATCATATGTTCCATCTGGATGCCTCATAAATTATACCTCCATTTCCAATAATGTAGTTGGTGTTATTATTTCAATATCTTTATACCCTTTTAGCTGTGTAATTTTTCTTATACCCTTTATAGTTTTAATATTAACCAAATGCTTGAAATTCCAAGATACAATAACATCACACTTATTCAAAACAGCAACAGCTATATGTTGGCTATCTTCAAAACTCTTCTCGGTTAATATCCCCGTTGCGATAATATCTCTTGCTAAAGATAAACAATCTCTATCAATTCCAAGTTCTGTATATTCTATTTCATCAAGTTTACTATGCAAAAAATTCTTTTTGCTTTTAGAGCAATTATCTATTTCATAAGTTGTCATAGATGACAAATAAATATCATAGCAGCCTGTCATAAACTTCTTCCAAAGCTTAAGTGTTTCTGCCATTCTATCAGGGACATCTTCCTGTTGCAAATAACTAACAACCGATGTATCTAAATAAACTTTTAATTTCCTATCACTCATCGTATTTATATTATACATAAAATTCTCTATTTTATCAACATTAACTTCTTCTAAAACACAGTGTGGGCAAGGCTTTTCAGCCTTAAAATTTCTGATTTCTAAGAAAAAATACTTGACAACTTTTCAAAAAAAGCATTTTTTACATTTTTTTCTAAATTGAATGTTGAGAACATTTTTTCATTAATATAAACTTGTTATTTAAAACTCAAAATAACCTCCGGCTGACATTTTAAATACTTACATATCTTCTCTAAAGTAGATAATCGCATATTAGCACCAGCCTTTATTCTCTCTATTTGCTTACTACCTTACTTAATTCATTTACATCTATTCTCTTTAATAACTTATAATTATTATTTAAAACAATATAATTGAAAAATATGCTGACATAGCAAAAATGAAATCCCCAATAATCAAAGGAGTTTTTAGATACGGTATCAAGCAAGCCATTACTTTGTTTCTTGCAACCCTTACTATGATACCTTTTTGTATAAACCATTAGTATGCATATATTATACTAGTTATTAAAACACTCTATCCCCATTTTTCACTTTCTCACTTGGTGTAAGAAGAACCACTCCCTGCTCTGATTCTGTGCCAAGTATCCTAACCTCGCTTGTAATATCTCCAATATGAATAGGACTAAGATTAGTACAGCATATTACTTGCTTACCTACCAGATCTTCAGGTTTATAAAGCATTGTAATTTGTGCCGATGACTTTTTAATTCCTAATTCACCAAAATCTATAGCAAGAGCATATGCTGGCTTTCGAGCTTTTTTGTTAACCTTGCAATCAATTATGGTTCCTGCTCTCATTTCTACTTTGTCAAAATCTTCTACACTTATCATATCAGACATTAAACTCCTTTTTTCCAATATAAAAACTTAAACTTTTAAGAGTCTATTTAATATCTGTTATTATACCATTTTTGGCGATTTTTATAAACTTTAAATTTTCCTTTCCACACATTTATTTTTCTTGATTACAACACAAATTTAACACAATTTAGTATTATCATAAATAAATGAATGGTGATCATTATACATCGTTATGAAATAATATAATTAGAGGTACATAACTATGAAAAGAAGATTTAAAAAAATAAAAAGAAATACAGTTATTTTGTTTTTTGCTGCAATACTCGCTGTATCCCAAATGATAGCTTGTAGTTCAACTCAAAGTATAAGCAAAACAAAAAGCAGTAACTTAGATGGCGAATCAAATAATAAACCTGAGATGCCACCTAGTATGGATAATGAAAGGCCAAATCCTCCTGATATGAATGGCGAAAGGCCTACACCGCCAAATGGTTTCGGTGGTGGTCCTAACGGTGGACCAAGCGACGGACCTGGTGGTATGCCAGGTGGTGGCAACTCAAAACCTGACAGCTATGAAGCAATAAATGTTTATGATGAAAACCAGTCAGTGTCAGGCTTAAATATAGAATCAACTAAGTCAGATGAATCTGCAATATTGGTAGAGAATTCTGCAAATGTAAATATTGACAACTTTACTATCATTAGAAAAAGTAGTGATAGCACAGGTGGAGATAGTGCTTCATTTTATGGTGTTGGTGCTTCTGCACTTGTAACAGATGGTACTCTCACTCTTAGTAATGGTACTATAACAACTGATTCCAAAGGTGGTGCTGGAGTATTTGCATATGATAAAGGCATAGCATATGTAAATGATGTAACAATCAATACCGAACAAGATACATCAGGTGGTATACATGTAGCAGGTGGTGGCACACTCTATGCTACAAATGTGATAGCAACTACTAATGGTGGCTCAAGTGCAGCTATAAGATCTGATAGAGGTGGCGGTACGATGATTGTTAACGGTGGTACATTTATCTCAAATGGAGCTGGTTCTCCTGCACTTTATTGCACCGCTGACATAACGGTAAATGATGCTACTCTTGTGGCAAATGGATCCGAAGGTATATGTATAGAAGGTTTAAATACTACAACATTAAAAAATGTTGATTTAACATCAAATATGCCTGACCAAAGTCAAAATGATAATACTTGGTCAGTAATAGTTTATCAAAGTATGTCTGGTGATTCTAAGATTGGTAAAGGAACTTTCAATATGGATGGTGGCACTCTCACTTCTAAAAATGGTGGCATCTTCTACACTACCAATACTGAATCAGAATTCAATATAACAAATGTTGATTTAAAACCTTCATATGATTTTGAATTCTTACTTCAAGCTACCGGAAACAATAATAAAAGAGGTTGGGGAACTACAGGAAAAAATGGTGCGAATTGCACTTTCAATGCAAACTACCAAGAAATGAATGGCAAAATAATATATGATTCTATAAGCACACTAAACTTAAATCTACTAAATGAGACAACTTTTACTGGCGCAATCTTAAATGATGAAAGTTTCACAGGCGGCACAGTTGGTTCTGGCACTGCAAATGTTACTATAGATGATAATTCAAAATGGATAGTTACTAAAAACTCTAAAGTTACAAGTCTCACTTTAAAAGGTTCTCTTATAGATATTGACGGCAATAATGTAAAAGTTGTAGATACTAATGGTAATGTATTAAGAGATGGTAGTAGCGAATATGTAGTTACAGCAGATAACTTATCATAAACTATAATTTTTATAAAATAAAAAATAGGATTTTGCTAAATACTAACAATAATCCTATTTTTTTTGGCTTTATCTACACTCTGAATTGCTTGTATTTCATAATTAGAAGTAATAGTTGCCATCTTATTCATATGATATGCTGGTGCGAAGCCTTTAGTGTTCTTAATAGATGTTATAAGTTCAGGGTCAAGTTTTACATTCATTACATCTATATCAACTTTATACTTCTTCTTTATATATTTTTTAATTTCTGCTCTTGTCATATCTTTATAATTATAATACAATTTGGGATAATATTCCATATCAAAATTATTAGGAGGATACCACAATGGCTATATCAAAGAAAGCACCTGCAAAGAAAACTACTGCTAAAAAACCAGTTAAGAAAGCATCAAAGGCTACTACTAAAAAGAATGCTACTAAAAAGTCTACTGCTAAGGCTGGCAAGAAAACAGTTAAAAAACCTGTAAAGAAATAAAAAAGGCTCTCCTTGCGGAGAGTCTGTTTTAATTTATGGTTTTGTAATCCAAATATCTAAACACAAATAGTCATGTTCCAATTTATCATCATATTCTTCATCATTTCTATATCCTTCATCTGTTTTGCATTCCGGATCCGTGATTATATTCCATTTATCAACAAGCCAAGAGTAGTATGTATTTCCACCTCTTGCAGTCAAATGCAAAAACCAAGAATCAAATTTGAAATGATCACAAGCACTTACCAAATCAGTATTGTCACACCAATCAATATCAATATCCTCAACATTATTTAATTCAAAGTCACCATCAACATCTTTATAATGCAATTTTAACCTATGAATGCGTTGACCTTTAAAAATTCTCAATAAATCTAATAATGTTTGTTTTTCCATATTTACCTCTCCCATTAATTATAGTTACTGTGATAATTCTTTATTAAAAATAAGAAAGCTTTAAATGTATATGGCGAAATGACAAACTCAGGTGTCCATTTATAATAGTACTTTGGAAGTAAATCTCTACCCAACTTTTTAGCAAGATTCATTTCACTATGTTTTATTTCATATTGCTTTTTCAAATTACTTTTAAATGTAAGTTTAGCAGTAGTATCATCTGTTTCATAACAAATATACTCACCTTTTTCCATACCATTCTCATCCCAATTAAGAATATATCTTTTTTGTTTTTCAAAACAACATAATCTCATATTTTGCCTTCTTAACAACTAATATTTACATAATATTCGCTCATATCATCTAAACGCAAACACCCTAATTTCCCTCCAAAGGAACATCCACAATCTATATTAATATTATTCTTATTCTTATAAATATAACCTGGTCTTGGATTACCATCTATTGTTTGTGTTGGTGTGTGACCAGTAATTAAAATCTTGTTATTAAAATACTCTTTATCATAATCAATTCTTTCACTCGTTAATTCAAGTATAGTATAATCTTTAAGCTTTTTATCCTTTTTAAAGTTTCCTAATCCAGCATGTACAAGAACAAATGTGCTGTCGTTAAGAGAAAGTTCTTTATACAATTTTAATCTAATTAAATAATTAAATATTTTATTTCGTGTATTTTTATCAAGTTTTATAATCTCATTTAAAGTTGTACTTCCACCATTAATTTGCCATTCATTAAGCACCCCCAAAACCATACCATCAGTTAATTTATCTATTGTTTCATTAGTTATATCCTGTAATAAATAATTTAATGTTAATGCTGCCATATATTCGTGGTTTCCTGCAAGCAATATCATATTTTTACATTCCATAATGTGAAACAATGTATCTATTGATTTTGGCCCTCTATCAATGGCATCACCTAATATATATAAAGTGTCTAATTCATTAAATTTGATTTTTTTAAGCATTTTAATAAATGCATAATATTGTCCGTGTATGTCAGACATTACATAAGTATATGCCTTCAATAATACCTCCTTAAATTATTCATACTTTATTTCTTCATTGCAATAGTCTTTAACTTCGTAGAATTTCTTTTCATTTGTATCATACATAATAACTGGCACTATGCCATTTTTTAAGACATCTCCATCAATATAATAATGGCTTTGTCCATCATAATAGATGCCTTGAAATTTAGAGTCATTTGCTAAATATGGCGATGCAGTCGATATATGTCCTGCTACAATATTTATACAAAAAGGTCCGGTGCTAGGTGGAAACTTTTCTAAATACCAATAATCAGATGTCCCCTGCTCCCAATAATCTTCTGCCTCTTCATCTACCCCAGCATGGCAAAATAACACCTCATTTTTATATTTATAATACAATTCCATCTGTTGAATAAAATTTATGCATTTATTCTCTCTCTTATCATCATACTCGCCTTCATCGCGGTCTTATCAACAATTGGCATTCCTTGTTCTATAACCCAGTTTTCATGATTGCCCATTAAAACTACAACTCTTGATTTGTATTGCTTTTTAAGTTCCATTATCTTCTCTACTACACCATAACTATCAGAGTCACCATGAATATAGTCACCACAAAGAATAAGTTTATTGTTTTTATCTTCTAAATCAACAAGTGAAAGTGCATTAAGAAATGCATCAAGACAGCCGTGAATGTCGGACATGGCATAAATTTTCATCTAGGCCTCCAAATGTTTTTTTCTCGCGTCAATTAGTCTTTTGATAACATTTGCAATTTTTATGCAATTTTTTTCTTTATCTTTTTCCCAATCACCAGAAAGTACTATTTCATTTAAAACTAACTTTTGTTTTTTTAGTTCCTTAAAATACTTACCTATATAATATTTTGTAATTTCATTTCTACACTCTAAATTATCTTTAATTTTAGTACTCTTAATCATATTTTTAAAATTGTCAATGTGTTCGTTTTTATGACTTTCTTCTAATATACATCGGTGTTCTTCTCTTTGGCAAAACCAAATTTGTGCTTGAGTAAAACTATTATCCTTCTTTATTAAATTTCCAGTATTTGTGTCTATTTGCAAATCTTCACCAAGCAAATAATGTTCACTATAATCATATGGGAATTCATTAATTTTACCACTAATGTTAATTTCATTATTACTTTTAAGTGCTTTTTTAGATATATTACCTATTTCGTTTTCACCTACAGCATACAAATAAACTTGAACACCTTTATACGGCTTAAATTTTTCTTTGTATTCATCATTAAATTCTAGTTCTCGCCAATATAATCCTCCAAACCGTCCATTGCCACATTTTTTTACTTCTTCAATAAAGTATTCCCGCAATTTTACTTTAAGCTTATAGTCATCAATATCTTTAAGTATTTTTTCTTGCTTGTCATGATAATCCTTATCATCTCTAAAAGCACATTTTGTTTCAGTTGCCATCTTCCTTCCTCCCAAGAAATATTATCATATTAATTATACTAGATAGTTCATAATTAAGACAGTTTTCATGTATTTATCACGAATTCGTATTTTTAAACTCTTCTATCTTATTTTTTATTAAAAATAAACCAGGGTCTTTATCTTCACTTATGCGACATCCCTTGCCAATTAAATAATTATTAATGTAATGTGTGAAAAAATGGTCTATTTCATTTATATATTTAAACCCATATTTATTTTCATATTTATCTACTTCATCAAGATTTGATAATAAAATTGGTGGTTGGAAATTTTGATTTCTTTTATTTTTATATGTTTCTTCTTTTGCATACAATTCGCAAGAAACTAAATGCATATTATTAACATTATAAATTATTTCATCATAACTATATTTTTTAGGCTTACTTTCATCTTTATCATAATCGTAAGCTTCGTTAAATAACTTTTCATACCATTCATTTGATTGAGCCTCTAAATATTCTCTTACTTCTACAATTAAATTAACATCAATATTTCTATCTTCATCAATATCTAAAAACCCAATGTATTTTAATCCTGAAATTATATAATCTCGAATCTCGCTCATGTTTTTCATACTATTCCCCCAATTTATTTTATTTCGCATACACCAAATTATTTTAACTGATTGATATGCAAGTTTTCAAATATAGCCTCAATACCTTTTTCAATGCTCCCCTCCGGCAACTTCCCACCAGCACTACATATATGGCCACCACCTGAACCATCTCCCATTTGCATTAATATTTTATTGACTGGTACTTTTGGATTGTCGCCACATCTAAGTGCAAGTCCTCCGTTTAATCCGAAGTTTAGTATAAAGTCAAATTGCTTATTAAATTTAACAAATAGTTCTCTAAGTTTTTCGGCAATTATAGAACCATTTTCAGTGGATACCACTGCTACTTTGAGTGGGATTTCTTTATCTCCATCCTTATAAGTATATACTCCGCTTTTCAAAGAAAAGTATGCCGCCCACATTTGTCTCTTTAAGTCACTATTTTTGATTTTAAGATAGAATTTCATCTTTTCATCAAATAACTCTACCTCTTCTTCAAGCAATAGTTTTGGATAAATATCTGCATCAAAGCCTTCTTCATTCATAGCACTAAATAATAAGGCCAAATCGACAGCTTCATCTAATTTTGGATTACTTTTTGCCCATGTCCATGCATCAAACTTATCAGTTAAATAAATGAACTTTTTGAGATTCGGATGCTTTTCTATATATTCATCACTCAATAGTTCTTTTGCTGTCCAGTATGTTCCGCTTCTTGCTATACCCTCATCATCAGTCTCCCTAACTTTCGCCCACTCATATTTATTCATCCAAATGGCTGTATCATGATGATCTCTTAAAATAACCTTTTTGGTCTTTGACAATTCATTTAAGTATTCAGCCTTTTCTTCACTTTTGACAGATATATCGCCTAAGATTATTTCATCAATCTCACTCTCATGGCCTTTGATATGATCATCAATCAAATCATCAATAAAAAGTTTCTTTTTACTATTAGCATTCTTATAGTAATCAGCCTTGATAAATATTATGTCCTTATCTTCATAGCCTTTTTGGTTTGCATAAATTCTACCTGCAACTTTTACGCCATACCCATCAAGATCTGTATGATAAATGATGGCAATTTTATTCATACTTAATACCTCCAAAACTTTTTATAATATCGTTCATCTCTTTTGCAAATGATTTATCTCTAACTTTTACATTCTTTATAAATTCAATATGTCCACCAATCCAGATTTTAAGAGCCCAGCCAGTAATCCTAACTTTGATTTTTACATATTCTCTACCTTTGTTTACACCGCATACATTTACATCTATCCCAAAAAAGTCATATACATCTACCATTCGCTTTATTGGATACCAGAACTCGCATTCTATTGCATCTCCATAACTCATTATTGGATGTTCACTAATGAATTTATTAATATCAAATTCTTTGTATTTTTTCTTTATAGTAGGAGTAAATGACCCAATTGTCTCTATCTTTTCAATATGGTCTAGTCTCATTGTATATATTTCTTGACCTTTTTCTGCACTATCATTATATCCAATTAAGAAATATATATCATTTGATGGAATCATATAAAACGGATATAGTTCATATGTTTCTTGATTAGTTTTATTCTTCTTAATGTATTTTTTAAGTTTACCTTTTATGTCATCATATTCCATAAACCATATTTTAATTTTTTGTTTTCTGCGAATAGCATCATGTATAGCTTCGATATTTACAAACATATCTTGGCTATTTAATAACTTTTTCTCATCATCAGGTTTTATCTCATTTATATATTTTAGAGATTCCACAAGTGGATTACTATATAAGTCTCTAAATTGATTGATTATATGCTTTGCCATTTTCTTATTTATATGCTTTGAAAAAATAATGGCATCAATAATATATCTAACCTCTGCATCCGTAAATGTCTCATTTATTTCATCGCTTATATAATATGATTTCTGATGATAATTGCTATTTTCGTATTCTTCACTAATAACATTATAGCCACATTCCTTTAGCATTTTAATGTATCTTTGAATAGTTCTTCTATCAACTTTTACACCATATTTTTCAAATATTTCTTCAATTATATCTTCAATAGTCTTAGCATAATTATTATCTGTTTCTTTTTTCAATATATCAAGTAAGTATGCTCCAAGAAGTTTTTTATCGCCTTTAATTGCCATTTTTCACCTCTTCTAAAATTCTCATTTTATTCTATTATACCATTTGTTAAATATGCATTCAATTAAAAGCACAAATTATATGACAAATTTGTCATATTCTCGCAATAAAAAAGATGCCTCAATCCGAGGCATCCAATTAACTAATTAAACTCAACTATTTCATTTATCTGTACCTTAAAGTGTTTACAAATCTTCTCTAAAGTAGATAATCGCATATTAGCACTAGCCTTTATTCTCTCTATTTGCTTACTACCTTACTTAATTCATTTGCATCTATTCTCTTCAATAACTTTTTAGAGGTTCCCTATAATTAATCATTTCTAATAATCTCCTTATCATTTAATTTGAAAAGCCGTTTAGAGCAATTTTTAGCATTCAAAACTTCCAACAAGCCATTACTTTGTTATTCTCAACCATACTATAAAATTGAACTTACAGGACACAAATCTGCTTTTCTATCATAAGGAATAAATTCTTCTGACATGCAAATTATTGATCCTTTTTTTACATTCATTTTAAATTTGTTAAGTACATCAAAGTTTTTTGTTGCATCATCTGGATTTTTATTTTTCTTAATCTCAATCGGCGTTATGCTACCATTTTTAACAATTAATAAATCTATTTCTTTTTTATCAATATCTCTGTAATAGTATAAATCCATTTTTGCTCTATTATTTAGATATCCTTTAACAATTTCAGATATAACATAGGTTTCAAATATTTCACCAGACATTGCTCCGTTTTGAAGAGTCTTAGGACTATCCCAGCCACATAAATATGCAACGAGTCCAGTATCCATAAAATAAATCTTAGGAGTTTTAACCAACCTCTTAGTAATATTATTAGAATATGGCTTAAGTATAAATATTGCTCCTGTTCTCTCTAAAATACTGACCCATTGTTTTGCAGTAGGTGCTGATATACCAAGGTTCTTACTTATCTCATCATACTTTAATTCATTAGATGTTCTTGCAGCTATATACACAAGAAAATCATAAAATGTATCAAGATGTCCAACTTGAGATAATTCTTTTATGTCTCTTTCTAAATAAGTATTTATATAGTCCATATAATAATTATTTCTATTTATTTTAGTTGATACAATTTTGGGAAGTCCTCCAGTAAAAATTTTTTTATATAATTTGCTTATATCAACATAGTCTTTGTTAGGATTATAATTTATTTTAAGCTTTTTTATATCTCCATCAAAAACCAAACTTGATTTCTTACTTATCTCTCTACTAGATAATGATGACATTTCTAATATAGCAATTCGTCCAGCAAGCGATTCTGATACATTTTTCATCATTTTAAATTTTTGCGAACCTGTTAGCCAGTACAATCCATTTGTTTTCTTTCCTTTAAGTTTTTTATTATCTATGATTTTTTTTAGTGTTATCAGAATACTTGGTACCCTTTGAAACTCATCAATAATAAGTGGCGCCTTATATGTTTCAAAGAATAAGTCTGGGTCTTTTTTAGCAAGTTTTCTTATTGCATTATCATCAAATGTTACATAGTTCCTACTCTTTTCTTTAATCTTATAAAGCATTGTAGATTTACCAACCTGTCTTTGCCCGCACACTAAAACAACAGGGTAAAACCTGCTTGCTTTCTTTACTTCTTTTTCAAGATGTCTTTCAATATATACTTCCCTCATTTTTCCCCCGAGAAATCTAAAGTGATACTTTATTTTACTCTAAACTTGGCTATATGTCAAGTTGGTATATCAAAAAGATACTTGACACATTCTTATTCTACTTTCATCTCAATAAGTTTCTCAGTGTCTTTTTTTATTTTTACATGAATTATTATTTGCAATATAAATGCCAATAACATAGTAACAAGCGCTATTAATACTGCTATTCCTTGTACATCATCAGGAACTCCATTTTCAAGTCCTGCATTTTTTACATTTGTAGCATCATAAAGTGTGTGAATCAAAATAGGAATCAATAATGCTTTCACATACATCATTGTTATATTTTTATTTTCAGTTTTATTTAATTTATAATATTTTGCCTTGCCTATGTAGCTTGCCATTACAGATCCTAGCACTGAATGAAATGTAATTACCAATATTCTTATCACTACAGCTACCAAACTTGATCCATACAAGAATTCTTCAAATATTGTAAATCCCATTCCAACTCCAAAGCCAGTGAGCAAATACTCATAGACATTTTTTGGCTTAAATATTTTTATGCAAAGTACAATAAATAAGCATTTTGCAATTTCTTCTGATAATCCTGCAGCAAAAAATGAAGACGAAATTGAACGCAATACTAAATTGCTAATATTATTTTTGTTGTAACCAAGTTTTGAAAGCCCAATTGCTATCAAAACTGTAAGTGCTACGGAAACTACAAGTGACACTACACCAAGTATAACTGGTACAATTGCTTGTGCCTTACCTATTGATGGTATTTCCCTTTTTATCATTTTAAAATAAATAATGCCAAGTATTATAATAGAAAGTGCGAATTGTATTATAGCCATATAAAAACTTCCTTATTTTTATTTTTTGCGAAATATTCGCGATTTCAGTGATTTTATTAAACCTTTTTTATTAGTTCTGTAAAGCATAAAGCTAGATAAGGTACATATTGCAATGCCAATTCCGGATCTTATCCCCGCTCCATAACTTATTCCGATCCACTTTAGACATTCTTCAGCTATCAAGAAATATGTAGTTGTTACTGCTGTCATAAACACAGCCGGTATTAATGCAATCAAATAATTCTTTTTAGCATTTGATAGATACACAGCCTCAGCCCACAAAACTATTGTAGCTAATGTTTGATTTGAAAATGAGAAGTATCTCCATACAATACTATAATCAATATTTGATATAACAAGGCCTGTGCCGAGTAACAAGATAGTAATTAGTATTCTATTTTTCCATTTTGATTGATCTATTTTAAACCAATCAGCTATAGTAAGTCTTGCAGATCTATAAGCTGTGTCGCCTGATGAAATAGGACAAACTACCACACCGAGTAAAGCAATTATACCACCAACCGATCCCATAGTTCTCATACATATATCATATACAGTACCAGAAGACATCCCCGATGCTTGCAAAGCTTCTCTAGTTTCATAACAAGTAACTCCTGCTGCTGCCCATACCAAAGCAATAATCCCTTCTGTTATCATAGCACCATAGAAAACTTTTCTTCCATGTTTCTCTTTCTGTATACATCTTGCCATAAGTGGTGACTGAGTGGCATGAAAACCTGATATGGCTCCACAGGCTACAGTTATAAGCATAAATGGCCACCATGGAAGTGTTGGATGCTGATTATAAAAATTATTCCAATTTTCTGGCATATGAAAAGTTGGGTTAAAAAACATGGCGCCGCTTACACCAATAGCCATAATAATAAGACATATTGCAAATAATGGATAAAGCTTTCCTATTATCTTGTCAATAGGCACAAAGACTGCTATGAAATAATAAACCATAATTACTACTAACCAATGTCTAGTGTCAAGAGTATTTGGTGTAATCAGTGCAAGTAAAGCTGCTGGTCCTTCTGTAAATACTACACCACACATAATTAAAAGTATGACAGAAAATACTCTCATCACAACAGCCATCTTTGGGTCTAAATACTCTCCTACAAGTTCTGATACACTTGCTCCATTTTCTCTTTCTGACAACATACCGCATAAATAATCGTGGACTCCGCCTGCAAGAATGCAGCCAAACACTATCCACAAATATACAATAGGTCCAAACACTGCACCGCTTAGTGCACCAAATATTGGCCCTGTACCTGCTATGTTTAAGAGTTGTATTAGATAAACTCTCCATAATGGCATCGGTATATAATCAACATTATCTATACTCTTGTATGCCGCTGTCTTCCTATCATCGGGCCCAAATACTTTTTCGACAAAGCTTCCATAAAAAATATAACCCAATATTAAAATGACAACTGATAATATAAATGTAATCATATTACTATACTATGCTCCTTTACATATTTATTATACCATTTATATTGTCATTATGGTATAATAAATAATTAAAAACGGGGTTTAGGCCCCGTTTATTTTTGATACTTCACATTCTCTCCATAAATAGTTACAAAATCATTTTTCATAGAAATTGGTGTCCATCCAACCTCAGCACAGTGCTTTTGCATGTCCTCTGCTTTTTGAAGGTTGCCATTTTCTCTTTCTAAATCATCGCAACACACCATAAATGCTTTAGACAAATATTTATTATTTGAAGTTGTAAATGTTGCCATACTATAATCGCCTGAAGTATTTCCAAATGCGAGCACAGGCTTTTGTCCTATCTCTCTTTCAATTAGTTTTACTTTATTCATTTTCACATTTTTAATTTGGAATTCTCCATCAAGTACTACTCTGTCATCTGTTTTAAGTTGATATTCAAAACCCTCTTTATCTTCATTTGAGGCTTTTAAAATATCATCTGATCCTATAACCTGTCTCAATGGGATATTTAATGCCCCATCAACATATGCTCTTGTCAAAAATCTATCCGTGCCACTCACTACATATACAGTAAATCCATTTCTATTTAAATAATCTACAACTTGAACCATCGGTTGATAATAAGCATCCTTTGTTTTCATATTTGTATAATGAGGCTCATCTTGATTAGTATAATCTTTTACATATGCTATTATTTCTTCAGGAGTCATTCCCTTAAATGATGAAGCAACACATGTTCCGTGTTCTATAGGCATATTATCATCTGCCTTGCCAGTTTCCATATAAACTTTTATTTTTGCAGCAACTTCCTTCTCATAGGCTGATGCCTTATCTTTATATGTCTCGTCCTCAACTATTCTATGATATGCAACTCTATGGTCAAGATATATTGGATTTGTTTCACAGAATAATGTTCCGTCAAAATCAAATACAGCCACCCGGTCCTTAACTGGTATAAAGTCTTTGCTATTTTTATCAGTGATTCTCTTTATATAATCAGGCAACTCACTCTTTAATTTTGAATCATTGGTCCAAAGTGACAACGGGTCATTTGCATCTACATATTTTAAAATTGGTGATGATGCAACAGTATGTAATGGTTTCTTATTTAAAAAACAAAAACAACATACTGCAACTAATGCTACTGCAAGAACAACTGACGTCCATTTCCAAAAATTATTATTTCTTTTCATACTCATATTAAACACCTCTTTTAACTAAATTACTCGACTCAATTTATTACATTTTTTACCTATGTATTATATACAAATAAGATGGGTTTATCAACATGATTTTGACCATGGTCAAATTGCGACAGGGTAAAGCTTTTATAGGTAGAAATCTTTACTATATCTTTTTACACTGCATTTATTTTTAGCAAAATATATTTGTCAAAACTTTATCTATATCTTCATTAATGATAATTGATCTCTCAAGCAATTCATCAGGGCAAAATGCTTCATTATAATTTATACAAGCATAGGTTGATTTCTCATTTTCTAAAACCATCTTCCAAAATGGATATTTAATTATAACTGGAGTATTCATTCCCACTCCAAGTTCTAAAAAAAGTACTTTTTGATTTTTTCTTTTATTTATAAAATCAGAGTATTTGATTGAAGCTTCAACCCACCCTTCGTCTTCTACAAAATTATTGTCAGATCTTAAATTCATAGTCATATCTGACCCATCATCAGGGCATTTTGGTATCAGTTCCTTAGGTATTCTCATAGAAATATTTTTATCACTTGGGACATCATATATTCCTTTTTCATTTTTTATAAATCCTTGTGATTCGAGCATTTGATAGATAATTTCTTTGTTGTCATATGTCTTCTTAATATTGGCATTTACTGATTGAAAAAGTCCATAGTCTCCTTGCGTATAAAATAATCTTTTTTTATCTATTCCTGATTTTTGAAATTGATGGTCTACATTTGTAGTAATAACAAAATAATCTTTATTTTTAATTATGTTTAGTAGCTTTTTATATGTGTCTTTAGGAGCATCCATATATCTATTTACATATATAAGTCTACTCCAAAAAGCCCACATAGTTTCTTTGTCGGGAAATGGATAAAATCCACCACTATAAAAATCAGTTATGCCATATGCATTTATAAAATCGAACATATATTTTTTAAATATTTCACCATTATAAATAAAACCAGCCGAAGTACTAAGCCCTGCTCCAGCGCCAACAACTATTGCATCACAATTTTCAATTTTCTTTTTTAATAATTTAATATCTTCTAAGTAAGTTCTTGTAGATTTGTAAGTCACATTCTTTAAATACATTAAAGACCACCTTTATTTTACCTTTTGTATCATTTTTATACTTTATTATTGTATCAACAGCTATTTCGGCTGCTTTTTCATTTGGAAAACCAAATATGCCTGTTGATATGCAGCAAAATGCTAGATTATTTAATTCATATGCATCTGCCAATTTTATACAAGACAAATAACAAGATTTCAATTCTTCTTCATTTTGTTTAGTCACCCTTCCATTTACTATAGTTCCAACAGTATGTATTATATATTTGCTTGGTAAATTATATGCTTTTGTAATTTTTGCACATCCAGTTTTTTCTTCATGACCTTGTTTCATAATTATTTCATTACACTCGTTTCTAAGTTCAATCCCCGCATAAGTGTGAATAATATTATCTATGCAATTATGACAAGGTATATAACAACCTGTCATCCCGCTATTTGCTGCATTTACTATTGCGTCACATTTCAAAGTAGTAATATCTCCTTGCCACAAATATATATCATCTGCTATTTCATTTAAATCATTTATATCAGTTATACCTTTATTTTTTGTCTCTTCTTTAAGATATTCATCTTGTATCTTGAGAAATTCTTTATCAACCTGTGATGGCAAACGCACATTAAATAAACTTCTAAGTAATTTCTTTTGTTCTTCTTCAGTATTAGGAACATCTATATTTTGATACTTAGAGTTTTCTTCTAACAAATATTTAATTAAATATAATCTTTTTTCTTGCTGTTTCATACTATTCTAAAAAACTTTTTTGCTGACCCATTTGCACTATATCACTTTCATTAACATTTGAGAGTAACATTGGTGAGTTTTTATCATGGTATTTGTAATTTTCAAATGCCAACTTCGGATTTTTGTTTGCATAACAATATTTGCATCCATTCATGCATGTATCATATGCTCCTATATCTCTACTTGGCATACAATGGCAACCAACCCGTGAACCACTATGTTTGATCTTTTTAAATCTTATACTATTTGCATTTCCTAAAATATCACTTGTCATACATCCAGAGTTATTAATTCCAAACTTTGAGTAATCTATATCCGTTCCACAAGTTTGTATATTAATACTATATTTTTTTGATGTGTCTCCAAGCATCTTAGCAAGATTCAATTTGTCATTTTCATCAAATCTAATTAACTCTGGCATATTATATTCAAGTTTTTTGTAAATTTCTACAAAACTAAATATACACCTATCGATGTGCTTTGCTAATTTTTCTGCCATATAGTTAAATATTTTGCAGTGATAATCAAAATCATATTTTTCTGTATATAATATAGGGTCATATCTCCAAGCAATTCTATTCTTACTCACTTGCTTTTCAAGTTCATATAAAGTTTCTATACTTTCATCAATACTTGGCACTCCAGGCTCTATATCTTTATCATATGCCGTTATAGTGTAGTGAAAATATGTATTAAACTTATTTGTTATTTTATATAAATCTTTTAAAATCGGTTTATAATTTTTAGAACAAAATATAATACAATCAACCTTATCTGGTGTTAATTCATATTTAGTCACTTTTTCAGGGAACATCGGATTTCGAACAAGCACATATCCTTCTTCAAATCTTTTTATTAGCCACTCAGAAAAATATTGCACCGTATCTGTCCTCGCTCCAGTATTTATAATCATAGTTTATCCTTTCATTGTTACAACTATTTTACCATTAACTAATTTTTTATCTTGGCACATCAATGCATCTTTTATATTTTCAAACTTAAATGAAGCACCAATTTTTGGCTTTAGTTTATTTTTATCTATAAAACTCATTATCATATCCACATCTTTTTGAGTAGGACTATTTGAATAGAACCCTGTAAGATACACTCCATTTGGTATATCTTTTATAGGGTCAAAATTATTAAGTGCATAAACTCCGCCGAGTATACCCGTGTTACATACTATACCTTTTTTATCAACTAATTTCAATGTATCAACTAATGATTTAGCACCTACTAAATCAAGCACTTTATTAACGACATTTACTTTTCCAGATAATACTCCATTGTCAAGTATTATTTCATCTACATCATTTAATAATTTCATTTTATCTTCTTTATGTGTTGTAGCAACAACTCTACACCCAAGTGCTTTTGCAATTTGTATTGAAGCATAACCAAGAGCACATGTTGCTCCACGAATTAAAAGTGTATCATCTTTTTTTAAATCAAGACAATCAAATAATGACCCCCACGCAGTATAGTATGTTTCAGGCATTGCTCCTAATTCTTCAAAAGGCATATTAATATTTATTTTAAAGGTGTGAAATTTAGGTGCAAGACAATATTGTGCATAGCTTCCATCAAAACTTCTTCCAAGTCCTCCCATAAGCGATATTACCTTATCACCAACTTTGAAATCATCATCCAAGCTATCTTCAATTATACCCACACATTCAATCCCGGGGATAATTGGTTTTTTTATATAATCATTCTCTATTTCAAACTCCCTAAGTATTTTTTCTGAATGGTTTAGTCCAAATGCTTTTACTCTAATTAAAACCCAATCTTTCTTTATCTTTGGAATCTCAACATCTTTAATTTGTATCTCTTCTGCTTTTGTTGGCTTAAATAGTACTACTGCTTTCATTTTATTCTACCTCATTTAACAATTTATTATTTTCATCCACCCAGCATTGTGGGTCAGCCGAATAAAAACTACCGTTAGTTCCTTTTGCTACTGCAGGACAACCTCTACAGAATGCTAAAAGCTTACATTTTGAACATTTACTAAATTTATCATACTCTCGATATTCTTCCATTTTTGTTATCCACACATCTGCAAGTCTATCAACAAAAACATTTCCTACTTTACTTTCACTTACTCTTCTACAAGCATAAATATCTCCATTTGGTAAAATTGTAATATGACAGTTGCCACAATTGCAACCACTATAAATCATATCTTTCTCAATGTCTTTTGGTATTTTAAATTCACCTATTTCATATTCATATAATGTCCACAAATGGTCTTTTTTATTAAAATAAGTTTTAACACCTTGTCTTTCATAATCTTTAAATTTTTTATCACATCTTTCTAAAAGTTCTCTATACTCTGTGGCTGTCATACTACTATCTAAATCTCCACCACTTGGCACATATCTTGCAAATGCAAATATATCCACTTTGGCTTTCACAACTTCATCAATTATTCCTGTCACTTCCATCATATTAGTTTTTGAAACTGTTGTCATTACAACACTTTTTATACCTGCTTTATTAATACTTTTAATCGCTTCAAATGTTACATCATATGAACCATTTTTTCTAAACCAGTCATGTGTCTCTTTCAAACCATCAAGTGATAATTGATATTTGTCACACCCATACCATTTAAGTTCCCTACACACTTGGTCATTCAAGTGAAAAGGATTTCCCATAATAGTAAATTCAATACTGTTTTTATGAAACAACTCTAATGTTTTCCAAAAGTCTTTATGAAGTATTGGGTCACCACCAGTTAAATAAAAATAAGGTTTTCTATTATAAACATCACAAAAATCTATACAATTATAAAATGTATCTTCAATTTGATTGTAATCCATAACTTGAAGTGGTTTTTTATTGTTTGCTGAGAATATATAACAATGTTTACATCTCTGGTCACATTCATCAGTTATGTGCCATTGAAATGAAAAATAATTACTCATCTTTTTCCTTTCCAAATAATATCTAAAGGCTCGAAATTTTCGAGCCTTTGATACTATTTATTCTTTTTACTTACCTGATGCTCCGCAAGCTGATGGTTTATTACCTCCATCTCCTGCACCACATGCAGTTGGTTTATTGTCGCCATCGCTTGCGCCACATGCAGATGCTTTAAGAGTTGAGCTCATAGTATTCCAAGCTTTTAAATTTTTAAGTGCCATAATTTTTTCCTCCTTTATTAAATATAATAAAGATTTTAATCATGTTTAACACATTTGACAAGTATGCACTTTTTTGTTACATAGTTACTTTTTTGTTACTATTGTAATTTTATGGGCTATTTGGTTAGAAACATTATAAAAAATATTTTTTTATTGACATTATTTTCATCATACAATAAAATTAAAATATAACATCAAAATTATTATATTACACAAGGAGTCAAGTATATGAAAAAGAAACAAGATTTGCCAGAGTGCCCTGTTGCAACAACTATTGAATTAATCGGAAGTAAGTGGAAATTATTAATAATAAAACTTCTTCTTAATAAACCATATCGCTTTAATGAATTAATAAAGACCATTGATGGCATATCTCAAAAAGTTTTAACTGATAGTTTAAGGTCTATGGAAAGAGATGGGATAATTACAAGAACTATATATGCAGAAGTTCCACCAAGAGTTGAGTATGCTTTATCAAAACTTGGTAACTCACTAAAACCACTAATTAATGATATGGCTAAGTGGGGGACTAAATACAAGAATTTGAAATAAGTTTCTCTGTATCTTTTTCAATTTTCATATACATCAAAGTATTATTTAATTATCACACCATTTTTTATCACATACACTGGCTCTTCGTGATACCAGATTGCTTGCTTTACATCCTTGCAATTTAAAACCACTAGGTCTGCATTTCCACCTATAACCATTTCGTGGCCTTTCGAACATTTTTTATTATCCACTTTTCGTCATACTCAGATTTAAATTCCGCTGCTGAAGCTATAGATGAAAGTGCATTACTCATTCCACCATTATTATACTCTATTGAAAAACACATAGTTTATATCTATTGATTAATAAGTGACAAAATATCCGGCAGCAGCTGTTTCTTTCTACTTAATACTCCTGGCATATCATATACATTTTTTTCTATTTTTTTATACTGAATATTTTTGTTGAGTTTAAAATCTGTTGTGAGCAGAACACTCGTCTCTTTTATTACATCTGTAATCATAAGCATAGCCCAGTTAAGAGAGTTCTTTAATCTCACTTCATCAAGCGTCTTTAAGTATGCATCTTTATAACTATCAAGGTCTCTTAATGTTATAACCTCGCATTGTCCAATACCAACGCTCACTCCATTTTCAGCATATATCTTAAAATCAGCTTCTATCTTTTCATTTGCAACTTCAGGTGTAAGTCCTCCCATACTGCTAAACATTTTCTCTGCAAATTCATTTAAATTCACATTTGCTATTTTTGTTAATTCATTTGCAGTATCTACATCTGTCTTAGTAGTGGTTGGACTCTTTAATATTACCGTGTCAGAAATTAGTCCAGCAAGCAATACTCTTGCCTCTATCTCATTTGGTTTTAAATTATGTTTTAAATACTGCTGATAAACTATTGTGCAGGTGCTTCCAAGCGGCTCGACATCCATATATATAGGAAGTATGGTTTTTAATGCACCTAGTCTATGGTGGTCAATTATTTCTACGATATTTGCAGTCTCAAGTCCCTTTATACTTTGTGAAGCCTCGTTGTGATCTACTAATATGACATTATGTTTCGGTGCATCAAGAAAACATCTTCTTGTCACATAGCCAATGTATTTATTTTCTTCATACACTGGATAGCCTCTTAATTTTGATTTTGTCATTACAGCCTTTGCATCTTCAAATAAATCTGTTGCATCAAATCTCTCTTCCCTCTTTTTCAAAACATCTTTAATTAGCGGCACTGAATTTATTTTTTCATGTTGCTCTAAATTATGCATAAACCAAAGTGCTATATCATCAATAGTTAAAAGTCCTATAAATTCACTCCCATCATAAATAGGGTATGAAGATGGGTTATCTTCATTATAAAACTTTGATAGTGAGGTGAGTGGCATATTGATATCTATTCTCTCACTTGGCTCCAATATAACATCCTTTACAGTTGGATATATATGGTTTTTATAGCGTGGCGCCTCTGCTCCTATACTATCAAAAAACTTTTTAATGCTCTTTGTTAAACTTCCGATTCGGACAGCTATGTATTCATTTTTGCTGTCAATCTGATTTTTTAAACTTGCATATGCATAGGCACTACATAGACTGTCCATGTCTGGATTTTTATGGCCTGTAATATAAATTTTGCTCATTTTCTTCTATAATTCCTTTCATATAATCATTCATATATTATATCATTTATTGAAATAATAAAAAAGGCACTTTCATTATTTCATTATTGTCTTTATATTATGGCTTAATTGTTGTATAATAAAGTACGAGGTGTAAAGTTTATGATTAAGTTTAAAGTTCCAGCTACATCAGCCAATGTCGGTCCAGGTTTTGACTGCTTTGGTCTTGCATATTCATTTTATAATGAATATAAAATTGAAAAATCAGATCACATGCTTATAGAGGGCTGCGACCCTGCCCACACAACAAAAGACAATATTTTTAATGTAGCATTTAATGCTACAATGAAGAAGTTAAAAAAGAAAGGCTCATATCATGTCTACTATAAGCCAAATATTCCAGCAAGCAGAGGACTCGGTTCATCAGCAAGTGTAATTGTAGCTGGATGTAAAACTGCAAATCTACTTTATGGCGGCATTAAAAAACTTAGTGACGATGAGATATTCCAAATTGCATCAAAAATTGAAGGTCATCCTGACAATGTGGCTCCAGCAATATTTGGTGGCCTCACTGCTTCTACAAAACTACTTGATGGAACTTTTTATCATAAAAAATTTAAAGTATCAAAGAGGCTTCATTTCACTGTTTTAATTCCTGATTTCAAAACTTCGACTGAAATGGCAAGGAAACTTTTACCAAAAAAATACAAAAAGGAAGAGGCTGTGGCAATGCTTTCTCACTCAGTGCTTATGATAGAAGCTCTTCAAAGCGGTGATTTTAATTTACTTAAGACAGTTTGTAAAGATTATATTCACGAGCCGTATAGAAAAAAATTAATAAAAGACTATAATTACATAAAGAAAAATGTAGAAAAAAATGGCGATGCAATGCTACTTATATCAGGCTCAGGTCCTACACTGCTAGTCATTTCAAAAAATAAAAACTTTGGCAAGAAACTAAAACTAAAAAACACTAAGGCAAACTGGATAATAAAACCAATGAGGATAGAAAAATAAAAAGGGCTTAAGGGACTTTAATTAGGGATTTATTGTAAAGACAGTTTTTAGGCATAAAAATACCACATCATGAGGTGTATAAAACTCACCTTCTTCTTTAGTAGCATTAACTGCAAACTCTTTTAAGAAGTATTCATAAACTCTACCTATAAGGTCTTTTTCGTAACCAAATTTTTTATGGCTTATTTTATCTACTTCATCTACAAGTTTTTTTATATCATTAGGAGCAAGGTTTCTTTGTGTAAAAGTTCCTTCTACAAAACAACCCTTAAGCTGTTTTGAGCCAGTCGCTATACTATGAAGAGCTGTATCAAGTGCTACATTAAGTGATGGTGCAGGTGTATTTATTAAAGTTGACCATCTTGCTTCTGGTGGAAGATTGTAAGTGCCGTCAGTAAATGTAGCATCATCAAAAAATGCTGCTCTAATATTTTCATCATCAGGGTCAAGATTTTGTGATATTAACATCTCTCGAAGTTTTGCTATTCCATCATCATATTTCTCACCGATAAATCTAAGAAACACAAGAGTTAACATCATATCTCTTTTCTCAAAAAAAGAGCCTGAATTTCGTGCAGCTCTTAAATGATTTCTACAAATTCAGTATATTAATTCTGTCTTTATGGTTATTCTTGATATATATGTTATCATCACAAATTTTACCACACTCTATTAGACGAGCATTAAAAAGGCGGGGTGCTTTAATTCCCCGCCCTTATCATAAATATTATTAATTAATATATCTTAGCCTAATTCTATCGCATTACCAATAGATGTGTAATTTACAGATAGAACTTTGTAATCAGCAAATTCTTTATAAAAATCAAAATCGTCAGAATTTGGCTTTGATGGTCCATCAAATAATACATCATATAAGAATGGTCCGTAATAAAGTCCTGCTGATACATCTTCAGTATTGTAATACATATAAGTCCAACCATTATCAAATAATTCTTTTCCAGTCTTTCCAACAAATTCGTTGAGTTCTTTTTGAGATGGAATCAATGTGTTCATATTCTCAAGTTTTACAACTGGAAGTGGTAATACTAATTTTTCTATAGTTTCTTCTCTTTTTTCAAAATCTACTTTATTTAGTTCATCAGCTACACCTTGTGGTAAATCAGCAGTAGCTCTAAACCAAGTATTATTTACCTCTACTGCCAACTGAAACTTTGTATCATTATAACCATCTTGATAATTGTAAAACTCAGTCTCTCTATATTTATAAAGATCTCCCATTGTTTTGATGTCTGCTGGATCAAAGTTTGAAGTGTCCACAGGCACAAATTCCTCTACTGATTCGCTGCTACTTACAGTTGTTTCATTATTACTTGCAGTTTGAGTTTTGCCACCACAAGCAAAAAGATTAAATGCAACAAGTGAGATAACTACAAATGATATAACTATTTTTTTCATAAATGCCTCCTTAAAATACAATTATAATTATTATATAAAATAAATTAAAAATCAAGGCTAATTTTTATTTATAATTATTTTACCCAAGCCCCACTTGTATCTACATAGTAGCCATCAGCATTAACTCTAATGTTAGGTAAATAACCATCATCTACACCTGAACCGCCACCTGACGAATAACTACTTCCACCTCCACCATTACTAGCTGATGAAGAACTACTACTATCATTATCATCAATAATATCGTCAATGCCGCTACCGCCACCAGCTCCTCCTACTCGAGCAAGTAGTGTTATTTTTGAATTAGTTACTTTATGATAATTTGCTACAACAGGCAGAGTGCTACAAAAAATCATACTTAGGCACAGTGAAACAGCCAGCATTTTTTTAATTTCATCCTTATACCTCCTATTAATTAAGGATTTTTAATTTTTATGTAAATTTTAAATTGAGAATATTTATTACTAATTTTAAAATCTAAAATACATAAACGGGTCATTATAACCTTTATATATCAAATACACACTTAGCGCTAAAATTACTGCAACGATTACGACATCTATACCTTTAATGCTTACAACTTTTTTATAAATTCTCTGCGGTATTGTTGTAGCAAATAACACTCCAAGTACTATTGCTTTAAGATTAGTCATAAATATATTATAACAATGCTCATCAAAAAACGAAGTATTAAACTGCCACATTTTTTTTATTTTAAATAACAAATACGACAAATTCTCGTTTGAAAATATAGTAAAGGACACTATAACAACTATTATCAAATAAATATGTCCTATTATATGCCACTTCTTTACAATTTTTCCAATAAATAGTTGTTCCAAAACCATAAATACAAAAAAGTATATCCCCCACAAGACATAGTTCACATGTGCTCCATGCCATAGTCCTGTAGTAAACCATACGATAAACATAGCTATAAAATTAGTAATGAAATTTGCAAATGACTTACTTACATTTTTTGATAAAACTTTTCTAAGCCAAGATATCTTTTTTGACATTAGTATAGGATAAAGCATATAATCTTTAAACCAAGATCCAAGACTTATATGCCATCTTCTCCAAAACTCTCCTGCTGTAGTAGCCTTAAATGGTTCGTTGAAGTTCTCCATTATTTTTACGCCCATCATCTTTCCAAGACCTATTGCCATAAGCGAATATCCATAAAAATCAAAATAGAGCTGTAGCCCATATGCAATAGATGAAAGCCAAATAGTTGCTGACGAAAGTGTTCCAACTTCAAAAACATTTACATCTATCTGAACTCCTGATAATTGATTTGCAATTATAACTTTACTTCCAAGACCAATTATAAAAACTCTAAGTCCACTCATAAAATTTTCAAAACCAACTTTTCTATCTTTCTCTATATCATTTTTTACATCAGAGTATCTAAGTATAGGTCCAGCAATTAACTGTGGAAACATTATTATATAAGTGGATAAATTGATAAAGTTTTTCTCAGCTTTTATCTTTTTATAATACACATCAAAAATATATGACATAATTTGAAATGTATAGAAACTGATTCCTATAGGAAGAACTAGATTCAGCTTGCTTATTGAAGTTATGTGAAATATATCTATAAAGAAATCGAAATATTTAAATACAAATAATATCGCCACATTAAATGTAATTGCCAAAAATAGTATTAATTTTTTAGGTGCCTTTGACCACTCGATGCAGATACCAAAAATATAGTTTACAAGTAATGATGCTATTAGTATGGCTACATAATGAGGGTTATCCATGCAGCCATAGGCGTAAAATCCAATACTATAAAGTAACACACAAATATTTTTATATTTTACATCAATAAAATAGTAGCTTATTAAAAATAAGGGTAAGAAAACTGCTAAAAAATTTAAACTACTAAAAACCATTTACTCTCCTAAAAGTATGGGCAAGTTATACGAGCCCTTGTTTTACTCATACTCAAGACTTAGATAATATGCGAGGTAGGGAACAAGCATATAATAAAACTGTGGCATAAAATGTATGCCGTCATTTCCATAATACTTTTCCTTTCCCATAAATTTTATGTCTATGTATTGATTTCCAAAATGTTTTTTTATAGCCTCATCGTACTCTTTTCCTCTATAGATATTGTGTACTATATCACCTTTAAAATCATTTTCTATAGCAGCCTGAGTTGCCGGCATAAGAGAGCAGATATATACTTCAATATCAGGATTTACCGCCTTTACACTATCAACTAAATTTTGATATATCGCCACATACTCTTCTGCATCTTTATAATTTGCTATATTATATCCATTCCAAAAAACAATTCTTTTTGTGTCATCATCTACATAGTCTTTCACATGTTCACTCTGATAATCTATACTTTTTCCTGCGAGCGGATAATAATATTCTGTCTCAAGAACTTGGTAATAATCAAAATGCCTCACGTTGGAATCTCCAACTATTTTCATACCATTATACTGTTTTATATAGTCACGCCTCTCGTCTCCTATAATTTCTTTCAAATCACTCACTGCAAACCTATTTAAAAGTTTTATAAGTTTTTCTTTATTTGGCGTATCTTTTGCTCTAAGAATTCGCTCTAAATTAATATTATCCCTAGTATAGTATGGATCAAGCACTCCTTCATTTTCTTTTAATAATGTATCTAAATCAATTAGGGCTTTTTGTTCTTCATCAACCGACTTATTCACATCTTCTTCCGCTAATGTGGAATTTTTTTTCAAACTAAAACTAATTTTGTAGTTTTCACTATACTTATATGCGAGAAAACTTACAAATACTAAAAAAGCAACAACTGCTATTAAATTTTTAATGATATTACCTTTCAACTAATTCAATTAATCCCATAGATCTTTTATATAAAAAACATACATTTTTATTGTCAAATGCGATTGCTGCAGATTTCTCTTTTACAATCAAATATCCTTCTTCTACAAGATTCTTTATGCTCTCATCAATATTATCAACTTTATAGCATATATGATACGGTCCATTTTGTAATTTTTTATAGTAAGCATAGGCATCCGAACTTTCATCTTTAGGTTCCACAAGTTCCAATATATAATCATTCTTTTTAATAAATAAAATTCTGACTTTTCTTTTTTCGTCATCAAAAAAAGTAGAGCATTTTTCATACCCTAACTTTTCAAATTCTACCAATGCCTTTTCTAAATTTTTTACAACATATCCTATATGATCTATTTGCATACTTTCTTACATATGGCATTTACCATATCTCCTACATTGTTGAAGCCTACTACTTCTGCCATCTCAAATTTTATATCAAACTCTTCTTCAATAGAAGAAATGAGTGTTATGTGCATGAGAGAATCCCAGTCTTCTATGTCGGCGGCTGTAGTGCTATCACTTACAACTAAAGAATTGTCGTCGAAGACATCTGCAAATACTTCGTTCACTTTTTTTAATACTTCTTCTCTACTCATAACTAACTCCTATCGGGCTCTGCAATCCCCTACATTATTACTTTGCATTTGCATGCGTAATTTTGCAAATCGCTTAATTCCCACTCACTATTGCCGCTTTCATCTTCTTTTAGTTTTGTAAATCCGAAGTCTGAAAGTAGATTTTTAACCATCGAATTCTTTTCTGTTTTTATATATTTTGCATTAATCTTACCAATGCCTATGCTGCGGCATTCTTCTACAAGGGCATCGAGCATCTTATATTCCATTTCTCGCTTTAACACTCGGCAACTCATAAGAAAAAGCTCTAAATCAAGTTCATTACTATTTATTTTACCTATAACTAACGACACTATGCCATTATCACCGAATTTATCTATAAGTTTGCCATAGAGTGTGATGTAATTTTTAGCTTCTGAAATCTTTTTTATATCTTCTACTGTGTATCTTTTAGTCGTCAGATTAAACTGATTTGATTTATTTGAAAGTTGTGATATTCTGTCATAATACTTTTCTTCAAATGGACTAATCTCTGCCTTCATATCAAGAGACTTAAGATACTCATTATAATCTACAAAATTATTCTTAAAGTCCTCTCTGTCTTGCATCTCTTTATACTGTCTTGTCTTCTCTATATCTTCCTTTGTAACATTCGTCACTTCAAAAAATCCTGACTTATCAAGTTCTCTTATGTAATTTTCTGGCAAAGAAACGTTTGCAATTCCAACTCCTGGCACATTTTTCCTAACTATGTCTCTCTCCATCGGATTATCGTCTATAAATGCAAATGCATCTGCACCTAATTTAAGTTCTTTACTGATTTTAATTATATTGTCAGACTTTGGCTCCCAATTTGCCTTTATCTTTATAAAATCGGCTGTCTTTAAAACTCCATCTGTATTTTTAAGTCCTGAAATTGCTATCTCTTCATCATTTTTTGATACTACGTTTAACAAAACTCCAAGACTCTTTAGTTTTTTAATATACTTTTGAAACTCTAAATATATCTCTCCTTCAGGTATCTCAGGTCCAACTTTTACATTTTCTTCCCCATCTTCACTTATAACTCCGCCCCACAATGTGTTATCAAGGTCCAATGCAAGTGCCTTTTTATTTTTTCCATAAATTGATTTTATTATATTTGATACATTGCAAGCTATGTCTGGAAATGCCATCAGGTCACAAGGCAATTTATATAATGCATAAAGTTTATCGCTATGCCATTTTGACAGACCATAGTCAGAAGCTATATAATTTATATCACAAATAAAAAAACTTTGATTATCTTCAGCATGCTTATAAAATCTACTATTTAATCTCATCAAAAAATTTGATAGACCATGTATGTCTGAAATATCTTTATTTCCAAGCAGTCTATAATTTGGATATTCAAAATTATTTTGTATAATTACTGCATTATATTTCTTTTTGATATTTTCCCAAATCGATTGATATTTATTATATTCTAACTCGAGTTTGGCATTAATATTTTCTTCTGATGTGGATAAATCAAAATCATGGATTATATTTCGTGATGATGTGAAGACATATACTATGTCTGGGTTAAATTTCTCAAGTTCAGGATTATCAAAGACTGCATCCTCATAATATTTATTGTACTCCGACAAATAGAACTCTGCTTTTATACCTTGATTTAAAAGAAATATTTCCAACAAGTCTTTTAATTCATTGACTGTGGAGCCGGCAAGAATCGCAACTTTTACATCTAAAAAATTTTTCTTTTCATTCAAAAGTTCCTTTTTGATTTTTCTCTTTTGTTTTATTATATCTTCACTTTTATATGGATACTCTAACTCTATCATATGCTATTTTATGCCCTTACAGCTGCTCTTCCTATAATCACACATACTACATATGCTATAATTTCAATTCCAACAATAGTTGAACCAACAGGAGTTCCCGCAAGTATTGATACTATTATTCCAGCAGCCGCACAAATCACTGAAAAGACAGCTGAACTAATGACTACTGCCTTAAAACTTTTATAAATTCTCATAGTAGATAATGCTGGGAATATAATAAGCGCTGATGTAAGAAGCGAACCAACTAGATTCATAGCAAGAACTATTATAACTGCTATTATGATTGCTATAGATAAATTATAAAAACTTACATTTACTCCAATTGCTCTTGAAAAATCTTCGTCAAATGTGAGTGCAAATATTTTATTATAAAACAATATATAGATTACTACTACTGCCAAAGACAGTATAGATGACAAAACTACTTGCTCTGGCAAAAGTGTGAGAATAGATGTGGAACCAAAAAGTGTGGTACATACATCACCAGATATATTTGATGATGTAGAAAATAGATTCATGAACAAGTAACCAAGTGCAAGTGAAGTAACTGATATCATAGCGATTGCCGCATCGCCTTTCATAAGAGTTGTCTCTCCCATGCAGAGTACTGCGATTGCCGCAGCTATCGTGACAATGAGAATGAGTGGCATATTGTTGGTCCACTGAAATATGGCTGCTACTGCCATCGCAAGAAATGCAACGTGTGAAAGTCCATCACCAATAAATGAAAATCTTTTGAGGACCAAGGTCACTCCAAGTAAAGATGAGCAGAGTGCTACAAGAACCCCGACTATCATTGCATATCGCACAAAAGGATATTGAAAATACATTTGTAATGTTTCTATCATAAATCGCCCCTACAAAGTTTATTATAATTTTTTGCCACAGTTTTCACAGATTATGTTGTTTCGTATCTCAGAAGTAAACTGTTTTCCTAAGTCACTATTTAGATATTCACTTTTTGTGCCAAAGAATACTTCACTTCCGATATGTAAAATGTGTGTGGCATACTTTAATGCATCGTTTAAGTCATGTGAAATCATAATTATAGTTATATTATCTTTTTCATTTAATTCTTTAACAAGTGTATACATCTCTGCTGTCACTTTTGGGTCAAGTCCAGACACTGGTTCATCAAGTAGTAATACTTTTTTAGTTGCGCAAAGCGCTCTCGCAAGCAGGACTCTTTGTTGCTGACCACCTGACAATTCTCTAAAGCATTTATCTTTAAACTTCTCTATGTGAAGTCTCTTCATAGCATCAAGGGCATTATCTTTATCTTCCTTGCTATAGAAAAATGAGCTGTGACTTAAATTGCCAGATAATACAATCTCAAAATTTGTAGCAGGAAAATCTCTTTTCACTGTTGATTGTTGCGGAAGGTATCCTATCTCATTTGGAAGAAGTCCATCACCAAAAATAATCTTGCCGCCCATAGGTTTCTGAAGTGATAATAATGTTTTCATAAGTGTGCTCTTTCCAGAACCGTTCTCGCCAACTATACAGAGATATTCTCCCTTATTCACAGCAAAGTTAATGTTATCTCTTACTACCTGACCTTCGTAGCCTACTACTAAATTTTTACAAATAATCTGAGCCATTCTAATCTCCATTTATTGCACATAGTCATATATAATCTCGTCAAACATATCTTTATTGTTTTCTATTTGATCTCTGTTACCTGCAGTTATGTATTTACCTTTATCAATAAGTTCGTCAACTAATTGATACATATCTTCTAAGTCATTTGTGGTTAGTGCTTTAATTTCTTTCATATAACCCACATATCTATCAGGTCTTTTTACTTTCGTCTTAGTAAGTGTCTCTTCAATCGCTGTCAATGCTGCATTAAACTTTGTAAGCGGATATGCAAATTTAGAATATGCATTTAGTTTATAGTTATCAAGGTCATCATCTGACATATTTATATGTCTAAGCATTGAAGGAATTGTTTTAAATACCTCATAAGATTGTTTTAAGTTCGGGTCTCTATATGTATAAATAAGCCCCCTTTGCTTGTTAAAGTCGCTATAAGACCCATAAGCTGACCTCTTTGCACGAAACTCATTGAACAATATGTTAATATCTAAAATGCCTGACAATACTTCATATCTACTTCTATACTCTATTCCATTTTTAAGCATAGGCATAGATATATTGTTATACTGCATGGTACCAGTACATACTAAAGCTATTTTATCTTTAAGAGGTGTTAGATGTTCACTATAGTCTTCTTCCTTTATCTTCTCTTCATTGAAATCGTAAGACAATTCTATCAACTTCGACTTAAGTATCTTCATAGTATCAAAATTTGAAATCAGCTCACAAACAAGTCCGTAGCGATTGTACAAACTAAACAACAATTCCTTACATTCAGAGAGCAATGACTTTATCTCTTCATCGCTCATCTCACTTATGCTATCCAAAAATCTTAAATATTCTACACCATTTAAATAGTTGTCATATAAGTAATCGCCATCATTTTGAACTGTTGATATAAAACTTGTTTGTCTAGAAGGATTACTATTAAATGACTGTCTTATATTATTTTTAGTACTTGATGCTACATTTCTCGCAATTTCTACATCTTCAAATTTAGTTTCATACATCAACTCTTCAAGCAACTCAAATACTTTATCTATGTTTTTATCTAATGCCTTAACCGAAAACGAAAAATAAGGTTTGTATCCTCCACCATCATAATATGTGATATCTGGTCCTGCATATAGACTTGAAGTATACCTCTCTACTTCTGATCCAAGTTTTTTACCTTCATAATGAGTAGTAGGCATCTCTAAAAACAAGTTGGATATAAAGTTGAGTTTATGCAAGTCTTCGTATTTAACACCACTTGCATCAAATAATATGTTAAAATAACTGCTCTTTGCATCTTTTAAATCACTTCTTATAAAGCGGATTCCCTCTTTATTCTCTTCGTATGCATAACAATTTGCTCTATATTCATCAAGAGAGCTTATACTTGCCACTCTAATCTTATTTATCAGAGAAAACTTGGTTTGATTATCCGTCCATTCATTAAAGTCTTTATTTTTTAAAATGAGCTCGTTAATTTCTTCTTTAGTCAAATTTTCCTTCATACTTTTTAAGCTATTTTCCAATGCTTCTTTTTTCTCTTCAAGCAAACCTCTTTTTGGCACCACTATCACCAAGCTTGATTTATCATTATTTGATAAATACTTTTCAGCTAGCTTTTTAATGTCGCCATTTTCATAGGCTGGTTTTATATCATCCATGGCTTTATAATATCTCAAATTGCCTAATATGTCTTTTCCATTACTGCCAAATAATCTTGCATAAAATTCACTTGAACTTGATGCAAATCCATGAGAATCTTTTGCATTTTCTTTCTCAATTTCTATATTGTCAACTAATTCATCAACTATTTCTTTTTTGATTCCCTCCTTTAGAATCTCTTCAAATGCATCCTCAACTATTCCTTTGATCGTATCTGCATCTTTATCATTCACATTTGAAAAACTAACCAAGAAGAAAGGTTTAGGTAAATACAGGTTGTCGTCAATACCATAGGTTGCGCTTGGGAGTTTTTCTTTTAATCTTCTATCTATTGGCCCATCACTTTTTGCCAAGTTACTTAGCACGACCGAAAACAATCCACTTTCATAAGCACTCATATCTTCACATGATACGCCATAAACAATTATAGACTTTTGATCTATCTCGTCATTCATAGAAACCGGAAAATCATATGTTTTAGTCCTAAAACTATACTGCTCAACATATCCATTATCCGATTTATCAACATAAGAATTGTCAAATTTACTCAAATACTCTTCATTAGTATATTCAAGATACTTTTCATAGTCTATATCTCCATAAAGTGTTATAACCATATTGCTTGGATGATAATACTTCTCGTGATATTCTATCAGATCTTTATTTTCAATTTTAATGATATCAGAAGTTGCTCCTCCAGTTTCTGAAGCCATAAAACTACCTTCAAACATTGTTTTTATAGTATCTATATATGCAATACGGCCAATGTTTCCTTCATTTGCAGACATTTCACTATATACTATTCCACTTAGTGCTATGTCATCATTCTCATCATTTAAGATATATCTATATGCTTCTCTTTCTAGATTTTTTTCGTCTCTAAGCACATCTGGATTCATTACCCCATCTAGATAAAATTTATAAAGTTCAAAAAGCTGTGGGTCAGATAGAGATGAGCATGGATATACTGTGGCGTGTTGCATAGTAAAAGCATTCATAAATGTTTGATAAATTTTATTTGTTGCTTCATCAAATGTATTTGCATTTGGATACTTAGCAGAACCACCAAGGCAAGCATGTTCAAACACATGTGGTATACCTCTATCATCATATGTGAGAGTATTAAATCCGATAACTGTACTCTTATCCTCATCATCATTTGAAATGAGGATGGCTTTTGCTCCTGACTTTTCGTGAGTAAATAAAACTAGTTTTGCATTTCTAATATCATAATCATATATAGCATTAACAACGAAACCATGAAGTTTATCGCCAACTTTTGGAAGTGAGTATTTTGATAAAGTAAATACATCACCTTCTAATGACAAAAGTTTGTCTCCATACTCGCTCTCTTTACTATTAGTTTCACTTTGAGTTGCAACTTGAGAATTACTATTTACATTTAATTCTGTTTTTGCGCATGAAAATAAGCTCAGAACTAACACAATAGTTATAATTAAATTTGATATTTTTTTTAGTAATTTCATAATTTATCCTTCCGGGCGGATGATATCCGCCCCTACTAATGTGGTGCGTTTGCTGATGATGGTGCAATTATTATATTGCTTGTTGGTGCCATATTTGTATCATCTGGCAAAATTGGAACTACATCGAAATTTGGCGTGATGTAATTTGTATCGTCAGAAATTTGATCTATATATTTCTTAGGCATATTTATAGTTCCAAGTGAAGTATGTAAGTTACATCTTGTCCTTGGTTGAGTACCATCTATAAAATACTCTGTATATGTACAATCGCCTCTCAAATCGTGTTCACAACCTTCAGTTGCAAGGAGCCCTGATTTTCTACAAACTTTTCGCTGTATAATTGCAGCTGGTTTTTCAAATTTTTTATCTTTTAATGTGGTATGCACAGTCTGCATAATTTTTCTCCATATATCTTTGTGGAAAGATGTGCCACCATTATTTACTTTTGTCTTTGTATCTTGAAGTGATTGATTCTCATCACATCCACCCCATACACCTGCTGTATAATATGGTGAATAACCTACAAACCACACGTCATTGTTGTTTGTTGTAGTTCCCGACTTTCCAGCAAGCGACATTCCTTTAAAATGTGCTCTTGTAGATGTAGGAGTTATATTCATAGTAGAGCTACTAAATGCTTTTCCACCAACCATTGAATCTGCCATAGCTGATGTAAGAAGGTATGCATTTTCTTTTGACATAACTCTTGTTGTTGCATTTTTTGTATTATCTAATATAACTTTTCCGTAATGGTCATAAACTTTTGTATAGAGCACTGGCTTTCTATAATTACCTTCATTTGCAATCGCAGCAAATGCAGATGTAAGTTCATAATTAGTAACACCATAGGTAAGTCCTCCAAGTGCTGCAGCCGGATTTGCATCTTCAACTTCGTCAAGTGATGTAATACCAAGTCTTTTAGCAAATCTTATGCCAACTTCTGGAGTCACTGTCTCCATGAGACATCTAACTGCAATTATGTTTAGAGAATATACAATTCCCGCTCTTATATTTTGGAATCCAAGATAACCTGATGAATACCAATTCTTAAATGTTTTATTTATGTTTCTATTTTTATATACATACTCACTATCATAATAAGTTGTGGCAAGTGTCTTATTATAAAGCTCAAGTGCTGGTGCAAATGCCGACAAAACTTTAAAGGTACTGCCAGGTTGCCTCTTTGTAACAGTGGCACGATTTAAAGACCTTGACACAGTCTTCTCACCTCTTCCACCAGATAGGGCGACAACTTCTCCTGTATTTTGATTTATCATCACAAATGAGCACTGTGGCTCTAAGAAATAGTTAAGTGTCTCGGCTGCAACTGAATCGCCATCTTTTAGAACTGAATCTTTAAAACTATTTATAAACTGCTGTGCCGTGTCCTTATTTGCAAATAATCCATCATACTTTTTATTTTTCAAAACATTTACATGATAGTTTTGAACATCTACTTGTGAATAATGAGTCTGACTATCATCTTTATGTCTAATAGATAATCTATAATCTATAGAATATTTTTTTACTTTGTAGTTTGTCTCTCTATTGACTTCTGTATCTACAATCTTTTGAATCTCTGGGTCCATAGTTGTCTCAACTCTAAGTCCACCAGAATATAAAAGGTTGGTTGCAAGAGTCTGCGAATATCCAAGCCTTTTTACCAAATCTTGCTGCAATTGGTCTATGACTGATTCGGTAAAATAAGTATATACAGATACTACATTTTCAGATTTGATCTCGACATTCTTTATCCTGCTATAGACATCATCGTTTATCGCTTCTTCATATTCATCATCAGTTATATAATTTAAGGCAAGCATGTTTTTTAATGTCTGTCTTTGTCTTTTTTGATTCTCTTCTGGATGAGTTATAGGATTATTTTTAGTAGGGTTTTTTGTGATACTTGCTATAACTGCACATTCGCTGATTGTCAAATCTTTTAAATCTTTATCAAAGTATCTTCTCGCTGCAACCTTTACTCCAAGTGTATTTGCTCCAAGATTTATAACATTTAGATAGTCAGTTATAATCTGCTCTTTAATTTCTTTTTTTGACATATCAGCTTGTGTTTCATATTGAAGTGCTATATACTGCTCTTGAAGTTTTCTTACATATTTTTCAAAACCTTTTTCATGAAGTGCAGAATCAAATACAGCATTTTTTACTAGCTGCTGAGTAATTGTCGAACCTCCACCACGACTTGAGTCAGACTTTAAAACTCCATAGATTGCTCTTGCTATAGATTTTATATCTACACCTGAGTGTTCCCAAAATCTCTCATCTTCTATCGCTACAAAAGCATTTACAAGATTTTCTGGTATATCTTTAAATTTCACTGACTCTCTGTTTGAGCCCTCTTTTACAAGAGTATCCATGATATTGCCATTTCTATCTACTATCTTTGTAGAAAATGCTGTAGGACCAAAGTGAAAACTTGTAAGTGGTGGTGTACTATCAAGTATGCCTTTTATCATGCCAAGTCCAAGGAACATACAAAGAAGTCCAAGACCAATAAGTGCAACAAAAATCTTTCTCAAGATATGAAGCTTCTTTTTTCTTCTTCTTTTCTTTCCTTGAGTTTTATTTTTCTCATCCATGTCCCTTCCCTTAAACTTTTTTTCAGGAAGTTTTATAGACTTGATGCTGCCAAGTTTTTTAAGTGTGTATTCCACTATTACTCCTCATGCCGTTTCGTACGGGCGAGCTGTGCGAGCCCAATGACGCTCACATAGCTCGCGGCTACGGTGTATGGGCGAGCTGTGCGAGCCCTACCATTTATATTTATCCCTATATGGATTATTTACAATATAATTATACTCATTATTATACTCTTTTTCATCTCTAATAACTCTATCATAATATCCCCTAGTCCATAATGGCTTTATCTTTAATTCTTTTGTTGCAATTGATTTAAAATAACCAATAGCACTTGATAACTTTATTGCCCCATCTTTCTTAATCTCTAATATAAAATGTATATGATTAGGCATTATTTGAAAAACTACTATTTCTGCTTTTCCATTATCAAAAATTGTAGGTATTAATTCATTTAACTTATTCCCTGCATCATTTAAAATCATTTTGTCTTTTTCAATAATGCCAAAAATATCCTTCTTGTCATGTGTATTTATTGTAATGAAATAGTAATTTGATTTACTATAATCATAATATTTTAGCCTATGTTCTTTTCTCCTAACTTCACTCATGTCTTTTATATTATGCCGCTCGCATAACTCACGGCTACGGTGTCGGCTTGTGACTTTCAGCTTCGTACAGGCGAGCTGTGCGAGCCCCTTTTTATCCGGTTTTCACAATATATTATATAATCGCAATATTTCAGTGACATCTTAGACTTGATAATATTTTCACAAAAATCATAATCAATATTATTATTCTTTTGCGGTAATATAACTTTTTCTTTCTCTATTCTCTTATCACTTATTTCTCTATTAAAATTGTACTTTTCACTTAATCTGTTCAACACAGTAGCAATAAACAAATAATGATAGCTATTTAATTTTTCATTTTTCAAATGCGTAATATGGTCACTGGCTATAAATTCAAACGGTTCGTAAAAACACGAGCCTACACTTCCGCTATTCGCCAAACTCAAACAATTCTTAAAGACCCTAACACCTTCTTTGTTTCCTATAAATGAATCAACACCATTATTCATAGCTGTTGATGATATATAAGGGGTGTTTCCAATTATTTGATTATCTTTAATTAATCTCCTACCTCTTTCACACTCTGTAAAAATATCTTTAATAGCAAATGCCTTATAACTAATATTTGCTACCCCCCCCCCATTGGTTTTGCGAATAGTTGTTTTTATTTCATTCATTTTCACTTTTACATATTCTAGGTATTCTTTTCGTTTTGTTTCTTCTCGTTCCTTTATAAACTGCTCCATGAAATCATAATCTATGTTTTCATTTTTATCAATTGGTAATTTAAATGTTTGTCTTTTTATCCTTGTTTGACTAAACTTATATCCATAATCATATTTAGTGCCTTTAGCTTTATCTATAGCGCTCTTTAAAAATAAACCAATATATCGATTCATATAACGATTCTTCAATCTTAATTTTTCTACATGATCTGTTGCTATAAAGTCATAGGGCTGATAAAATACAGAACCTATTGTTGCAGAATCAATAGTTATGACTCCTTTCTCTTCTGTACTCGCATTATTATACAAACCATCTAAACCATTGTTGACTGCAGCACATGTTACTCTTGGCGTATTGCCTTTAGCAATTAGTACTTGGGGCTTTGTTGTTATAGTTCCACCTACACAAAACACATTTTCTATTTTAAATTCTTTCCACTTTCTATCACTCAATTTAAGCATTTTCATTCTCCTCAAATAAATACTTTCTACCTTGCATTATCATCGAAAATTCAAACGTTAAATAATCACTAATAGTTTTATCAATATCTTCTTCTGTCGGTATCTCATCATTAAAATAATAAAAACTATGCAACCATTCATCTGTTGGTTCAACTGTAGTTTTAACACAAAACTTAGTATCAGCATCTATTCTATCAAACCAAACATCAAGCAAATGTTCTTTTTTATCGAGTGCTTCTTCGGTTTTTATTAATCCTATATGCGGAGCTACTTTATATCCATCATTTTCAAAATTAATGAATTTACAAATTCTATTCTTATCGTGTGGTATGTGTGCTGTAAAAACTGCTATACAAGGCATTGTTCCAACACCATAAAACGTATCTTTACTAAGCGTTATAACCCCTTCTAAAGTATGATGCTTGTATATATTTTCTTTGATATTTTGTTCCTCTTTAGTTTTGCCAGTCATGCTACTTTGTGGCACTATAACCACACATCTTGCTTCTTCCGCCAAGCTATCAAGTAAATGTTCTATGAATGATAATTCATACAGCTGAGGATTTTGCTTTGACCCCTGAGAGTATGGTGGATTCATCATTCCAACAGTTGCATGTTTAAGTTGTAACTTATTTGCAGGTTGTTTTAAAAAATCTTCATTTAGTAAATTAGATTTTCCATCCCCCCTTAAAATCATATTGGTAGTTGCTATAGTAAACATATCTGGTCTTAGCTCTATTCCATACAACTGATCTCTACTAATTTTTCTTTTTTTGTTTATATCATCCGTTAAGCTTTGCATCTTATGCATTGCTGCAATCAAAAATCCCGCTGTTCCACAGCAACAATCAAACACTATGTCATCTTCAGTCAAATCAGCTAAATCACAAAATAATTCTGTAATATGTTTTGGCGTTAATATTATACCAAGTGTTTGACCATCACCTCCACTATAACTCATAAATTCACTATAAAACCTGCCAATATAATCTTCACCACTCTTCTTATATCTAATTGAATTATATATTTTCTTATCTATTTGCTCTGTGAAATACTTAAGTGGAGACTTGCCAAGTCGTTCATCTATATCATATAATTTAGGCGTATCCTTTATAAACGAAAATTGACTTAATATTTTGTCTTTTTTTACTTCTGGTGATACATTTGCTCTTTGCAAATTATCGCTAATCGCATTATAAATTTTCTGGCCATCAGTTTTAACTTTATCACCATTTAATTTATTTATATCAAAATTATTATTTTCTTTTTCTCTAAGTGCAAGTAATATTCCTGATACGACTAGGGGTTTTTCAGCATCTTTCAAATTTCCATAGTTTCGTAAATCTTCATGCAATTCGCTTGCATCCTTTAATATTTCAGCTATTTCTTTTGATGTTTGTGTTTCTTCTTTTAATATCTTTCTAACATAATAATCATCAATATTGTCTTCATTTAATGATATAAAACTTTCTAAATCTTCTAGCCCATTATTCTTATCTCTATAGTATTCTGTTCCATCTATAAACACAGGCGTAATTTTGTGCCTTTTTTCGTCACCAGAAATTCCTATAGCAAATACCTTTTTAAAATTTGAGTTTCTTGCTATATGATTTGCATAATGCATTGCGCCATTTACAGCATAATTAACAATCGCATCAGTGTCTTCAGATATAAGTCCTTTATCATCATATTTTAAGTGGTTACTTAAATTTTTTTTATCTTCTATAATGATTAGGTAATCTTTAACTACTGCAACAAATTCAGGTCTTCCGATTTTACCTGTTCCCTTTTTGGATGCTGTTTTTAGCGCATCTTCAATTTCTTTAATTGAACTTCCTTGTGGCTCTGCGCTTATACCAGCATTTTTGAGTAGATCATATACCCATAAATCTGTTTTTGCTTCTTTTTTAGCCAAAGTATTGCTCCTTTCGTTTATTTCGACCAATTTTGGGGCTCGCATAGCTCGCCCGTACATTAACTTCATAACTCGGTCGTGCTATTCCCACATCATGTGGGCTCGCGTAGCTCGCCCGTACATCGTTGCCGCGAACTGTGTGAGCGGCATTGGACTCGCGTAGCTCGCCCATACACCGTAACCGCGAGTTAGTACTCTCTCACCGCATATGTTTCTGCTGTCATTGAGTCAATGTCGACCTCTTTTAATAATATCAAATCATCTAACTTATTGTTTTCATCTAAAACATATTCAAAGGTGTAAAAAGTTGTTATGTTTTTACCTGTAAAATAATATAAAATGTTTTCTCTTTCTACACAATCAATAAATACAATATTTTCTTTGTCATAATCATCTGATCTACCACCTGAAATTGTTTCATAATCATAATACTTTCTAATTATTCCTCTAGGGCTTTTGAATTTTTTAATAAAATTATCTGACAATGGCAATTTTTTCCACATTGATTTATCATAAAATAAAATTATAACTGTATCAACTATTCCTAGACTATCTACTGAGTCTGCAATCAACTCGTCGTTATTCAATTTCTCAATTTTATCCCATATATATGTGTGTCTATAACCTAGATTCTCTTTCATTTTAACAATACAACTAAAGATATACAAACAAACTAAGACTACTAAAAATACTACTAATATGTTTTTTACTCTTTTTATTGTTATCATCTCATTCCCCCTACATATCTATAAACTTTTGTATAATATTCATTACTATTACCTTTATCCATTTTAATCCTGTACTTGTCGCCATCATTCTCAATGCTAAAACTATAATTTGCTGGAAAATATCTATTTACTCTACCCCATCCAAAATTATCCGTATTGTGTTTTCCTATGTAAATATGTATATGCCCTTTTCTACATATTATATCTCCATCTTTCAGCTCGAAACTATTGTTAATTTCATTGATTCTATTATCATTCTTAACTAAACTTGAAGAGTATATTTGAAATTTATTCTCAGTCATTGCATTTATAAAGTCTGTATCATTGCTATTAAATAAATCTGTATTAATTTTAGTCCATGATTTACGGGCTGTTTTAGCAATTCTTTCAACAAATTGTGAATCAATACTGTTTAACACTGTAAACCCATACCTAACACAATCGTCCCCAGCTTTCTTGTACTCTATACTTTCACTTAAAAACTCGCAAGGATATTGAAGTATCCCACTCTTTGCAACAATCTTGCTGTAATTATTTTTATAATTGTATATGGCATTTTCATTAGCTCTTAACACTTTTTCATTTTTATTTAAATCATCTATAGTGACACTTGAATCATTCATAGATAAATAATTATATTCTGCTTCTTTGCTAAAAAGTCTATCTTTGGTTTTCAATTTCACCTTATCAATAAACTTTTCAATACCATTATATTCTTCTATGGTTTCTTCTTGCAATGTCTTACAATAAGTTGGGATGTGATTAACATACCACTCTCCAACCTCTTCAATGGCATTTAGGTATTCTTCTCTTGTTGGTAATACTATGTCATCATAGTCAACATTAATAGGGTCGTCAAACTTACTTGTAATACTAGATATGAAACTCTTTTTTATTCCAGCATTACAGTCACCACATATTTTGTAACCATCTTTTACAATATTAGTTAAAGAATCTGTTCTATATTGTTTGTTTTTATCTTTTGATCTTCTACCAACTCCACAATCTTTAGAATGAACTCTCTTGGATTTTGTGTTAAGTAAATATGTTATTTGATTATTCGTCATTATTTTAGATGAATTGTCATTTAAAATATAACTTCCAATACCCATTAGTATTAAAACGATAAAAACGTATATAATTTTTGTAATCTGCTTTCTTTTCATAAGTAATCAATTCAATTGGGCTCGCGTAGCTCGCCCGTACATTAGTATCCTCTCGCCTCTCTACTTCTTCTTGCGTAACTTGACTGTGGATGTTGAGCGATTATCTTATCGAATATTTCGTTTGCCTCTCTATTTCTTTCGAGATTTTGATAGAGACGGGCAAGTAAAAACATAGTCTCTGGATCGTCTGGGTTGATACTCAGTGACAATTGATAGTAAGAAATTGCTGCCGTTTTATTTCCACCATTCCAACTTTCGGTTCCAAGTTCGCAAAGTCTCTTTGCACCTATTCCCTCTATACGAGATCTCGCTTGATTTAATAAAGTTACAAGCGACTCATCTGTTATGGCATCTTTGTCTAACTCTACATAATTTCTTGCCGCCCTACTTATATATCCATTATCAAAATCTGTAATTATACTATTTAAAGTTTCATACTGAGATGTAAAAAGTTTGTTTTGTTCCTCATAAGCTTTCAATTTTACACTCGCATCTTCATAGTCACTCTTTAATTGATTATTTTCAATTGTTATATCTCTTATTATTTTATTTTGGTCATTTACAAGTTCTGCATATCTTATAACTTGGTTTTCACTCGCAAGCGAAGAGTTGCTACTTCCATGTGGAGATATAAGAAGCGCATATGAAAGTGCTCCGATGATTATGCCGATCAAAATAAAAATTACTTTTTGATTTTCAGATAGCTTAATATATTTTCTTGGAAGTATGGCGTCATCTGATTCAAGTTTTTTGAAGGAATAAATTTTTTCAATCTTCTTTTCTTTTACTTCACTTTTCTTTGTATTTTTGAGAACATAATTCATATGCTCATTGATAAATTTATTTCCATTATCAATCTTTTGACATCTTAGCAAATATGATCCTGCTTTTATATGATCTTTAATTTGTAAATATAAAATAGCCAAGAGGAACATGGCTTTTACGTTGTGGTCATTATATTCTATAGCTTTATTGAGTTTGAGCATTGCAAGATCAGTTCTATTATAAACTGGATCTAAATCATCTATAGCCTGATTGTATATCTTCACGCTTTTAAAACATTTTTCTGTATCTGGATCATCCTGCACTCTTTTAAGATATTCATTTGCAGGGTTTAAATCACTTTTAAAGAGATCTCTACTCACAAGCCACTGCACAATGCCTTCAGTTACAGCACCCTCTTCGTAAAAGATGAGACCAAGTAAGTTTCTGGCATTTGTATTTTTAGCATTAAAAGAAAGCGACTTTTTCAAAAGTAAAGTAGCCCCATATAAATCTCTTTCCACCGCCCTATCTATTGCAAGATTATAAAAACGGTTAGAAATTTGTCTAAGTTCTCTCTCGTAAATTGATGCCATTTAGCCCTCTTAATTTGGTTTTGTGTTTGTAGCCTGCTTAAACATATTAAACATAACATCGTCCATATCTGTTATGTCCATCTGTGCTAGCGCATCATCAATTTGGTCGGGTTCGAGACTTTTTTCGAATTTTTTAATCTCTTCGTCAAAATTTAACATTTATTCTCCTCGGGCTCTGCAAGCATTCGCCCCTACAAAGGGTTTTGCAAGCATTCGCCCCTACAGGTACGGGCGAGTTTTACGAGCCCATGTAATTATCTGTTCAATAAATTATGTAATAGTTCGTTGCATTTTTTATAAATGTAAGTTTCGTCTTCATTTATAAAGAACTTGCCATCTTCATAAAGTATCTTTCCGTCTACCATAGTAAGTTTTACGTTTTGCTTTCCGCATGCATATACTAGGTTATTGATAAATGTATTTCTTGGCTGCATATTTGGTTTATTTACATCTATAAGTACAATATCAGCAAGTTTTCCCTCTTCTAAAGAATCAGCATCTTTATGTCCAAGGCAATTTGCTCCATTTACCATGACCATCTTAAGTATCTCTTTTGGATTAAGTGCAGACGGGTCATCATTTGTAACTTTTTGAAGCGTAGTAGTTAGATACATTTCTCTAAACATATCTATGGCATTATTACTTGCAGGGCCATCAGTTCCTATAGCAATCCTTACACCGCTATCCAAAAACTTTTTGATTCTTGGTATGCCACTTGCAAGTTTTACATTTGATCCCGGACAAGTAACTAGTGTAAGATTTCTCTTTTTAAATATCTCTATATCGTCATCATTTATATGCACGCAGTGATAACCACCACCACCAAAATCATAAAGTCCAAATTTTTCAAACACCTGAGTAGGGGTTAATCCTCCCCATCTCTTCTTGCACTCTTCAAATTCAAATTTTGTCTCAGAGTTATGAACATAGAACTCTGCTTTATATTTATGAGTGAGCTCCGACATCATTTTCATTATCTCTTCATTATTTGTATATTCTGCATGAAGTCCAAATGTATACTTTACAATATTTCCATTGTCACCTTTATAATTATTTATCTTATTATAAAACTCTTCTGGTGCTATTACTTTATCAAACTGCGTAATGGAATCGCAGATGTTCACTCTAAATCCCGCTTTATATGATGCTTCGGCAACTGTATAATTGCTCTTATACATATCCATAGATCCAGTCACACCAGATGTAAGATTTTCCATTATGCCAAGTAAAGTAAAGTAATAAATATCTTCATCAGTAAGTTTTGCTTCATTTGGGAAACAGTATGTCTTTAGCCAGTCATGAAGTGGCAAGTCATCTGACAGAGATCTCAAAAAGACCATTGCATTATGACTATGTGAGTTTTTAATTCCTGGTATTAAATAATTATCGTTACAGTCAACTACTCTCTCATACTTAGAGTCATCACTTGCATCTGTTGGTCTTATAGTTTTAATTCTATTATTTTCTACAATCAAATCTTGTGATTTTAAAATTTCGAAATCCTTGTTTAGTACATTTGCATTTTTAAATTTTATTGACATATTTACTCCTTCGGGCTCTGCAAGCATTCGCCCCTACTTTGCAATACAAAAAATGCGGATAACAGGACTTGAACCTGCACGGTTTCCCGCCAGAACCTAAATCTGGTGCGTCTGCCAATTCCGCCATATCCGCTTATCCATTATATTATATCGTAAATCGCTTAATTTTACAAATAAAAAAGCCCCTATTTAAAGGGACTTTTTTCCTTTTTTTTATTACTAGTAAATATTTTTAATCATAGTATCCATCAATGAATATAACATATCATAAATTTGTGGTTCCGCTTTACTATAGTTTCTCAAGTTTATAAAACAGGCATTTGGATATTCATTTGCCACATCTTCAACTGCCATATCATATAGAGAACTTTCTATCGGCAAACCTCTGTTTTTTTCATAATCTAAAGTGGCATAGAGAAAAATATTTTTATGTTTTATACTTGACTCATTTAGGTATTCTCTAAGCGTGTCTTTGAATTCATCAAGGTCTGTCTGCAGTTCATAGTCTTTTAAGCCGGATGTCAAGAACACACTTTGTGCTTCATAGTTTATTGCTCTAAACACAAAATCTTTACTCTGTGAGAGTAGTAATGCCGGACTTGAGAAATTTGTAATTACATATTCTTTCTTGTTTTCATAACTAAAGAACTCATATGCTGTAATATCACCAGCTACTGCAATTTGTCTCTTATTTACTTCATTAATCGTGGTTGGTGAAGTTTTAAAAATCGTTCTAGCTATAGAATAAACGTAAAACTGTAATTTTGCACTCAAAGTTTCGTAAAAAAACTTATCATAGTGTAGCCCATCTCCAAATCCGTGTTTCGTACTTGCAAAATATGACATATCTATATACATCACATTTTCATATTCGTCTGCAAGTTTTCTAAGTATTTTGTCGTACGCAGATGGTGGTTGGCTTCCGCTTCCTTCTTTTTTATTAGGGTAATCCATATAAGAGTGAAAGAATAAATATTTCTTCTTTGCACTTATCTCTTCTGCATATCTCCTGAGTTCTTGTTCAAATATAGCCAATTCCGTATTTAGTGCTTGGTCGTTTACACCCGTAGCAAACAATATATAATTATTGTCTGAGTTTATTGCTTGCTCAAATATTTTTTGATTTAACGGATTATATATAGTCCCAACCGGAAAAATAAAGTATTCATAGTTTTCATTCTCTACACTTTTATTAAAATATCCCGCATATGAATCTCCAACTATTGCCACTCTCTGATTAGACACTACTCCTGGCTCTTCAGCAAAAGTTCTTCCAACAATAATAAAGGAAACCAATATTACTAATCCTAATATTTTTTTATTAAAAACATTCATCTAACCAATTCTTGTTGCTACACCACCCTGTGCAGGATCGCAGAAATATGTAGCACCTGCAACTGTAATATATCCTGCAAAGACAGATCCTATCTTATCTCCTATTTCAACTAGATAATAGAGTTTGCCATCAATCTCGGTCAATCCTGTCCTCATCACTCCATCATCTCCAAAGTAGTAATAGAATCCATCTATTTGGACAACTCCGGTTGCCTTTTCAAATGTTGTATTACCTGATGAATCTACCACAGGAACCATAAAGTAAATAATTCCATTGCCTGCATTTACAAACCCTTCTCTAAGTTCAGTATTTGCAAAATTAACCATAGGAGGCTCAACTGTAGGAGTTTCTTCTAGTATTGGTACTGTCTCACCTTGTGCATTAGTATTCATCAAATCCATGTCATAAACATTAGCCAAACCGACAAATAGTGACAAGTCTCCTACAAGTTTTCCTTCTGCATCTGTCTCAAATACAACTCCACCAATATTTATTGTTGTATTTGCCATGAGTTTTCCTGCTTCAGCTCCACTCTCTTGTAAATAGTATACATTTCCGTTACGTTTTACTAATCCAGTAAGCATGTCTCCATTTGCATCAACTGCATACCAGCAACTAGTACCTGATACAAAGCTTTCAAAGAATGTATTTCTTGCTGGTTGACCATTTACCATGTACTTCCATTTATTTATAATAGGATCATAGTTCCAAACGCCACTTTCATTTGAACTATTTCCACCTGCAGGAACTATAATATCAACTTGTAATCCAGTATCATCTCCTATAAGTTGTCCATTTAGATTAAATTCTCTAACAGCTCCGTCAATGTTTGCAAGACCTGTTAACATGTTGCCGTAGTTATCTAAATAATATGTTCCTGTTCCGTCATTTATCCAACCAGTCTTTGCGGTACCATCAGTATTGAAATAATGCCATGAAGTCTTATCATCATTTGAATTTACAGTATACTGCCATCCATTTAATAAAGTACCTTCTGGATCTCGTGCTACATACTTGCCTGTTACTGGGTCAAGATTCCAAATAGCAACAGCAGTGATTTGTTGAGACGTTGGTAGTGTGCCTCCGCCGGCTCCACCACCGCCGCCACCGCCGCCGCCACCTTCTTTCTGCCACTCAGCGTAAAGAATCAAATCTTCATATAATTCTACTTCTTGTTTATCTTGATAAGTCTTTTTATCTGAACCTTTCCAATAATCAAATGAGTAATTATTTCTTTCAAATTGATTTGCTCTAAGTCTAACTTTTGTTCCAGCCTTTACGATAGTAGGTTCCATCTTACCTTTACCACCATTTCCTCTGTAAGTAATATTTACATCATATGCATCCATATATATAGCATAAACTTTATTATTGCTTGAATCATTGTAAATTGTATCTTTATTAATTTCATTATTACCTGCTGCATCTGTAGTCCACTTTCTAAATAATCTTGCAGTAGTAGCCGGAACAGGTTTTACAAATGTACCATCTGCTTCTTTTGGTGCACTTGGACTTCCTATAGAATAATATGGCGCATCTAAGTAACCAACAAATATATTTGTTGTCTTTCCAGCTGGAAGTGAGCCTTCACCTAATTCCATTGTAATCATCACTTCATTGTTATTCCAAAGTGGGAACAATGTCTTGTCTGCAGTACTTCTAAATACTGAATCTACTGTATAGTAATTTGTACCATTGTATGTCTTTCTAGCATAAGGCTCAGTTATCTTAGAATCTACAAACTTTCCTGTAAATGTATAGTTAGTTCTTGTCTTAGGAGCAAATTCAGGTACATCTGAGAACTTCTGGTCGTAAAGTATTCCAAATCTACTTGCATATGGGTCTGGTATTGCACCCTTTGCCTCATTTTGTGCAAGTGAAATATAGTATTTATTTCTTCCCCACATAGCATAGAGATGAACTTCAGTTCTGCCTTCTGGGTCTATCATAACATTTTGCTTATCAACATAGTACTTGCTCTTATCATGCTCTATTGCCTCTGACTCAGATGCTGTGAGTGGAGTCTTAGACCAACCAATAAATCTATATCCAGTAAGTGAATAACCATTTTGAGTGAGTGGCATACTAACTTTACCAGATCTACTTTGAGTTGCTGTCTCACCCTTTACATCATTTATATAAGGTCCTGGTGATACTGGTGTATTCTTTTCAAATACTACCTTAAATGGTCCTGCTTCCCAATTAGCATAGAGCGTTACTACATTATCATCTTCTGAACATCTCAAGTTCTTTACTTTTGCCATATTATCATAAGTAAGTTCTATTCTTGGTGCAGTCTCAGGATCTTCTTGACTATAATCAATTGCATTTCGATCTATCCAATTTGAGAATGTTGCAACTGGAATTCTAAACTCAACATTTGGAAGAATTATTTCTTCGTCAAATTTTACACCAGTAATATCTGCCATAGTGCCAGTTGATGAAGTTGTTGCTGGATCAAATTTGATAGTATAAGTTATAGGGTCCCAATTTGCATAGATGCTATCACCGTGTGTAGAGTGATTGTATACTGTATCATTTGTCACAACTACAGCTCCTGATTCTGTAGCACTCTTCTTAGTACTAAATTGAGTTGTCTTATAACCAAGTCTTGATGGAGTTGTCAAGTAAAGTATCTTGTATCCATCTGGTATGAGGATAGAATAAGTTGTAGGATTTACTACTCCAGGTGGAACGATTCTATGGCTATCACCTGTCATTCCTTTGAACTTACCACCATTTGCATAAATAGTAACTTCATAAGTCTTATATCCTATGTAGACATTATCCACACCGTTTACTTTTTGTACATATACAATCCAAGGCTCTCCAGGAGTTTCAGTATCTCTATATGGATCTTCTGCATAAACTACATCTTTATATGTAAATGTTGGAGTAAATCCGCCTGCAGAATTTATGTCATCTATTACCTTAGTTCCTCTCTCTGGTACATAATATGAAAGCTTCATATCTCTTGTAGCTGTACCAATCTTAAATATCTCAGTTGCTGCATTAGTTACATAGATGTTTCTCATATTGCTTCCAGTAGCAAATGTAATATTACCGTTGAATAAGAAGTTCACTTTGCTATCACCAGTTATGCCTGCTGGAGTAGATAACTTATATGAGTAAGTACTATCATTTGCAGTGTTCTTAAATACACCACCACCTAAGTTAAATGTTGCTCCATTGTTTCCTGAAAGAACATAATCACCAAGTCCATTTACAAATACTATATCATTAGTAGTATCTGGATCAATAATTGCAGCATGAGGTCCAGTAAGGGTTGTAGTTGTGAATGTACCACCATTATTAAATACTGCATTGTAGTTATGATTAAATACTACATCTTTATCAAGAGTTACCTTTGCACCATCTATGTACATTACACTACCTACAGATGTTGCAGAACCATTGTGCTCAAATCTTGAGTTCTTGAATGTAATAGCTTGTGAGCCACCATCAAAGTACATTGCACTTCCTGGTACTGTAATGTCACTTACTGACAATGAAGAAATAGTCACTGCTGTATTGTTATTTGCAAATGCATATATAGTTCCCTTTTCAGCTGCATTGCCATTGAACGTCATTAATCTATTACCGCGAACCAATCCTCTTATATTATTAAAGTAGATAGTTCCAACTGTAGCTATATTGTCATATAGATACATATGCTTATTTGTGGCACTCATATCAAGTGTTGAATCTTTTGCATAGATTGTAGATCCGTTCTTAGCACTATTGTTTGTAAATACGATGTTTGCGTCGGCCGCAAATGTTATGCCATCAGCGTAAATTACACCACCATTTACTGCCTTATTATGTTCAAATGTATATGATCCAACAGTACTATCAGCTTGGATATCACCACCTGTCATATAGATTACACCACCATCTGTTGCTTCATTATATGACATGTTGACATTTGACTTTGCTTTTATACCACCTGAAGTCATTCTAATTACAGAACCCTTAACGCCCTTATTATTCTTAATCACAGAACTATCACTTGCGAATGTAAGTGTTGGGCCATTTACATAGAATATACTTCCATCTCCAGTAGATACGTTGTTTTCTATATCAACGTTACCAAGTTTAATTTCATTAGATCCTTCAAGTGCCATCATATATCCTGAGTTATTATTATCTATAATAGATGTGCTGCTTACAATTACATTGTTTGCCAAAGTATTTATAGTTATAAACTTCTTGCTATTTGTATTGTGAGCAAACTCAGCTTTATCAAGAACTAATTTAGCATTATCTACTGTTATAAATCCATCAGTAGAATTATTTGTAGTATTTATAACGCTTGTAGAAGATAATACAACCTTACCACCTACTGCATTTATAAATTTCTGGTTATTGGTTGCGCTTGTAGTAAGTCCATCTACCTTAACATTATAGAAGTAGAGCTCTCCAGTTCCTGAAACATTAAACATAGGTGATACTGTAGAAGATTGATTTGCGCTATGAGTAAGTACTGAAGTATATCCTCTCAATCCACAATCTTCTATATAAATCTTCTTGTTAGTAAGGTTGAATAATTGAATACCCTTAACAATGCTCAACTTGTATCCATTCAAGCAGATAGCTGAGCCATCAAGTAATGTGTCAAGAGGTCTATCAATCTCTACATCAGTTGCAAGTGCAAAGTACTTAACTGATGCCATATTTATAATATCGTCTACACTATTAACTTCTGTAAATGATACGAGCGAATCATGTATGCTACCGTCAATGTGTGGAACTCTATCTGGTTCAAAGTTACCACAGAGTGTATGTTCGTGACTTCCAAGAGTAATTACAGTATAGCCGTCAACTTTTACATGACATCTATTCTTATACATGTTCCAAATTACTTTTTGTGTTGGATCAAGTACTGATGGAGCAATCCAGTTTTGAGCAGCCACTGGTATGCCTTCAACAGTTACTCTATCTAAATATGACTCTACATTACGAGCTACATATTGAGTTGCAATTACTGCTGTATCTGTCTCTTTCTTCTTGAACTCAACCAAAGCATAGTCATCGCCAAGTTTTACTGATACATCAGCATACTTACCTGACTTATAAAGTCTTGTGTTTGTTCCTGCATATTCTCTATCAAGCTTTAATATGTTATCTGGTGTAAATACTGGAACTGAGTCAAAACCTGTAATTCTATCTTCATTCCAAAGTTTCAGCACGTCTATTTCTTTATTTTCTACGGATACAGAGATGTCTGACTTAGTAGAAAGCTTATGAGTTGTGTCAGCATACATACTTCCACCCGAAGTCATGAATACATTTCGTGCATTTCCAGTAAATGCACGGTTGTCGTTGATCTTAATTCTGTCGCCTACAGAAACTGTTCCCCTCTTTACATAAACTGCACCAGTTGCACCATTTGTATTGTCAGTTATGTCAGTCTCATCATAGATATTGAGAGTTGCATCTACATCGTCTATAACAAGAGTTGAATTAGTTGATCTATTATCTCTTATATCTGCCTTGCTTATAGTAGTGTTCTTGCCATAAACAGCTATGATGCTTCCAACTGCATTTGCATTCTTAACCTTTATGTCATCAAGAGTTACATTGTCAGAAAGAATCTTAATTGCAGCACCATCTTTATCGCCATAAGCACCATCAATTGTAACTTTGCTTATAACTGGGGCATATGCACTTGTGCTTGTGTTATCAACTACAAGCGTTGAGCCGTCATTTCCGAGCAATGTCAAAGTATTAGTTATGTTAAGTGTAGAATTATCTAAGTAGATACCTGCACCAATTCTTCCAACGTTATTTATCATATTAAATGTAGCAAGTGTTGGATCAGTTGTTATGTTAGCACCATTTGCATAGATTACACCATAAGTTGCTATATTGTCTGTCACATACATCTTATCTGTCAATACAAGTATTGCATTATCCTCTACATCAAATGCAGCGCCCTTTTCAGCTTCATTACCACTTATGTACATATCCTTATGTGCTTCTAATCTAGCAAAGCTTCCACTAAGTGATACTGCTGGTCCATGGTTACCTTCAAATCTAGATTCGCCATCTATTGTGAGTCTCATATTATCTATAGTAAGAACTGCTCCTGCTTCACCATTCATACCACGAACAGTATTTCCTATGAAGCTCATAGTTCCGACACTTATAGCGTCTCTGCCAACAGAAAGAACTGAAAGTGGCACTTCGTTGTTGATGAATGACATACTTGCATACTTAGTATTTGTATTGCCATTGATTGTGATAACAGAACTAATTACATCAGGGTCTCCACTACTATTATAAACTTTATTGTCCCTAAATGTAGTATCATAGAATGTAACGTCTGCATTATTATGTATCTTTAACCAAGTCGTAGTATTATCTGCATTATCATAAATATTGTTCTTAAATGTCACGCCATCAAATACAACTTTAGCATCTTTTCTTATATCCATTAACCTAGTATTGTCATCAGCAGCATCTATAACAAATCCATCAAATTGAACACCATAGAATCTAAGTTCGCCATATCTTGCAGTAATGTGATAATCTAAACTTCCTTCATCTATTCCTGCCTTAGGAGCAATAGCTCCTTTAATATTCTCTATGCCACCGCAATCTGTGATAGTTAAGTTCTCAAGTTTTCCACTTGCAAGTGTCACTCCATATCCCTTTAAGAACTCTAACTTATATCCATTCAAACAGATAGCATCGCCAGTGCTTAAATATTTATCAAGTTCAATATTTACCTCACAGTTCGTAGCAAGTACAAAGTAATGTTGTCTGTTTGCTACTGGGAGATTGTAGTTATCAATAAAGTCTTGCATAGATGTAACTTCTGACCACTCTACATCAGCATGAGTTACATTGTCAAAGTGTGCACATGATGCAGTTGATGGTAAGCCACAAATTCTATGCTTATGAACTTTAAGAATGAATGAGTTAGGTCTTGTAAGTTTTACATTATAATTTCCTCTTGTAAATGACCACTCAACTTGCTTTGTCTCATCAGTAGATGATGGAGCAAGCCAGATTTGCTTATTCTCATCCTTTCCATCTACAACTACTGGGTCTACATATGTGAGCACGTTTCTTGCCACATATTGAGTAGCTATTACTACATCATTAACCTTAAATGTAATTGGTACGTAGTCATTACCTATTACCAATTCTACATTACTATATGATCCCTTCTTATATACTTTATATCCAAGTGACTTAGCACTATCATCAATTAAGAACATCTTACTTGGATCGTTCATTGTGCTAGTGTTCTTGAAGTCTTCAAAGCTATATTCATTCCAATACTTGAATATAGTTGTGTTGTTACTCATAGCCTCTACACTTATCTTAGAACTTGTTGCTATCTTCTTACCAGGTACATTTCTAATCAATGCATTTGGATGTACAAGTATTGAAGCCGAAGCAACTGTATTGTTACTATTGATCTGTACATCGCCTTCTACATAGATAGTACCCTTAAGATCTATAGCATAATCAGTTAATACATTGTTTATAATGCTTGTAGTTCCGAGAAGTACAAGTTCTGCTCCAGTATCAACATCAAGTATCTTGTAAGTCTTTCCAGTCATAATCAAGTTACTTATAGTAGATTTTGTATTTGTATAGAATATACTTGTTATGGCATTGTTGTTTACTTCATCTTGACTCTCAAACTCTACTTTTGCATTGTCAAGTTCTACTAAGTAGTCTGCTGCATTATCTCTTACAACTATCTTTTCACCATCAAGATAGCTATTACCTGACAACTTAATTAGTGATCCGTTTGCAACACTATTATTTACAATTGATAGTGTAGATATAGATAGGTTGTCGGCAAGTTTAAGTGATATTACATTTGCGGTGTTGGTCTTCACATTTGCAATGCTTACTGATGCTACATATGTAATAGTTGAATCTATATCAACTACTGGAAGTGTTGAATCATTATCTATATTCTTTATAGTTACATTTTCAAGATAAAGTCTTGCATCACTATCTGCCTTGAGTACTGATTGTCCAAGTGCGCTTGTGAAGCTCATGCTTGATATAGTTATGTTGTACATATTGAGATTGCCGCTTATATCAAATACAGAGTCTTTAGTTCTTGATACTACTGTGTTTCCGTTTACTATAGCAGCTGTTCCTCTGCAATCTGTAAATGTTAAGTCTTTATCCTTAGCAAGAGTAAGAACTGTTAATCCTTTAGCAAGTTTCATCTGATAGCCGTTTAAGCAGATTACTGAACCTGTTGCCATGCTATCAAGAGGTCTATCAATTACTATATCATTATTGAGTACGAAATATTTATTTACATGGTTGTTGAGTATCTCATCAAGACTTGATACATCAGTAAATGATAACAACTCGTCATGAATAGTTCCATCCATGTGCGCAACTGAATCAGTAGCAGTATGTCCACATGCAGTATGAGTATGAACAAAGAGTAATGCATATGCATCTTCTGTCAAGTTAACTGAATACTTAGCCTTATCCATCTCCCAATTTACAGTTATCTTCTCATTCTCTGGTGATGGAGCAATCCATACCTGTTGACTCATTGGTCTATCGTGAAGTTTTACATAATCTACATAAGTTTCTGTGTTCTTAGCCACATATTGAGTTGCCAGTACTACTGGGCTTGTCTTTCTCTCTTTAAATCTAAGAACTTCATATTCTTTACCAAGTCTAAGTTCTACTTTATCATATGCTCCTGCTTTGTAGATTCTATTGTCTGCATTTACAGTAGATTCATTATCTATATGGAATATCTCAGTTGGTGCGTACATCACTCTCATGCCTGATACATCGCTGAAGCTTGCTATCATAAGATCATTCCAATATCTGAAGAATGGACTTTCTATATCCTTTACTTGTACATAAATTTCAGAAGATGAAGAAATCTTAAGTGTTTGATCTCCACTTATTGCTTCTCTATCTACTACTATATTAGCGTCTCTAAGCACACTGCTTATTGTTGCCTTATTGTCCTTAACAACCATATTGCCACCTACTATGAGGCTTGCAGTGGCAAGAGTTATAACACCATTTGCATCAACTCTATTGTCTTTTATACTTACATCGTGAAGAGTTATGCTGATTGTTGCAGCATTTCCTCTTGCAGAAATAAGTGTTGCATTTGTATCGTTATTAAGCATAGCAACATTTTCAAGTAATGCATCTGCTTCTGCATATACGATACTTGAATCTTTATTGAGTGCATTTATATTTTCGCTTTCATCAGTAAATCTTATGTTTGTAATCTCTGACTTAGCGCCATATACATATACTTCTCTACCTTGTCCACTCACTCCAAGTGGAGACTCTTTTGTATAGTTGCCGCTTAATACATATGGAGTAGCGCCGTTTGACAATAAAGTAGAACCATTAAGTGCTATTGCACCACCATATTGTGCTTCGTTGTCTTTAATTATGAAGTTGTCATTGAGTTCAAGTGCTGACTCTTCTACTGTGATAGCACCGCCGAATTTTGCTCCTGTATTTCTTGCTATACTTATAGTTGCTGTTGCCTCTAATGTAGAACCAGGACCAATATAAACTGGTGTATATGAAGCATTGCCATATACTCTATTGTCCTCTATCTTAGTCTCTGCCGCTATATATGCATTTGCACTATCACTTAAGTTAATGAGTGCACGAGTTACTGAGTTAGAAGATATGATAGACTCACCATTTATTCTTATAGAAGTGCCTTCACCTGCATAGATTGCATTATTTATCACATTACCTGTAGCTATAACAACATTTAATTCTACTCCTGTATTATTAAGTGCAGCAAGTAACATCTCAGTACTATTATTAGTAAATACAAGCTTATCAAATCTTGTATTAACATTTTCATCAACTTCTACTGCAATTCCACCATTGTTATTGTCAAATGTGAGTTCTCCAAATGTAATTCCTAATCCGCCTGCTGAAGTTCTATTCCTTAAGTGCATCAAGCTGTCATTTATTCCAACTGTATTATCTTTAAATGTTACTTTGTCATAGAGTATGTCGCCATTTAATTGTGAGTTAGAGATAAAGTTTACATCCACTCCGTTTATGCTATTTCCTATAAAGTGTACATCATGAAGATTTACTTTTGCATCTCTTCCTACATTTACTATGCTCATGCCGTAGTCAGCATTTGTAAAGCTAAATGTAGCTATCTGAACATTGTAGAAGTTTACTTCTGCATCTATTTGTACATTAAATGGTGATTCATTTAAGCTACGTACATTATTTGCCTCTGTTATGTATCCTCTATTAGCAACTCCTGTCTTCATAGCATTTCCACAATCAGTGATATTGAGAACACCATTGCTTATAAACCTAAATCCGCTGTTGCCGTGCTCGAATATCATATTATGTCCTGCAAGACAGATAGTAGAACCTGAAGCTATGTCTTTGATAGGAGTCTTCAAGTTATCTTGTATTATCATGTCATTTCTAAGTGCTACATAAGCTGGTTCTGGTCCAGAGAGTGCACTTATAAGTTCATCAAGATTAGATACGAACTTAAATGTTACAACCTTGTGTTCTTCTCCACCCATGTGAGCACATGACTCTGTAGCAAGTAATCCACAGATCTTATGAGTATGAGATATGAGTGTTACATATCTTGTGTCAGTAATCTTAACACTATATCTTTCACCATTTCCAAAGATCCAATCAGTCTCTTTAGTTTCATCGTAAAGATCTGGTGCTACCCAGATAGCATCTTCAATTACTATACCTTTTGCCTTAACTGCATCAACATAAGTCTCTATGTTCTTAGCTACATATTGAGTTGCTATTATATCTTTGTGATCCTTGTCGCTTGTGAATACCAATTTCTCATATTCTTTACCAAGCATAAGAGTTACATCACTATAAGTTCCCTTCTTGTAAACTCTAAAGCCTCTATTGTAAGAACCTTCGTCTACCTTAAATATCTCTTCAGGTAAGTATGCTGGATGATCGTCATCATATGTGTCAAATCCTTCGATATCATATTCATTCCAGTGCTCAAAGATTTCACTTTCAGTATTGATATCAGAGAAGTAAATTTCTGAACTTGTAGATATAGCATACAAGTATCCACATGCAAGCTTAGCACCTTCTCTAATTACTACGTTATAGTCATCTCCTGCTAAAGTTTTATTATCTTTTACTATTGTCTCATTATTAATAGATACTGATGCTGAAGCCACATCGATTACACCATATGCATCTACTATATTATCTCTTATTATAGCTGTGTCTTCAAAATCTACTTTGACAGCATCTCTTGCATATAAGAATGAACCAGTATTTCCAATATATGATACTGAAGCGATTCTAAGTTCTGTATTGTAGCCAAGTTCGTCATCTATATCGAGTACGAATGCTGCTCTGCCCACTTCAATTCCACTTATTCTTAACTCACCTGCTCTAATATATCCGCCATTTAAGTAGATTATAGAATTAGATGCCTTATTCATACCTGTAAATACTAAGCCGTCACCAATTTCTATATCGTTCAAGTATTCCATCTTAATCAAGTTGTCACTTGCACTATTATCAGTAAATACTAGGTCATCAAAATCGGTATTATTTATTCCTGAAGACATTACACTTATGATGTTAGAAGCTTTGTTATTTTCAAATGTCATTCCGCTGACAACAAGATCAACTGTTCCGATTACTCTATTAATGCCTGCGAATATAGCGCCTTCAGATTCGTTGTCCCTTAATATAATTCTTGAATTACTATTTGCAAATTCAAGTGATGCATTGCTAAGTCCTACTATAGAAGATAGTGTAGCAAGCTCTGGAGAAGTTATTATAGCTTTATTGCCTACTATCTCAACTTCGCCATCTATTACGAGTCTTGAATGAGTAGCTGCGATAGCTGATCCGAATACTGCTTCGTTATTTACTATCTCACTTCTTGTAGTGACTACAAAGTTTTGATTATTTCTGGCCATGATAGCAGAACCCGAAACTGCCTTATTATCTCTATAAACTGCTTTGCCAGTTACAGTAAAGTTTACATCGTTATCAAGAAGTATACCGGCACCGATATATGCGTTATTTCCTATAGCGTTAAACTCATTTACTGTTAATGTTCCATCATCTACTACAAATACTGAACCGTTATAAATGGTGTTACCTATAGAATTAAGCACTCCTCTTACGCTTACAGTTGTATCATTTAAGTTAATGAATCCATCTATCATTGCATCTGCAACTGTAGCTATATTTCTTACTACCGACATAGTTGAAATTGTTACTTCGCCGTCTGTTATATCCATGAATACTGTATTATCAATAGTGTTATTAATTATGCTTGCTGATGCCACATACATTTTAGTATTATCAGTCATACTCAAGAATGATCTATTATCAATCTTGTTATTCATAATCTCAACATTGTTGAAGCTTACAGTTCCATATGTATTTACATTTATAAATTCTTGCTTCTTAGTAGTGTCTACATAATTTATAGAAGCAATTCTCAAATTGTAGAAGTTGAGTGTTCCGTCAACTACATTCATGGCTACTGACTCTATAGAGTATCCTGCCTCTCTATCAACTCCTGTAGTTATCATGCCATTCTTCACATCGTGCTTGCAATCAGTGAATGATACTGTCTCACCACTTGCAAGTTGTAACATTTTCACACCACGTCTAATCTTTAACTCGTGACCATTTAAGCAGATAGCAGAACCATCACGTAATCCTATAGCTTTTGTGATTTCTACATCTGTAGCAAGTACAAAATACTTATATCCAAGACCTATGTTCTTTATGATTTCGTTTTCATTCTTTACTTGAATGAAGTTTACAACATCTGTATGGATAGATCCGTCAAGATGTGCACTTACATCTGCAAATCTATTTCCGCAAATTGTATGTAAGTGTGAAAGTAGTAAAATATCGTATACTTCTTTCTTTCCGACCTTAATATTGCTGCGAGATGCTTCATAGTAAACTATTACTGCGCTCTCGTCTTCATCTTCAACTGTTGGAACGAGCCATAATTGATCTTCTAATCTTGCTCCATCAATTATTACTCTATCCATATATGTCTCTATGTTCTTAGCTACATATTGA
>JAFSKG010000033.1 GCA_017449075.1 Lachnospiraceae bacterium
AAAAGTATTGTTGCAGGTAAAGATATAACAAGGTATATAACATCAAAAAAGAGTGCAAAAACTGAAGTAGAAAAAGTGATAATATATGGAAATGAAATATGGGAAGATGTGATAGAACTTCGAGGAAATGGAGCATCAATAAAAATAGACACAAAGAATTTTAATTATATGTATTTTGAAGTAGCGGAAGAGAATCATGTGGTAGATAAAGAGAATGATGAAATATTATCTCTTGATGTATATATAGATGGAGAGTTATATGAATCACTTGATGAATTTGTAGAATCAGAGCCACAGATTGAAGAGGTAGAAGAACTTGATGGGAAGGTAGTAGAGTTAAAACTCAAAATTAGTGGAAAGAACAAAAGTAGAAGAGTATATATAAGGAATGGACGACTAAAGAAGATAAGAGAGAAAGATGAATGATAGCAAGAAGTTATTGTATGTCCGACTAATAGTAATATTAATAATAATATTTTTTATAGGCCTATTCATATTTTTAATAGTAAAGATAGATGTAATAGGTCATTTGTTTAATAATAAAAATTATATAAGAACAGCAAGTAGTTCTAATCTTGATAGATATATAGGTGAATTAGAAGATAGAGAGTTTACTGAAAAGAAGAGAGAGAAGAAAAAGTTAGAAGAGAAAAAGAAAGAAAAAGAAAAGGTAGTAGTTGATAAATCAATATTTAAGTTCATTGAAGCAATAAAGAACAAGAGAAAAGGAAACTCGCCAATCAGCAAAGATAATAATACATCTAGTAATCAAAATAAAACCAATAAAGAATCTAATAGTGAGAAGCAAAAAGAAATAGAAAAAGAGGTCAAAAAGATTCAAGGTTATTATGATAAAGGCTATTATCCCAAAAGTTCATGGATACTTATTGATTCAGATTTAGACGGTTATGGTTTTAATTATTATTTTAATGATAAAGGAAAGTTATCGGTAGATACAGTAGCACCCGATTATAGGATAGTAGATGCCTATGGCAGAGAAGTAAATGAAGATTTAGAGCCTATAGCTTACAAGGTAGAGATAACAAGCAAAAGTGAAATAGAAGCAGAAGACATTATAAAATATGGACTAACATCAGATGGAGTAATTTTAAGTCCCGGTGTAGAACTTAAAGGAAAATCAAAATATTATGATTATCAGATGGATAGGCATGTACTTAACTATATAGATTCATCATTAAGGTTCAAGAAGACAACAAATGGTACAATATATAATGGTAATAAATGGAAATCAGTATCATCATTAAGAGATGATGGTGGATATGTGATATTTAATAATCCAAAGAATAATTTTAATAAATTAGTAGGGAAAATTGCTACGCAAAAAGTAAATAAGAAGGATGATGAAGAGACATTTTGCACATTATATGTTTATGATGCTGATTTATATGAGTTATATCGTGGCTATGAAGATTTATTAGAACCATTATATGAAACATCAGCATTTAATTACGACGAACAAGTTTACTTTAGTTTTACATTTTATAGGACAGTAAAAAGGTTAAGATTCCAAATAGAAACGATTGGTGATAATAGGTTAAGAACTTGTTATCTTAAAGACCTGCGATATGGATTTAATAATGCGAAGTATAAAGAGGAGTTAGAAGAAGCGAAAGAAAAAGAAGAGTATATAGCATATATGAAGGCTCTTGGCATATACCAAAGTGATGAAGAATTTTTGGCAGAACTAAAAGCATTAGAAGAAGATTCTACGAGTGATTATCTTGAATATGAAGATTTTAATGATATAGATATGTATAATGATATAGATTTATCTGATTATGATAGAAATATAGATAGAGAGCAAAGAGCAATAGATAGAAGAACGGGTCCAGCATTTGATGAATATCTAAGAAGTCTTAAAAATTTCTGGGAAATAGAGTATGGACCAGGGTATGAATAAATATCTTAATAAGAGGGGTAAAAATCAATGAAAAAGATAAGAAAATTATTTTTCAGCTTAAGTGTAATGATAAGTATTTTTATGCTTAATATTTTAACATTTGCAACGGGGACAGGAACAGCGGATGTAGATGCACCAACCCTTACAGAAGTAAGAAGTATTGTAGGAGATGGGCTTGATTTATTTTTTGGAGCACTAGGAGCATTTGCAGTAGTAATGGGAGGAATAGAGTTTTATAGAGGGTTTCTTGCATATAAAGATTCACAAGAGAAAGGTGGATATGGAGAATCGAAGTCAAACTTTGTGCACCATATAATAGCAGGAGTACTATGCCTTATAGGAGCAGTACTTGTATTTGTAGTTCTTGGGTGGGCGAAAGATTTATTTAGTATTTAAAAATGACACCCGAACAACTGCAACAATTAAAAGAAAACTTTGCTACATTTAGAGATATGATAGCAGAGATTTTTTCGGTATCTGGTGGTGAGAAAGAGTTATCATTTGCTAATCCATCAGAATTATTATTTGCATTTTCAAATAGAGTAGTAGTTTCATTTAGTGAGTTTACTCAAAGTGACTTATATTCATTTTTTGTAGGGGTAGCGCTTATATTTTTGATGACTCATTTTATAATAAGAAATTACGAAGAAAACAATATATTAAAAGAGGAAGGATTATTTACACAAAGAATGATGAGAAAATATGTGTCGTTTATAACGGCACTTATTTTAATTTACTGGATGAGAAGCATAATATATTTTATTTTAGCGTTATTTAGATTTGTATTATATTTTGCAGTAAATATAACTGATAAAAATACGGATATAGTTGACTTATCAACAGTAGGCTTTGATGCAAATAGTATTGCATATAAGATACTTGATGCGGAGAAAGTATTTGATGGGACAGCACTCATAGATGAGACAATAGCAAGGAGTAAGGAGGCTGCACTTCGAAATCTTTATTTTGTGCCATGGGTTATAGCATGGGTATCGAAACTTGGTATAGTAGTTATAGTAATGGAAAATGCCGTAAGAATACTTACATATGTATCAACATATGTATTATCAATATCTGATGTAATTCACAATCTTAAGAATAGTCGTTTAATAAATTATACAAAGAACATAATAGCACTTGCATTTCAGCAAACAGTGATAGTGCTTGTTCTATATTTTTTCAATCTATTATGCAATCCTTATCTTAAAACTATACTAACAGATGTAATGAATGGAAGTGGTAATTATTTATCACTTGCAATTTTATTTGTGGCAGTGCAATCTGCAAAGTTATTAGTATTAATAGGGAGCAGAGGAATAGCAAAAAGGACTTTTGGGGTAAAATAAATGATAAATGTCCCATCAGATTTAAGAAAGAATAAAGAAACTATAATAGGCAATATGGATCTTCGAGAGAGCATATGTTTATTTTTAGGCCTCATGTTAGCAATTGGAATCTTATATTACATAAGAGTAATATTAGGTTACAAAAGGATAGTGATAGCTGCATTTATTGGAGGGATATTTATCATACCATTTTTATTTATAGGTTTTAAAAAAATAAATGGAATGAAAGTAGATGATTACTTTAAGATATTTGTCAACAATAAAATAATAGCAAACGAAAAGAGACTACCAATATGTTCAAGTAAAGAGGAAGTAGTAAAAAAGAAGAAATTTGAACTTATAAGATATTATAAATTATATTTAAGGAAGGAGCTTATAAACCTAAGGGGTTACTTAAAAGGAAAAGGACTGATACTTACAGAGTACATAGATTATAACAATGAAATGTATGCAATATTTAGACTTAATGGCAAAGATTTAATATTAGAGCAGATAAAGAAAAACAAGGAAGAGATTGAGAGCAAGAAAAAAGAGATTAAAGCATTTATAAATGATGTTATAAAGAAAGTAAAAAGTGAGAAGATAACGCTCACAAAGAAAAATAAAGTTGCAAGGAAGAAGCAATATAAAGAGATAAAAGAACATAAAAAGGAAAAAGTAAAAAATCTATACAAAAAAGTGAACTTGTTGAAATTAGAACTTAAAACATTAAAAAACAAGACATTTGAAGAGCTAAAGAATGAAGTTGACATATTTGAGAATGCATCTAATAGATATGCAAAACGAATAGTTGTAAAATCAGTAAATAAAAAAGAGAAAATCATTTTAGATAATAGTATTGTAAATTTAAGAAAATCAATTAATGAAGATGAAAGAAACTTATATCAACTTAATTTATTTAGCAAAGGAAATTTTAGAGATTTTATAGAGAGTATTGATAACAAGATAGTATTTATAAACTCCGATGACAAGGTTAATGTATATGTTAATAAAAATGTAGAAAATGAATCTATATTAGTTGACTTAACTGAAGTAGATAAGGAAAGTGGCTTATATACTGGCTCAATAATAAGTCTTGAGGCGAGAAATTTTTATAATCATTATAGAAGTATTAATAATTTAGAGGAGATATTATAGTTGGATGATAGAAGACCACAACTTGAACTTATAAATAGAGATAGAAACACAATAGTTTCATCAATTTTAGTTGAGAAGATATATGAAGATGGCTCTATTCACTCTATAGGGTCACGATATGTTAAAGTATTTAAGATACAGGATATAAATTACAAATTATCTAATGATAAACATTTAATAGATGAAGCATATAAGAATGTTCTTAATTCCACTGACAAGAATGTAGAAATATCTCTAATAATAAATTCAAAGAAGATAAGTAAAAAGTTTCTTGATGAAAAAGTGATATTAAGTAATAAAAATGATGGATTTGATTATTTAAGAGATGGCATAAATGAGACAATAAAAAAGAATTCATCTATAGAGACGCTTACAAAGGAAAAATATCTGGTCATAGCATTTACAGAAGAGAGAACCGTTGTTAAGAAAGGCAAAGAAGAGAAGAAATTTCATTATAAGGAAAATGCCAAAAACCGAATGGTTTTAATTAGTAATGCAATAAAGAGAAATTATGAATCAATATCAAATGCAAGGCTTATAGAATTAACTCGTGATGAGACAATTAAATTACTATATTATTTTTATAACAAAGATAGAATAGAAGATAAACCATCAGACAAGAGAAATGACTTAATAAGTGAAAAGAGTAAGGAAGAACTTGGCATATCATATGCCGAACTTGTATCACCAAAATCAATGGAGTTTCATAAAGATTTTATAAAATTTAATAGTAAATATATGATAGCACTCCA
>JAFSKG010000034.1 GCA_017449075.1 Lachnospiraceae bacterium
TGTTCCTAAGCTTCGGTATCGTGTTTTAGCCCCGTTAATTTTCGGCGCAAGACCTCTCGACTAGTGAGCTATTACGCACTCTTTGAATGAATGGCTGCTTCTGAGCCAACATCCTAGTTGTATTTGAAATCTCACATCCTTTTCCACTTAACACGTATTTCGGGACCTTAGCTGTAGGTCTGGACTCTTTTCCTTTTGACTTACAAACTTATCTCCGCAAGTCTGTCTCCATACTTACCTCTATACGCCATTCGCAGTTTGATAATCCTCGGTAGACTTTGACGCCCCCTTAGATATTCAGTGCTCTACCTGCGTTAGATATTAGTACAGGCTAGCCCTAAAGCTATTTCGAGGAGAACCAGCTATCTCTGAGTTCGATTGGAATTTCTCCGCTATCCACAACTCATGCCCACCCTTTTCAACGGATGTGGCTTCGATCCTCCACCGGATTTTACTCCAGCTTCAATCTGGTCATGGATAGGTCACACAGTTTCGGGTCTATGTTATTTGACTTGACGCCCTTTTTAGACTCGCTTTCGCTTCGGCTTCATGACTTAATCACTTAACCTCGCCAAATTACATAACTCGCCGGACCGTTCTACAAAAAGTACGCGGTCGACCTTTCGGTCTCCCACAGTTTGTAAACATAGGGTTTTAGGATCTCTTTCACTCCCCTCCCGGGGTTCTTTTAACCTTTCCTTCACAGTACTTATCTCTATCGGTCACTAAGTAGTATTTAGCCTTACGGAGTGGTCTCCGCTCATTCCCACGACGATTCCTCGTGTCTCGTGGTACTCTGGATCCTACTAGCGCTTCTCCTCTTTCGTTTACGGGACTATCACCCTCTTTGGTGTGCATTTCCATACATCTTCTACTAGATTTAAAGCTACACATTGTAGTCCAAACCCCAAAGTGCACGCACCTTGGTTTAGGCTCTTCCGCTTTCGATCGCCTCTACTGACGGAATCGATTTTCTTTCTCTTCCTCTGCCTACTTAGATGTTTCAGTTCAGCAGGTTCCCTTCATTAGACTATTTATTCATCTAATGATACAAGTGGTTCTCACTTGTAGGTTTCCCCATTCAGATATCCATGGATCATTTCGTATTTGCCAATCCCCATGGCTTTTCGCAGCTTATTACGTCTTTCTTCGGCTCTTAGTGCCTAGGCATTCACCCTACGCTCTTGTTACTTAAATTATTTCTCTGAGATTTAAGTTTCTTCTTCTTTACTGCAGTTTTCACTGCAGCCGGTAAAATTAAATTTTATTTAAAGCAAGTGCACCTTAAAAATTTTATAAATTCAATTTTTAAGTTGCCTTGCACTTGCGAATCTCTAATTCGTCGCATTTATGAAAAACTTGTTTTTCAAAATGCTTCTCTTAGAGATTCAAATTTAACCTCAATATCTTTTCTCTTATATGCAATTTTCATGGGACAATCTATTTTTAAGCATAAAAATAGAGCCTTTCAATAGTAGCATAAAAACGGCTCTTTGTCAATAAAATATTGATCTAAATTAATAAGTATTATCAGTAATTTGAACTACAGTAATTGATGCAAATGCAAGTACAATTCCCAAAATTTGTATGAGATTTAAAGACTGGCCAAGAATAATCCAACCAAAAATTGCTGCAAAAATACCCTCTAAACTCATAATAAGTGTCGCAATTATTGGCTCACAATAATGTTGTCCAATTATTGAAAAAGTATAGGCTACTCCAGACCCTAAAACTCCACTATAGCATATACTTGGAATAGCAGCTTTAATTTTATTAATATCAAGAAACTGCTCTCTCATTAGAACTGCTCCTATGAATCCCATAATTCCAACTACAACAAATCTAAAAAAAGAAAATTTTAGTGGATCAATGCCGTGTACATACTTAGTAACTTGTATAATCGTTATAGAATACAAAACCGAAGAAATTGCAACTAATATGTCACCCTTATTTACTCCGCTAAGTGAATTGATACTTAAAAGCATAATTCCAAACATTGTTGTTAAAATAAATATCCAAGTTATTAATTTAATTCTTCTTCTATAAAGTATAAACATTAGAATTGGTACACATATTACCTCAAGTGAAGTAATAAGTCCAGCCTTAGCAGTATCTGTTCTTTGAACTCCAAGTTGTTGTATTATCATAGCAAAAAACAATGTGGCACCACACCACGCAGAGTTTTTTATAGTTTTAGTTATATCTTCATCTTCTCTAAAAAATACAAACTTGCCAACTTTAATTTTGCTATCATAAAAAATCATAATGGTAATAGTTAAGCATCCAAGTACACATCTATAACTATTGAAAGAAAAAGACCCTATTGCTGCTCCACCAAATAGTTGAGAGATAAAAGAACCGCCCCAAATTATAGCGGTAATTAATAAATATATAATCCCTTTTAAACGATTACTATTCATTACTGCGGGCAAACTGACCTTTTATTTGATGACCTTTAAGTATATGAAAATCATGATGATATATCATATCAGAAACTTTAACACATTTTAAACCTTTGTTATATATCATTTCAATAATTTCTGGCAATGCCTCCGGAGTATATGTTGCTCCATTATGAAATAATATTATTGAACCCTCAACAAGTAAATCATCATTACCTAAAAATCTATTTATCAGATAATTTTTCCCAGTGTTCTTCCAATCAATTGAATCTAAGGTCCATTGTATTGGATAGTAGCCCATATTTTTAAGTAGCCCTACAGTTCGTGGCGAATACGAACCAAATGGAAATCTAAATAGACACATATTAACTCCAACTAAATCTTTTATATAGTTGTGAGCTTTCATAACTTCCTTTACTATCTTGCTATCCTTTGACTTATTAAAATCCGGATGAGTTGTAGAATGATTTCCTATCTCATGTCCTCTTTTAATTATGTCCATAATCTGTTTTGGATTCTTTTCCATAAACTCATATGTCATAAAAAATGTAGATTTGATATCATATTTATCTAATATATCTAGTATATCATATGTATATTTATTTATATACGCGCTATCAAATGTAAGGCACATACAGTTCTTTCTTTGCTCATCATTTTCATCAACATCAACGTTAAATATTGGCATATCGTCAGTAAACTTTCCAAAGTAATCGCCTTCTTTATTTGGGTGCACTGATGTTTGTATAAAAGGTGTAGGCAAATTACATTTTTGTGGCAATTCAACAGACATAAATGCATCAGCAATCTCTTTAACATATGCTTGCATAGCTTCATCATTTAACAATTCAGAAGATGATGCAATGCTTTGACTTTCAAAACTACTATCATTATGTGATGAAACTGGTGTATTTGAAGAATTGCTATTTGGTGCAATAATTACATTAGATGCAAAAGCCAAACTATTTAATATAATAATTGATAATAAGCAATTAATGATAACAATCTTTGCATTTTTTGACAACTTATACATGCATAATATTATAGCACAAATAATATAAAAATGTTATAATTCATTCATGAAAAGAATTATGATAAAAATAGCATATGATGGCTCAAATTATAAAGGCTGGCAAACTGGAGATAAGAAAAATGGAATTGAAGACATATTAAACGATAGAATATCTAAGCTCACTGGCGAAAAGATTGAAATAATCGGTACAAGCAGGACAGATAGCGGAGTTCATGCTAGTGGAAATATCGCAGTATTTAATACAGAATCAGACATAAGACCAGACAAGTTTTGCTATGCAATCAATAATCTTTTACCACCAGATATAGCTATACTTGAATCAAAAGAAGTTGATGCAAACTTCCATCCAAGAAAATGTAATACTATTAAAACTTACATCTATAGAATTCACACTGCAAAAATCAGAAATCCATTAAAAGAACATTTTGCCCATTATGTATATTATGATATAAATATTGACAAAATGAAAGCCGCATCAAAGTATTTAATTGGCGTGCACGATTTCAAAAGTTTTATAAATCCAGATTCTCAAACATTAAAGTTAGCAAAAGAATTGAATAATAACGATTCATCTCTAACAACCAGAGAGATATACTCTATAGACATAACCAAGAATGATGATGTAATAATGTTTAAAATTAAAGGGAATGGATTCTTATATCATATGGTTAGGATAATTTGTGGAACACTTCTCAAAGTAGGTATGAATATGTTTGAACCAGACTATATTGTTGAAATCTTAGATAAAAAAGATCGAAAATATGCCGGATTCACTTTACCAGCAAAAGGTCTAACACTTGAAAACATAGAATTTGTAAACTAAAATAGGACGGCACATTGCCGTCCTATTTTTATATAACTGAGTTATATTTTACTATATTATGAACTAAGTAGCATCGCGTCTGAAGGAGCATCTTTAGTTTGATTAAATTTAAGCAATAAATCTTCTACCTTAAGTTTCTTTTTTTCTTCTCCAGATACGTCAAATATTATTTTTCCTTGATCCATCATGATTAATCTATTTCCATAATTTAGTGCATCTTTCATATTATGAGTAATCATTATAGTTGTAATATTTGATTTTTCAATAATTTCTTTAGTAAGACTAAGAACTAAACTTGCAGTCTTGGGGTCAAGCGCTGCTGTATGTTCATCAAGCATCAATAAGTCAGGCTTCTTTAATGTCGACATAAGCAGTGTCAATGCTTGCCTTTGGCCTCCAGAAAGAAGTTTAACTTTTGTCTTCATTCTATCTTCAAGACCCAATCCAAGTCTTTCAAGTTGAGATTTAAAAAATGCAGTATTATTATTATCAATCATCCATTTGAAAGCACTCCTCTTCTCTCCTCGTCTATAAGCAAGAGCAAGATTTTCTTCTATCCACATGTCAGATGCTGTACCGAGCATCGGATCTTGGAAAACTCTGCCTATATATTTAGCCCTTTTATGTTCTGGCAATTTAGTAATATTTACTCCATTAATCTCTATGGTTCCATAATCTGGATTTATAGTTCCAGAAATCACATTTTGCAAAGTAGATTTTCCAGCGCCGTTACCACCAATAACTGTTACAAAATCACCATCATTCAACACTAAATTTATATCATTAAGTGCTCTTCTTTCGTTGATAGTACCAACATGGAAAGTTTTATAGATATTTTGTAATTTAAGCATCTACACCACCTCCCATTTCTGAAGAAATCTTTTTATCAAGAACTTCTTTTAAACTTAAATCAACTGAGCTCTTTTGTTTCATTTCGTTCAAACTATTTAATTTGCCAATTTTTTGTATGTTCATGTTTTCTTTAAATATTGGCATAGCAAGAGCAATTACAACTATGATCGCTGATATTAATTGCATATCGTTAGCTTTTAATCCAAGATTAATTACTACTGCTCTTATTATAAAAAATACTATACATCCGAAAACACTTGACAATAATTTTATTCCAAAATTTGAAAATCTACGAAAAAACACCTCACCAATAACTATAGAAGCAAGGCCATATACTATTGCACCTTTTCCCATGCCTACATCGGCATACTTATTCATCTGAACCAATAAGGCTCCAGATAGAGCGATAAGCATATTCGACAACACCATACCAAAAAGTTTGATATTATCAGTATTTACTCCTAAAGCGCGTATCATTTTTTCGTTATTACCAGTAGCTCTAATAGATGCACCAAATTCTGTGCCAAGTAAAAAATATAAAATAAGTATACATATTAAAGATACTATTATTCCCAAGATCATTCCCGCTCTAGTATGTGGCAAATTAAAAAGTTTAGCAATAAATGTAATGTTTGTGCTTGCTTGAGAGATACTTGTGTTGGCTTTATCACCAAGAATTCTTAAGTTAATAGAATATAGTCCAAGTTGCGTCAAAATACCTGCAAGTATTGCAGGTATTTTAAATTTAGTATGTAAAATTCCAGTTACAAAACCACAAACTCCTCCAGCAGCCATTGCAACTAATAGGCATAATGTTGGATCAACTCCTGCCAAAAGTGTCATGGCAAAAACAGCACCACCAGTTGCAAAACTTCCATCAACAGTCAAATCTGAAACATTTAATACTTTATAAGTGATGAAAATCCCAAGGACCATCACTCCCCATATAAATCCTTGACCAATTGCTCCAAGCAACGAACCAATCGTCATTATTTTACCTCTATACCTAAAAGTTTTGCTGTATCTTCATTAATCTTTCTTTTGCAAGCATTTGCATTAAGATATCTTACAGGTATATCGCCAGGTTTAATTCTATTTACAAGAATAACTTCAGCAATTTCTCCTGCAACTCTTCCTAAACTATAATAATCTATTCCATATGTAGCAAATCCACCTTTATCAACCATTCCTTCTTCACCAACTATAGTTGGGAGTTTGTTTTCATTGCATATAGTAGCTACTGTATCAAAGCCTGCAGAAATTGTATTATCAGTTGGCACATAAACTACATCTACTTTGCCTATCATTGATTCAACTACTGATTGAATATCATTTGAATTTACAACTGGATATTCGGTTGCATTTAAATTCCTTGATGCTGCGGCTTTTATTGCCATATCAGATTGAATTTTAGAATTTGCTTCAGCAGAACAATAAAGTATTCCAACATTTTTTGCATTTGGCAAAAGTTCAACTAATAAATCAAATTGTGCTTCAACTGGAGTTAAGTCAGAAGCTGCTGTAAGCATACCTTTTGGATTATCATTTGATTCACAAAGTCCTGATGCAGCTGGGTCAGTAACAGCAGATGCAACTATAGGTGTACCTTCAAGATGAGCATTTACACTTTGTGCTGCTGGTGTTGCTATAGCATAACACAAATCTAAGCCATCATTAGCAAATTTTTCTGCAATAGTTTCACATGCAGATTGTTCACCAGATGCATTCTGATAGTCCATAGTAAATTTAATACCTTTTTCATTCAAATAATCAACAAAGCCATTGTAAGATGCATCAAGTGCAGCATGTTGAACTAATTGTAATGTTCCAATTTTATATACTTTATCAGGTGAGTTAGGTTCTTTGTTAGGATTTGTAGTTCCTTGTGCTTGTTGGTTACTACCACCGCCACATGCAAATAATGAAATAATCATCAAAACTGATAAAATACTAGCTAATAATTTTTTAAACATAATTGTCTCCTAAACTTAATTTTTTATAATTTTAGCATATATAATAACTTTAATCAAATACTATTAGTTTAAGTTTATCATATAATATACTAGAAATTATCCCTACCATAACTCCAGTAAATATGCCAATAACAATATAAATTGGTATTAATGATATAACTCCAATATTCTTTGTAAAAACTGATATTGCAACAATTTGCCCAATATTATGAGCTACTGCCCCGAACATACTAGATGTTGTAATGCTAAACCTAAACTTCTTTAAAAAAACCAACAATACAATATAACTAAATATGAATCCAGAGACTGATATACCAAATCTAATAAAATTGCCAAATAATATGCCCATAATTAATAGCCTTAAAACATTAATCAGCAAGGTTATTTTTTCGTCAAGAAGCAATAAACCTAATATAGTCATAATATTGCTAAGACCAATTTTTATGCCAAAACCACTTATGCTAAATGGGAATAAAGCTTCTACATATGACACTATAAGCATCAAAGACAATAATATAATGCTTAAGGTCAGTCTATTAATTTGTGTTAATTTTTTATTTGACATTATTACAAATATATGATAAATTATATATAATCTATTATTGCATTTGTTTTACAGTGGAGGAACAATGAAAGGTACTGTTAAGTGGTTCAACAAACAAAAAGGTTATGGCTTCATCAATGATGAATCTGGAAAAGATGTATTCGTACATTATTCAGGAATAAACATGGAGGGCTATAAAAACCTTGAAGAAGGACAGGCTGTTGAGTTTGAAGTAACTAACGGCGAGAAGGGCCCTCAAGCTACAAACGTAACTGTTTGCTAATCAAGAAAAAGAGCTGCTAATGCAGTTCTTTTTTTTTAATCTTAATCATATTTTTGAAGAAATCTTTTTGTTCTTTCTTTTTGTGGATTTGTAATTAGATCATACGCCTTACCTTCTTCTACAACTACTCCATTGTCCATAAATACAACTCTATCAGCAACATCTCTTGCAAAATTCATCTCATGAGTGACAATAACCATAGTTCTTTTTTCACTCGCAAGTTCTTTAATTACTTTCAAAATTTCCGATGTCAATTCTGGATCAAGTGCAGAAGTCGGTTCATCAAAATAAATAATTTTTGGCTCGAGACAAAGTGCTCTTGCAATTGCAACCCTTTGTTGCTGACCACCAGACAATTCACACGGATAACTATTTGTCTTATGCTCAAGCCCCATTTTTTTTAAATAATAAATTGCTTTTTCTTTTACTTCATTTATATCTTTTTTTTGTACAGATATTGGAGCATCCATTACATTTTTAAGAACAGTCCAATGTGGAAATAAATTGAAATTTTGAAAAACAAGCCCAAAATAGCTCTTTATTCTAACTAACTCTTTATTTTTATTTAGAGCATCAATTGATAATTCTTTCTGCCCAATGTATCTGGCAATTCCATCTTCACTAGTAACAATTTTTTCATTAAGATACGACATCTCTCCGCAATCCATATATTCGAGAAATGTACAAATTCTAAGTAAAGTTGTTTTCCCACTACCGCTTGAACCTATGATTGCTACAACTTCTCCCTCATTGACCTTAATATTGATATCGTCTAATACTTTTATTCCATTGAAGTTTTTTTTGCAATTTTTAATTTCAAATAAACTCATATTAACTATAATAATTAAAACTAAGTTCAATTTTTTCCATAATAAATGCAACTAAATAATTAAATATATAATAAAATACTCCTGCAACAAAAAGAGGTACAATAGTTGTCTTAGCCGCAGCTATTTGTTTTGCTACAGTAAACATCTCAGTATAAGTAACTACAAATGCTAATGATGTATCTTTTACTAAAGTAATAATTTCATTTGTAACAGGAGGTATAACTCTCTTAACCATCTGGGGGAAAATAATTTTCCAAAATGTTTGTGACTTTGAGTAACCAAGTACAGCCGCTGCCTCATATTGACCATTTGGTATACTTTGTATTCCTCCTCTATATATCTCTGCAAAATATGCCGCATAATTAATTGAAAAACCTATGATAATTGCTGGTACTCTCCATGCAAGACCAAAAGAAACTCCAAATATATAATATGGTCCAAAATACCACATTATAAGTTGTAACATAAGCGGAGTTCCTCTAAGTATTGATATAAGTGTTCCAGCAAAGATACTGAGTGGTTTAAATTTTGACATTCTAGCAAAAGTAATTAGCAGACCAAGCGGCAAAGAAAATATAATCGTCGAAAAGAAAATTATACATGTTGCCCCTGCTCCGCTAAATACTTTTAAAATTATATCTTGGATATTAATCATTATTTAACATAATCTCCAAGGCAAATCATATCTGGTAAAGAATAATCAGCATACTGATTTGCAATCTTAAGGAATGTGCCATCTTTCCACATCTCAGAAACTACCTTTTGAACTTCATCCCTAAGAACTGTATTACCTTTTTTAAATCCAATAGCATATTGCTCGCTTGATAAATTCTCGCTTAATTGAACAAACTTACCATTTGATGAATTAAGGTGGAATTTAGCTACGCCAATATCAACTGCGAGACAATCTATCATACCAGACTCAAGATTCATAAATCCACTATTATAATCTGGACATTGTTCAAGCTTTTTAAACGACTTAGTTAATTCAGCATTCTCTTCATCCTCTAGAGCTGTCATAGCTGAAGAGCCAGCTTGTCCCATAACAACTTTACCTGCTAAATCAGATTTCTTTTCTATTCCAGATCCGCTTTTTACTACTAATACTATAGAGTTATCGACATACGGAAATGTCCATGTATAATCATTTTCTCTACCAGTAACTGTAAATCCGTTCCAAATACAATCAATGTTTCCAGAATTAAGCTCTAGATCTTTAGAATCCCAATCAATCGGCTGAGCAACAAACTCATAACCTGCTCTCTTACAAAACTCAGCAGCCAAGTCAAGGTCAAAACCTTTATAACTTCCATCATCAGCTACAAAGCCATATGGTGGATATTCAGCATCAAATCCAACAACAAACTTTTTTACTGTTGGAACTGCTGTAGCACTTTCTGTGTTTTGCACAGTTTCAGCTTTATTTCCACAAGCTATTAATAATGCACTAATTATTAATAATGAGAACAATGTTTTTAAGATTTTCATATGAATTCCTCCAAAATTTACTTATTTTTTTCTATGGCTTTTTTATAGCCACCTGTTCCATAGTTTAATGCTTTACTTACCCTGCTTAGAGTTGCTGTACTTAGTCCTATCTTTTCAATTATTTCTTTGTAGCTGAGACCCTTATTAAGCATTTTTGCCGCCTCAAGCCTTTTAGACATATCTATAATTTCTTTAATTGTGCACACATCTTCAAAGAAATCATAGCAATCTGCCTTTGTTTTTAAATTAACAATTGTGTCCATTAACTTTTCAGTCAATTCATTATGAAAGCTTCCCAATTTTAATACCTCATACCGATTTACTTGTTTATCATTTTATCACTTTATTATAATAAAGTCAAGAAGTATTTTAAATGGGTTATACATCTATAACCCATTAAATCCTATAATTATATAAAATTAGAATATCCCAATAATATTACCATTTTTGTCAAGATCAATCTTTTCAGCTGAAGGTACTTTTGGAAGACCTGGCATAGTCATTATATCACCAGTTAACGCAACTATAAAGCCAGCTCCTGAAGATACCTTAATATTCCTTACAGTAATTTTAAAACCTTTAGGTGCTCCCAAGAGTTTAGCATTATCAGAAAATGAGTATTGAGTTTTAGCGATGCAAATTGGTAATTCTGAGAATCCAAGTTTATTTAATACTTCAATTTGAAATCTAGCATTATCAGTGAACTCAACTCCATCAGCATGATAAATCTTATTTGCAATACTTAATATCTTATTTTCAATACTGTCTTTCAAATCATATGAATATGTGAAATTATTTGTATCTGCAGTGTTAATCTGATTTAAAACTTCTTCTGCAAGCAATATGCCTCCATCACCACCTTTTGACCAAACTTCAGATAAAATCGCATTTACACCTAAATTCTTACACTGTTTTTCTACTTCGTCTAATTCAATTTTAGTATCAGTTGGAAATGCATTTATCGCAACAACACATGGTAAATGATAAACACTTTTAATATTACTTACATGTTGTAATAAATTGGGCAATCCTTCATTTAAAGCTTCAATATTTTCAATACTTAAATCAAACTTTTTATCATCCAGCTTAAATTTGCTTACATCTTGACCATTATTTTCTAGATGAGAATAACCATGATGCTTTAGTGCCCTAACAGTAGCAACTATGACTACGCAAGATGGCTTTAAACCAGCCATACGACATTTAATGTCCAAAAACTTTTCTGCTCCAAGGTCAGCACCGAAACCTGCTTCCGTAACAACAATATCTGACAAGGCAAGTGCCGTCTTAGTTGCAATAACAGAATTACAACCGTGAGCAATATTCGCAAATGGACCACCATGAATTATTGCTGGTGTTCCTTCTAATGTTTGAACAATATTTGGTTTAAACGCATCCTTAAGTAATGCCAAAACTGCACCTGTAGCTTTTATATCATCTACTGTGACTGGCTTATCATCATTTGTATAGGCAATAATAATTCTTCCAAGTCTTTTTCTTAAATCATCTATGCTATCAGCTAAACAAAATACTGCCATTATTTCTGAAGCAACTGTTATATCAAAACTATCCTTTCTTTCAATACCATTTTTATCCGATCCTTGCCCGATAGTTATATGTCGAAGTTCTCTGTCGTTCATGTCAACACATCTATGCCATATAACTTTGCTTTTATCAATATTTAATGTGTTACCTTGGAATATATGATTATCAAGCATTGCCGCTATCAAATTGTTCGCAGCACCAATTGCGTGGAAATCTCCTGTAAAATGTAGATTAATATCTTCCATAGGGATAACTTGAGCATACCCACCTCCACAGGCTCCACCTTTAATTCCAAACACTGGTCCAAGTGATGGTTCTCTTAATGCTACTGAAACTTTTTTATTTAACTTTTGAAGTGCATCGGCTAAACCAATAGTTGTTGTAGTTTTTCCTTCACCTGCAGGTGTTGGATTAATAGCTGTAACTAAAACCAAAGGCGTCTTGCTAATTTTTTCAGCATTATTTTTTATGATTTTATCGTAATCATTAATTTTTGCCTTATATTTGCCGTAGAACTCTATGTTTTCAGTTTCAATGCCAATTTTATTAGCAACTATATCTATGTTTAAAGGTTTAACACTTTGTGCAATTTCAATATCAGATTTATACATATTTTACCTCCAAAAGTACTATTATTATACATTAAAAAAGCCGTCTTGTCGACGGCTTATTTTAAATAGTTTATTGTGCTTGCGCTGAAGGTGTAGGCATCACATCACTATCGTATATAGTTTGTGAACCAGACGGATTAAAGAAACTTGTGTTTGCTTTTGGGAATCTTGAAAGATCAAAGAACATTGGCAATCCTAATACCTTTCCTTTACCATCAGTATTGTAATGAACTCCATCAATGTCATAGCCCGTTGTAACTGCTTCTCCAGTGTCTGCATATACATATAAATTATTATCAATCAAAATTGGTCCTGTAACCATATTCCCATAGATATCAAAATAATATACTTTTTCATTTATTCCGTCGTCAGAGATTGCTCTCCATCTTTCAGTAACATAATTTCCGCTACCTTCACGTAAATCATATCTCCAATTATCACCAACTTTTACCCAACATCCTTTACAAAAACAAAGTTGAGCAGTGAAAACTGAGATTAGCAATATTGATAATAATAATACAAGAATCTTATTCTTCATAATTTCTCCTCATTAAACTAATTCAAAAAGTACTTCCATAGCTTGATCGCCTACTCTTTGACCTATCTTTACTATTCTAGTGTATCCGCCCTTTCTATCCTTATACTTAGGTGCATATTCATCAAAGAGTTTAGCAACTAAATCAACAGATTTCTTAGTTTTCTTCTTTTTTGGATCAATAAATGTAGATGCAGGATATAAAACAGAAAGCATCTTTCTTCTTGCTGCGAGTCTACTAGGTTTATCTTTTTTAATAGTTTTATCAACTATATCATAAACTGTTTTCTTCTTGCCATTTACTTCTTCCTTTACTCTGTTGCCATCTTTGTCCTTCTTAGCAACTTTTGCCTTAACTGTTACTGTCTCAAAATTATCTGCTTCTTTACATGCAAGAGCAATTAGTGGTTCTACCATTTTTCTTGCTTCTTTAGCTCTTGTCTCTGTTGTTTTAATTTTACCATGCATTAAAAGTTGAGTAGTTATACTTCTAAGCATAGCCTTTCTTTGATTTGTTGTTCTACCTAATTTTCTAACTGTAGCCATTTCATTATCTCCTTTATAGTGCTTTTTAGACTTATCTATAAATTATATTATTCTAAATTGTCAGATAATGGATATCCCAAGTCTGCCAATTTTTGCATTATTTCATCAAGTGACTTTTTACCAAGGTTTCTTACATTTACTAATTGTTCTGGTGTCATTCTGGTCAAATCACCTAAAGTATTTATACCTGCTCTCTTTAAGCAGTTATAAGATCTTACTGATAACTCTAACTCTAGTATGTTCTTAAGTTCTCTCTCATCAATTGTGTTTGAATTAGTATCTTGTTTCTTAATAGTTGGGAAACTTACAATATCTGAAAGATCAATAAATAATTGTGCATGATCTGAAAGTATCTTAGCAGCAAGTGATACAGCATCCTTTGCTGTAATAGTACCATCAGTTTTTACTTCTAATGTTAATTTATCAAAATCAGTTTGGTTACCTACACGAGTATTCTCAACTTTCATATTTACTCTTTGTACAGGGTCATATACTGAATCAATAACTATGTACTCTGGACCTTTTGCTTGTTCTTTATTCTTCTCTGCTGGAACATATCCTCTTCCAGGAGTTATGACAAGCTGCATATTGAGTTTAGCATGTTTTCCAGATAAATGTGCAATAACTAAATCTTTATTTACAATTTCTACTTCTGAATCAATTTTAATATCTGAAGCTTTTACAACACCTTCACCTTCAAATGATAGTGTGGCTATTTTCTCTTGATACATTTGAGCATTATTCTTAAAAGCAATATCTTTTAAGTTCATAATGATTTCAGTAACATCTTCTTTAACCCCATCAATTGTAGAGAATTCGTGAAGAACTCCATCAATTTTAATTTGACTTACTGCATATCCCTCAAGTGTTGAAAGCATTATTCTTCTAAGAGAATTACCTAGAGTAGTACCATAACCTCTTTCTAATGGTTCACAAACAAATCTTGCGAAACTTAAATCGGTTGATTGTTCATCTATTTTAATATTAACGTTTGGCTTCTCAAACATCAGTTCCACTCCTTTTTATTAAATTTTTTAAAATATCAATACTCTATAAACTATTATTTGCTGTATAACTCGACTATCAACATTTCATTTACAGGTACATCAATTTCTTCTCGTGTTGGTAGATTTTTTATTGTAGCTTTCATATTAGTTACATCTGCATCTATCCAACTAGGAGCAATGCGACCACCAGTGATGTCTACTATTTCTTTATATCTTTTTGTCTCTTTAGCTTTTTCGTTGATTTCAATTTTATCACCTGCATTTACAAGATAAGATGGTATATTTACTGTCTTGCCATTTACTAATACATGCTTATGACCGACAACTTGTCTTGCCTCTCTTCTTGTACGAGCAAGTCCCATACGAAATACAACATTGTCAAGTCGTCTCTCAAGTGTAATCATAAGATTTTCACCTGTTTGACCTTTCATCTTCTCAGCTTTAGCAAAATAATTTCTAAATGGTCTCTCTAAAATTCCATAAATAAATTTTGCTTTTTGTTTTTCTCTAAGTTGTAATCCATATTCAGATAATTTCTTTCTTTGCTTACCACTTTTATCTTCTTTGATTTTTTTATCTAAACCAAGAACTGCTGGTGATATTCCAAGTGTTCTACATTTTTTAAGAACAGGACCTCTATCTACTGCCATATATTAACCTCCCCTATACTCTTCTTCTTTTTGGTGGACGACAACCATTGTGTGGAACTGGTGTTACATCCATGATTGAAGTAACTTTTAATCCATTCGTCTCTAATGCACGAATAGCTGCCTCACGACCTGTGCCTGGACCTTTTACAAATACATCTACAAACTTAAGTCCATGTATAAGAGCTGCCTTTGTGGCAGTTTCAGCTGCGAGCTGTGCAGCATATGGAGTAGATTTCTTTGAACCTTTAAAGCCAAGACCACCAGCACTTGCCCATGAAAGAGCATTTCCTTGCAAGTCAGTTAACGTTACTATAGTATTGTTAAATGATGCTTGGATGTGTGCCTGTCCGCGTTCAACGTTTTTCTTTACACGCTTCTTTGTGGCTGTTTTTTTGCCAGAAGCTTTTGCTTGATTATTACTTGCCATTTAAACTAACCTACTTTCTCCTTTATTTCTTCCTGTTTTAAAAACATGAAGATTGATTACTTAGTAATATTACTTAGTCTCTTTCTTTTTGTTTGCTACTGTCTTTCTTGGGCCTTTGCATGTTCTTGCATTTGTCTTAGTCTTTTGTCCACGACATGGAAGACCTTTTCTATGTCTTACACCTCTGTAGCAACCAACTTCTTTTAAACGCTTGATGTCAAGAGCAACATCACGACGAAGATCACCTTCAACTGATACATGTTCTGCGATATAATCAGCTAGCTTTTTAACTTCATCGTCTGTCAAATCTTTTACACGAGTATCAGGATTTACACCTGTGTTCTTCAAGATTTCATTTGACTTTGGAACACCTATACCAAAGATATAAGTAAGTCCAATCTCAACACGTTTTTGATTTGGTAAATCAACACCTGCTATACGAGCCATTTTTTCCTCCTATTAACCTTGTCTTTGCTTATGCTTAGGGTTTTCGCAAATTACTCTGATTGAACCCTTTCTTTTAATAATTTTGCATTTTTCACAAATAGGCTTTACAGATGATCTAACTTTCATATTAGACTCTCCTTTCGTTATTTGTCTCTCCAAATGATACGACCCTTCGATAAATCGTATGGAGATAATTCAATAGTTACCTTATCACCTGGAAGAATTTTAATATAATTCATACGAAGTTTTCCAGAGATATGGGCGAGAACTTTATGTTTGTTCTCAAGTTCAACTTCAAACATTGCGTTTGGAAGTTTTTCTAAAACAGTTCCTGTAATTTCAATTACGTCAGATTTTGACATTAAATACCTCTTTTTAGTTTTTTATATTAAAGACAATATTTCTGGTCCATTGTCTGTAATAACAATTGTATTTTCATAGTGGCTAGAAATGCTACCATCTATAGTCTTTACTGTCCATTTATCGTCTGCAGTATATACCTCATAGCTTCCAAGATTGATCATTGGTTCTACTGCGAATGTCATATTCTTTTTAATTAGTATTCCTTTACTCTTTGTTGCAAAATTAGGAATTTCTGGGTCCTCATGTACTTTTACACCGATTCCGTGACCTACATAGTCTTCTACAATTCCATATCCAAATTGTTCTATGTACATCTCGATTCCAGTACTTATGTCATTAATATGATTGCCTGGGACAGCGTATTTTATTCCTTCAAAAAATGATTGTTTTGTTCTACAAACTAGATCTTCAACTTCTTTTGTAGTCTTCCCAACTATATGGGTTCTCGCTGCATCTGATTGATAGCCTTTATAATTCACTCCTCCATCAATCTTTACTACATCTCCATCCTTTAAAACTACATCTTTACTCGGTATGCCATGAATCACTTCATCATTTACAGATATACAAAAATTTCCTGGAAAATCATATAAGTGGTAAAAAGAACATGTTGCATTATGTTTGTGAACTAGTTTTTCAGCAAATTTATCAATTTCCAAAGTAGTAAGTCCCGGCTTTATATAGTTAGCAACTTCATTATGTACTAAAGCCAATATCTTTCCAGCATCTCTCATTAAACCAATTTCTCTATCAGACTTTATACTTACCATCAGTTAATTATTGGGACAGGCCCAATCTCCTTTAACCATTGTATCAATCATATTAAGTCTTTCTTCTTGTGAATCAATAAAACCAGGAACTCTTTTTAAAATTTTCTTTTCTTTATAATAATCAATCAATGGTTGAGTTAACTCATGATATGTTTTGAGTCTATCGAGCACAACTTCTTCAGTATCGTCTTTGCGATGGATTAGTTTTCCATTACACTTATCGCAAACGCCTTCAACCTTAGGTGGCATATTTACTATGTGATAAACTTCTCCACAACTTTCGCAAACTCTTCTTCCAGATAATCTTTCAGTGATTTGTTTATCTGTCGCATCTACCAAGATTACAAGGTCTATTTTTCTGCCTAACTTTTCCATTGCCTCATCAAGTCCTTTCGCCTGAGCAAAATTTCTTGGGAAGCCATCAAGTATAAATCCATCCTTGCAGTCATCTTTTGATATTCTGTCTACAGTAATGTCTGTAGTTACATCATCAGGAACAAGTGCACCTTTATCAATATATGTTTTTGCCATCATTCCTAATTCAGTATTATTTTTAATATTCTCTCTAAATATATCTCCTGTAGAGATATGAGGTAAATGATATCTTGCTTTCATCTGTGATGCTATGGTTCCTTTACCGGCACCCGGAGCACCAAGCATAATTATATTCATATTTTACCTATTCTGACAAGAAACCTTTATAGTTTCTTACAACTAATTGTGATTTAATTTGTTCCAATGTCTCAAGTACAACTCCAACTACGATTAAAAGTGAAGTTCCTGCAAATGAAATCCTTGAAATATTAAATACTCCAGAAATTACTATTGGGATGAGTGCTACTATGCAAAGACCAACAGCTCCGATGAATATAATATAATTCAAAATTCTATTTAAGTATTCAGCTGTCTCCTTGCCAGGTCTTACTCCAGGTACAAATCCTCCATCTTTCTTTAAGTTTGAAGCTACTTCATTTGGATTAAAGGTAATTGAAGTGTAAAAATATGCAAAAAAGATAACAAGGAATATGTAAATCAAACATCCAAATGTATATAGTGGATACTCTGGTCTAAACCAAGAGCCTGAGTTAAGCACTGATGCAATTACATTAAATATAGTATTTCTAACATCTAAAAATTGTAAAATAATAAGTGGTAAAGACATTATACTTGATGCAAAAATTACTGGTATAACACCTGCAGTATTAACTTTAAGTGGTATAACAGATACACCATTTCCAACAGATGTTCTTCCTGCAATTCTACTTGCATATTGAACAGGTATATCACGTCTAGCATCTTGTAAAATTACTGATAAAGCTATTATGCCAATTATAACAGCTATTATAATAATTGCATAAGTAACCATAAATGCCATATTCTTTCCCTTTAAGAACTTCTCATATAAAGTATTGAAGTCTTTAGGCAGTGATGAAATGATATTAAATAAGAGAACAACTGATATACCATTTCCAACACCTGACTCAGTAATTCTTTCACCAGTCCACATAAGAAAGGCTGAACCTGCTGTCATAGAGAATATAGCTACTATTATAGTGAATACTCCGGCCGGATTTTCTTTAAAAAATCCTGAACCATTAAATCCTATAGCCATAGCACTTGACTCTAAAAGTGCAAGAGCAACAGTGACATATCTAGTATACTCAGCAATCTTTCTTCTTCCATCAGCACCTTCTTTTTGTATCTCCTCAAGTGGAGGAATAGCAATAGTCAAAAGTTCCATAATGATACTTGATGTGATGTATGGAGTAATAGAAAGAGCGAATATAGACATCTCTTCAAAAGAGCCACCTGTCATACTTGATAACCAACCAACTGCATCTTGAGCTTGTAAATTATCCAATATGTTTTTAAAGAAATCAGTGTTGACTCCTGGCACAGGAATATTACTACCTATTCTTATTACCAAAAGCATAAACAAAGTAAAGAATAATTTATTGCGAATATCTTTTACTTTGAATGCATTTATTACCATTTGTAACATAATAATTTCTCCTATTTAGTTGCTTCTTTACAACCTTCGCAAGTCTTACATGTTCCACCAGCTGCCTCAATCTTACTCTTTGCTGAGTTAGAGAAAGTGCAAGCTTCAATAGTTAAACTCTTAGTGAGATTTCCATTTCCAAGAATCTTTACACGATCAAAATTTCCTTTAATCATGCCTAACTCTATCATCTTATCAACTGTAACAACTGTTCCATTGTCGAATTTTTCAAACTCACTTACATTTAATGCTACAAACACTAAACGGTTTGGTTTCTTGAAACCTCTCTTAGGCAATCTTCTATACAAAGGCATCTGTCCACCTTCAAATCCAGGACGTGAAGCACCAGATCTTGCCTTTTGACCTTTATGTCCATAACCAGCTGTCTTTCCGTTGCCAGATCCATGGCCTCTGCCTTTTCTAAATTGCTTTTTGCTTCTAGAGCCTTCTGCTCCTTTTAATTCTGATAATTTCATAAAGGCCCCCTTACATCTCTTCCACTTTTACCAAGTGGTTAATTTTTTGAATCATTCCTCTTATAGCAGTATTATCTTTATGGATTTTTGTTTGATATACTTTATGAAATCCTAAAGCTTTTACTGTAGCTCTTTGTTTTGGAATAGCACCTATAGGAGAATGAACTAATGTTATTTTTAATTGATTTGCCATTTCCTTACCTCCTATTTCTTAACTATTCCTGCAAGAATATCTTTTACATCCTTGCCACGAAGAGTTGCAATCTCACTTGGAGATTTCATATTCATAAGACCATTGATAGTTGCAAGAGCAACATTATTCTTATTTCTTGAACCAAGTGATTTTGTTCTTATATTTTGTATACCAGCCATTTCCATAACAGAACGAACTGGACCACCAGCTATGACACCAGTACCTTCTTTTGATCTCTTAAGAAGTACTCTACTAGTTCCCCAAATTCCAACATAGTCATGTGGAACTGATCTATTATTATAAAGATTAATCTTAACAATATTTCTCATAGCTTGTTCTTTTCCCTTTCTAATTGCTTCAGGGATTTCAGCACTTTTACCGTGTCCAACTCCGATAGAGCCATTTCCATCACCGACAACTACTAGGGCAGAAAATCTCATAGTTCTTCCACCTTTAACGGTTTTAGATATACGCTTAATAGAAACGACTGTATCTTTTAATTCACTCTTTTCTTTTTCTACAGCTTCTTTCTTCATTTTCTACCTCCTTTAGAATTTTAGTCCAGCTTCTCTTGCAGAATCTGCTAAAGCTTGAACCTTTCCGTGATATATATAACCAGATCTATCAAATACTACATTTGAGATACCAAGTTTTATAGCAGCTTCTGCGATTGTCTTACCAACAAACTTTGCTGCCTCAACATCATTTGTATGTGCTAAACTTGTATTCTTAAGTGTAGAAGCTTGACATAATGTCTTTCTTGCAACATCATCAATAATTTGTGCATAAATATGTTTATCACTTCTGAAAACCGTAAGTCTAGGACAATCAGGTGTACCCATAAAACGGTTTCTTTGTCTATGATGTTTCTTTTCGCGAACTTCGTTTCTTTTAACTTTATTAACCATTCTACTTTCCTCCTAATTCTATTTCTTTCCTGTCTTACCGACTTTACGGATGATATGTTCTTCTTTGTATTTAATTCCCTTGCCTTTATATGGCTCAGGTCCTCTCATTCCTCTTATCTCAGCAGCATATTGTCCTACTCTTTCTTTGTCAATTCCCTTTACTATGATTGTTCTCTCATCAGGGACTTGAGTCTCAATTCCATCTGGATCTGTAAATACTACTGGGTGCGAATAACCAAGATTTAAATTGAGATTTTTACCTTGCTTTGCTGCTTTATAACCAACACCATTAATCTCTAGTGTCTTTTCATAGCCCTCAGTAACACCTACTATCATATTATTTATAAGTGTTCTAGTAAGACCATGAAGTGATTTATTTCTTTTTTCATCATTTGGTCTTTCTACTTTTACATGACCATCTTCAACAGTTATTTTCATCTCAGGTACAAATGTTCTAGTAAGTGTACCCTTAGAACCTTTAACTGTCACTTCATTACCTTTTACATCTACAGTTACACCGTTTAAGATTGTAATAGGTTTTTTGCCAATTCGTGACATAACTTTCTCCTTTTCTTATATTGTCTGATATAATCAGTTTTCAGATTACCAAACGCGAGCTAAAATTTCTCCGCCCACATTATTCTTTCTACAATCCTTATCCGTCATAACTCCAAGGTTAGTAGAAACAATAGCAATTCCTAAACCATTGAGTACTTGTGGCATATCTTCTTTACCACTATACATACGTAAACCTGGTTTAGAAACTTTATCTATACCAGTTATGGCTTTTGTTCTCTTTCCATCAAAATACTTTAAATAAATTTTAATGTCTTCAAACTTATCATTTACTTCACTCTTAACTAATTCGTATTTCTCAATATAACCTTCATTAAATAATATCTCAGCTATCGCTTTCTTCATTTTAGATGAAGGAATTAATACTGTATCAAACTTTGCAGTATTTGCATTACGAATTCTAGTAAGCATATCTGCAATTGGATCACTCATATTCATATATGTGATATCCTCCTTTAATTTATAAAATATTTATATTACCAAGATGCTTTCTTGACGCCTGGAATTTGTCCGTGATATGCAAGTTCTCTAAAACAAAGTCTGCAAATTCCATATTTCTTAAGTACAGCATGTGGACGACCACAAATTTTACATCTAGTATAAAATTGAGTACTAAATTTTGGTTTTCTCTGTTGCTTTACTTTTAAAGATGTCTTCGCCATAGAACCCCCTTACTTTGCAAAAGGCATATTAAACTCTGATAAAAGTTCTTTTGCCTCTTCGTCAGTTTTAGCAGTGGTAACAAAACAAATATCCATTCCTCTTACTTTATCAATCTTATCAAACTCTATTTCAGGGAATATGATTTGTTCTCTAATTCCGAGAGAATAATTTCCTCTTCCATCAAATCCATTTGGATTAACTCCTCTAAAGTCTCTTACACGAGGAAGAGCAAGATTTATAAGTCTATCTACAAACTCATACATTACTTCTCCTCTAAGTGTGCACTTACATCCAATAGGCATACCTTCTCTAATTTTAAAGTTAGCGATTGCCTTTTTAGCCTTTGTAACAACTACGTGTTGACCAGTAATTGTCTCAAGGTCTTTAACTGCAGAGTCAAGGAGTTTTGAATTATCTTTTGCTTCTCCAACACCCATATTGATAACTACTTTTTCAAGTTTTGGAATAGCTAAATCATTCTTATAATTGAACTTAGACTTTAAGTTCTTCTTTATTTCATTATTATAAATCTCTTTAAGTCTAGCCATCTTTTCCTCCTTACTTAATTACCTTTCCTGTTTTTTTAGCAACTCTAACTTTCTTATCTCCCTCAACCTTAAATCCGACTCTTGTAGCCTTACCATCTATTGAAAGCATAACATTTGATATTGCTATCCAATTCTCTCTCTCAATGATACCAGATTCAGTTGCGCCTTTAGTCTTTCCAGCTTTTTGATGTTTCTTTACAACATTCACACCTTTTACAAGGATTTTTTTGTTCTTATGATCAACTGATAACACTTGACCATTTTTGCCCTTATCCTTACCAGCGATAACGATAACGACATCATCTTTTTTAATCTTATACATTATCGTTTCCTCCTATAATACTTCTGGTGCAAGTGACAAGATTTTCATATATCCATGATCTCTAAGTTCTCTTGCAACTGGTCCGAAAATACGGGTTCCTCTTGGTGTTAAATCTTCTTTTATAATAACTGCAGCATTTTCATCGAACTTTATATAAGAACCATCTTTTCTTCTAGCGCCTTGCTTAGTTCTTACAACTACTGCCTTTACTACTTCTCCTTTTTTAACTTGTCCGCCAGGAGTGGCATCTTTTACTGAGCAAACAATAGTGTCGCCTATTCTAGCATATCTTCTTAAAGATCCACCAGATACTCTAATGCAAAGAAGTTCTTTAGCACCAGTATTATCTGCGACTTTAAGTCTAGATTCTTGTTGTACCATGATATTTCCCCTTCCTTACATTGATTATTTTGCCTTCTCGACAATATTTACAAGTCTCCATCTCTTAAGTTTAGAGAGTGGTCTTGTTTCCATAACTTTTACTACGTCTCCAACATGTGCTGCATTCTCATTATCAGCTGCATAAAGTTTGTATGTCTTCTTAACAATTTTTCCAATAAGTGGATGTTTTACGTGATCTTCGATAGAAACAACGATTGTTTTATCCATCTTATCGCTTATAACTTTACCGATACGAGTCTTTCTTAAATTACGATCCATTATTTCTACCTCCTACGCTTTTTTCTTTATTGTTATTACTGTCTCTATGCGAGCAATATTTCTTCTTACTTGTCTAATCTTACTTGTATTCTCAAGTTGATTAGTTGCATTTTTAAGTCTAAGTTCGAAAAGTTCTTTCTTAGCAGATGATAACTCAAGTTTCAATTGGTCAATTGATTTATTTTTGAGTTCTTCAAGATTTAAACTATTTTTCATCTTTTGCACCTCCGTTAAGATCTGCTTTTGATACTATTTTACACTTGAGTGGGAGTTTGTGCATTGCAAGTCTTAAAGCTTCCTTTGCATCATTGTCAGGTATACCTGCAATTTCAAAAAGTACTCTTCCTGGTTTTGCAACTGCAACCCAGAACTCAACTGCACCCTTTCCAGATCCCATTCTGACACCGATTGGCTTTGTAGTTACTGGTTTATCTGGGAAGATTTTTATCCAAACATGGCCACCTCTTTTTATGTATCTAGTCATAGCTACACGGGCTGCCTCTATTTGATTTGATTTGATCCAACAAGGTTCCGTAGCAACGAGTCCATATTCGCCGTAAGCAAGCACATTACCACGACTTGCTTTACCTCTCATGTTTCCTCTAAATGCTTTACGGTACTTTGTTCTCTTTGGCATTAACATGGCTTATTACTCCTTTCCTTGTTTCTTGTTTTTATTAGAAAGAACTTCGCCCTTGTATATCCAAACTTTTACACCAAGCTTTCCATAAGTAGTATTTGCTTCAGCAAATCCATAATCTATATCAGCTCTTAAAGTTTGAAGTGGAATAGTTCCTTCACTATAGAATTCTGTTCTTGCGATATCAGCTCCTGCAAGACGTCCACCTACTGATGCCTTGATACCAAGTGCTCCAGCTTTCATAGTTCTTGACATTGCTTGCTTCATAGCACGTCTAAATGCCATACGATTTTCTAGATTAAGTGCTACATTCTCAGCAACCAATTGAGCTTCTCTATCAGGTCTCTTAATTTCTTTAATGTTTAAATTAATTTCAGATTTAGTATACTTTGCGAGTTCTTTTTTCAATTTCTCGATTTCTGCTCCACCCTTACCAATTACAACACCAGGCTTTGCAGTAAATATTGTGATATTAATCTTAGTAGTGATTCTTTCAATTTCTATCTTTGAGATACCTGCGGCATAAAGTTTCTTCTTAAGATATTTTCTTAAGTTATAATCCTCAACTAAGTAATCAGAAAACTTCTTTTCTTCATACCAGCGGCTGTCCCAATCTTTAATAATTCCTACACGTAGTCCATGTGGATTAACCTTTTGCCCCATCGTTACCTCCTTCTACAGTTTCAACTTTTTTTGATTCTGCTTTTTTAGCTTTCTCTACTTCATTTCTCTCATCAAGAATTACTGTGATATGAGAGTTTCTTTTCAATATACTATATGCTCTACCCTGAGCTCTTGGATGCATTCTCTTATAGTTTGTAGCATTTCCTGCGAAACACTCTGCAACATATAATTTTTCTTCATCCATATTATTGTTGTTCTTAGCATTTGCTACTGCAGACTCAATAAGTTTTTTTATGAGTTTAGAAGCATATCTTGGACTATATGTAACTATACCAATTGCTTCTTGAACTCCCTTGCCTCTTATTGCATCAAGTACAAAACCAGCTTTTCTAGAAGATACTCTTGCGTTTGAAAGTTTTGCACTTGGTCTTTTATCTACTTGCTTTTCATTTCTATCTCTTTTAATTTGAGATCTATGACCTTTTGACATGCTCTACCTCCTCTACGCCTTTGCATCTGCCGCTGGTGCTGGTGCAGGTGCTGCAGCTGCTGCTGGTGCTGCTCCTGCCGCTGGTGCTGCACCTGCTGCTGGTGCTGCTCCTGCTGATGATACAGATGCTTTTTGCTCATTACTACCATGTCCTCTAAAGAGACGAGTAGCAACAAACTCTCCTAATTTATGTCCAACCATATCTTCTGTGATATAAACTGGAACATGTGTCTTTCCATTATGTACTGCTATTGTAAGTGAAACCATTTGTGGGAAGATAGTTGAACGGCGTGACCAAGTTTTAATAACTTGTTTGTTGCCAGATTTAACCATAGCTTCTACTTTCTTAAGTAAGTGCTCATCTGCAAATGGTCCTTTTTTTAATGAACGTGCCATTTATTCTATCCTCCTTTCTATTTAAGAACTGAACCGTTCTTTCTTGTTATAATAAGTTTATTTGTATTCTTCTTTCTGTTTCTAGTCTTAAGTCCGAGTGCTGGTTTACCCCATGGAGTAACTGGTCCTGGAAGACCGATACTACACTTACCTTCTCCACCACCATGTGGGTGATCATTAGGGTTCATAACAGATCCTCTGACAGTTGGACGAACACCCATGTGTCTTTTTCTTCCAGCCTTACCTATATTTACAAGGTTGTGTTCACCATTTCCTACGATGCCGAGTGTTGCTCTACACATTATAGGAACCTTTCTCATCTCACCTGATGGAAGACGAAGTGTTGCATAATTTCCTTCCTTCGCCATAAGCTGTGCAGTGTTACCAGCCGAACGTACCATCTTAGCCCCTAGACCTGGTGTAAGCTCTACAGCATGAACGTTTGCACCGATTGGAATGTTCTGAAGTGGTAAACAGTTACCAACCTTTGCTTCAGCATTTTCTCCGCTCATTATCTCAGAACCTACAAGTAATCCATTTGGTGCTAAGATATAAGCTTTAGTTCCATCTTTATAAAATATAAGTGCTATGTTTGCTGTTCTATTTGGGTCGTATTCAATTGCCATTACTTTTCCAACGACACCGTCTTTCTTTCTCTTAAAATCAATTATTCTATACTTTTGCTTGTTGCCGCCACCATGATGTCTTACAGTTATTTTGCCTTGATTATTTCTTCCAGAAGTTTTAACTTTTTTTGCGAGCAGTGATTTTTCCGGAGTAGATTTAGTTATAACATCTTTATTATCAAGAACTGACATTTTTCTTCTTGAAGGTGTATAGGCCTTAAATGTTTTAATTGCCATTTCTTTAATTCTCCTTTAATGATTTTGCGGATTGATATCAATCCATACTTATCTACTTATTTGAAAGCGAGTTGAATAATTCAATTTCCTTCGAATCTTCCTTTAAAGTAACAATTGCTTTCTTGTAAGAATTAGTTCTGCCAACTGTGTAGCCTCTTCTTCTTACCTTACCATCGTTGTTCATAGTATTTACTTTCTCAACTTTAGCACCCTCAAATAACTTTTCTACTGCATCTTTAATTTGATTCTTAGTTGCATCTTTATGAACTATGAAGGTATATTTTTTATTAACCATCTGGTTCATACTTTTTTCTGACACTACAGGTTTCTTTATAATGTCATAGCATGTTAGGTTAGCCATTACTTATATACCTCCTCTACATTTTTAACAGCATTCTTTGTGATAAGAACTTTTTCATACTTGAGTATGTCATATACATTTAACTCATTGACTACTGAAGTTTTTACGTTTGGAATATTTCTTGCTGAATAAATTAAATTCTTATCGTTTGTCTCAAGTACTACTAATGATTTATTGAGTTTCAAATTGTCTAAAACCTTTTGAAAATTTTTAGTTTTAATCTCATTGAGTTTTAATTCATCAATAACCATGAAATTATTATCTTTAACACAATTTGTAAGTGCTGACTTAAGTGCTGCTCTTCTTTCTTTCTTATTCATGCTCATATCGTAGTCTCTTGGTACAGCTGCGAATACTACTCCGCCGCCTTTCCATTGAGGAGCTCTGATAGAACCTTGACGTGCATTACCAGTTCCTTTTTGTCTCCATGGTTTTCTACCACCGCCTGAAACCTCTGCTCTAGTTTTTTGTTTTTGTGTTCCTTGACGATTGTTTGAAAGAATAGTTACACGAGCTTTATGGAGTAAGTGTTCATTTACTTCAACACCAAATATCGCATCATTTAAGTCAATAGTTCCTACTGATTGTCCATCCATATTATATACAGATACATTTGCCATATTCTTTTACCTCCTTTCTAAGCCTTCACTGTTTCTTTGATAGTTATAAGAGACTTGTTTGGACCTGGGCAAGCACCCTTTATAAGTATTAAATTCTTTTCTGCATCTACTCTTACTACTTCTAAGTTTTGAATAGTAATTGTTTCCCTTCCCATGTGGCCAGGCATTCCTTTTCCTTTTCGTACTTTACCTGGAGTAGTTGCTGGACCATTTGAACCTTGGTGACGATGGAACTTAGAACCGTGTTTCATAGGACCTCTATGTTGTCCGAGTCTTTTGATTGTTCCTTGGAAACCTTTACCCTTACTTATTGATGTGACATCAACCTTATCACCTACTGCAAATATGTCTGCTTTGATTTCTTGATTAAGTTGATACTCACCAGAGTTTTCAAATTTCAACTCTCTTAAATATTTTTTAACTGCACAACCTGCTTTTTTAAATTGACCTTTGTCAGGATTGTTGACAAGTTTTTCTTTTACATCTTTAAATCCAACTTGCACAGCTTCGTAACCTTCTTTTTCTTTTGTAAGAACCTTTGTAACTACACATGGTCCTGCTTCAAGAACAGTTACTGGAATGAGCACGCCTTTGTCTGACCAAATTTCTGTCATTCCTAATTTCTCAGCTAGTATTGCTTTCTTCATGTTTTAATCTCCTTCCGTAAATGTCGGAGCGATGTCGCTCACATCTACTAATTATTTTTCATTTTGATATCAATTGCTACACCTGCAGGCATCTCAAGACCATGAAGTGTATTTGTTACTTGAGAACTTGGACTAATGATATCAACTAGTCTCTTATGAGTTCTTTGCTCAAATTGTTCTCTTGAGTCTTTGTACTTATGAACAGCTCTAAGAATTGTAACTACTTCCTTCTTTGTTGGAAGTGGAACTGGTCCAGAAACTATTGAACCATTTCTTTTACAATTGTCTACAATTTTTGCTGCTGCTTCATCAACTAGACTGTGATCATAACCTTTGATGATTATTCTCATTACTTGCTTTGCCATAAAAAAAGTCGCCTCCTTGAACTTTTTGTTCTAAAGCGGTGACTGTACACGGATTCGGGTGTATCGCACAAATGTGAGTCAAAAAAATAAACCCGATAAGTATACAGTGACAGCTATCAAAATTATTTTGACACTTGCTCCCCATAAAAAACCAAGTTGACATTGCAACTTGCAACCTCATGGATCTTCGCTACCATGTCACAGCCTATTTATATTATCAAAAACCAATAAAAAAAGCAAGAGATTTCTTGCATTTTTTACTATTTCTCTTAAAATTTTATTAAATTTAAAATGTATAAAATTGTATAAAATTGCATATTAATTTACATTAGCGGTGCAAAAATTCTAAGCAGCGCTCCCCAGAACCTATATCTTGCAGGAACTTTAATTATCTCAGCAAGTGTCATCTCTTTACTTTCAGCAAAAACTTTTTCAAAATCAGCTTTTATATTGTTTAATGCATTTATATCTCCAAATAAATATAGGCCATTTTCATAGTGTAAATATAGACTTCTAAAATCTAGATTGGCGGTACCCACTACAGCCCTTATATCATCCTGCAAATAGACTTTGGCATGTATAAATCCAGGCATATACTCATATACCTTAGCACCTGCCAAAGTAAGTGACCTATAATAACTTCTATTTACATAGAAAACATATTTCTTATCAGGAATTCTTGGAACTATAATTCTAACATCTACGCCTCTCTTTGCCGCTGCCTCTATAGTATCTACAAGAGCCTCATCAATCACAAGATATGGCGTCATAATGTACATATATTTCTTTGCAGAATTAAACATATATCTATAAATTTGAAGAGAAATGTTTTCAGGTAAATTAGGATAATCAGTATATGGCACATATAGTCCGTCACTATTTGAATTGTCAAGTTGAGGTCTATTAGTTTCTAAATAATTCTTAACTTCAAATATTTTAGACTTAGAAACAACTTCCCAAAGTTGTAAAAACATAATTGTAAAGCTTGATACTGCATCGCCTTTAATTCTTACAGCTGAGTCTTTCCAATAACCAAATCTCTCATATAAGTTTGCATACTCATCGGCGATATTTATTCCACCAGTATAAGCTATCTCATTATCAATTACAAAAATTTTTCTGTGATCTCTATGGTTTTGAGTATTGGATAAAAGTGGCGAAACCGGTTTAAAGATTTTTGCTTCGATATTAAACTTTTTTAAATACTTGCAATACCCTCTTCTAAAGAATGAAACACTATTTAATCCGTCTACCATAAGTTTTACTTCCACACCTTGCGAAGCTTTCTCTTTTAATATTTTAAGCATCTCTTGCCAGATAATTCCATCAGAAAGAATAAAAATTTCTATAAATATAAATTTCTTAGCATCTTTCATTTTAGTTAAAATGTCTTCAAATGCATCCTTTCCATTGTCAAAATAGTGCACATCAGTATTATCATAAGTTGGAATCTTTGCATGGTTATGAAAATAATTAAAGAATGACAATTCAGTAGTTACTTGTTCTTTAATTAATTCATTATCAAACTGATTTTGATAGTTTTTATCATTAATTTTATTTTTAAGTTCTTCGCTCAAAGAAAAGTCATAATGTTTCTTGGATTGTATAACCAAATCTCTCAATTTACTTCTATATCCATTAAAAAGTGTGGTAAAGTGAAGTATAAAATAAAGTACAACGCCAAAAATAGGCATCATTATAAACACAACCATCCAAGTGACTTTAAATGAATCTTTAATCTTTTTAGAATTAATCAAATATATTACTTCAGCAATATTTAGTAAGTCTATGAAAATTTGTAACTTAGTTCCATAAAATACATCCAAGAAGTGTAAGATTAAAATAAGCTCAAGAATTAAAAATATAACTATAAAAAACATTGGCGAAAAGATTATTCTAAGTATTGAGAATTTTTTCCTCCGTTTAGCATATTCACTATCTTTATTTAATATAATTTTCTCACTCATATCTTACTCCCTTTTTGCAAGTTACAACTGCCCATTCATCTTCAAAGTTATAATCTATATCCATAAAACATTTTTTTCTTTTAATCACGTCTAAAACATCTTTGAGTTTTTCTTTAATTATACCGCTAAGTACTAAACTTCCACCATCTACTAAAAATGATCCTATATTCCCTTGCTCAATTAGTGATATCAAGACTGGAGCCAAAATATTTGCAACTATAATGTCATACTTTTCGGATCCAACTATTTTTCTTAGCCCAGAATCACAAATAATGTTACCAAATCCATATATGAATTTATACTTGTCAAAATTAATTCTATAACTCTCATTGTCAATCCTATCAACAGAATCAATGCTATTGAGTTTTAAGTTTTCTCTCAAATTAAGCTCACAATTTTCATCAATATCTATAGCCATTATTCTATTAACCCCAAGCTTATATGCTATTATACTAAGTATTCCGGAACCTGTACCAATGTCAAGAAAACTTAAGTCTTTTCCTTTTTCATTAACTAGTTTTTCTATTGCTTTCACGCAAAGTTTAGTTGTAGCATGTTGACCTGTGCCAAAGGCATTACCAGGCTCAATAAATATATTAAGTTTGCCATCTTTTGCCTTTTCCCAATTTGGAAGTATATTTATGTCATCAATGACTAAGCTTTTAAAATTTTCTTTCCACTTATTAAAGAAATCCTCGTCGTTCTGTTCATTTTCTTCAATCTCTAGACTTCCCATGTCCATAAACTGTCTATATTCTTCTAATCCTCTATTTATGTTATCCATTATATCTTTAAATTCAGATTCAGAAAATATATTGTCGTTGCTTTTCATATAGCTATTATCTACTATATTTTTATCCACATTGTCAAAACTACTATTAACTTTATTTCCAATTGAAACATAAAAACTAACTTTAGACTTTCCATCATCTATATTTATCTTTGGAATGTCAACATACATCTTCTTTAAATCTTCTTCGCTTAAATTTTGATTATCTTCAATCTCAGCGCCTACTATTCCATTATCAAATAAAACTGAAGCGACTATATCAGCCGCTTCAACATTTGTATTAATTGTAATCTTTTTCCAAATCATTTTTTTAAATTATAAATATTAAACTATTATCTAATAATATTTCCTATTATGCCATATGACACTATAGACATTATAACAAATGCGAGCAATATACCTATAAATATAGCAAGCGCTGATTTTCCTTCATCCATTCCAAAAACTGATGAAACTAAGGCACCAGTCCAAGCACCAGTACCCGGAAGCGGAATGCCTACAAATAATACCAAACCCCAGAAACCATATTTATCAATTTTAGCTTTATTTTTATGTGCGCGATCTCTAAAAAACTTAACAAGTTTTTTAGTTGGTTTCCATTTTTCCATTAAATTAAAGATTTTATTTAAAAATAACAAAATAAATGGTATTGGCAATATATTTCCAAGTATACAAATAATCGCAGCTTTTAAATATGGAATATTTAAAATAGAAGCTGCAATAAGTCCGCCTCTTAATTCAAGTATTGGTAATAGAGATATTATAAATACAATCATTTCTTTTGAAATAGTTTTTCCCAATTCATTTATTATATTTATAATAATATTATTCAATATTAGATTCCTTTTATATATTTATATAAATAATTCAAGTTACTTACTAATTAATTCTTTTGCAAGTTTAATAGCATCATCAATTTTACTTGTATCCTTACCTTGACCTTGAGCAAATTTATCTTTTCCGCCACCATTTCCACCAAGTGTATTTGCCAACTGTTTTAACATATTTCCAGCATGTAATCCTTTATTAATAGCTGCATCAGAAACTGAAACTACTATAGCAACACCAGAAGGACTCTTAGAAAATCCAACTACAACATAGTCTTTAATTTTATCTTTAATGCTATCTACCAAGTCCTTAAGCTCGTTCATATTTTTATCATCAAAACTATTTATAACAACATTCAAATCATTAATTACTTCAGTTTTAATATCTGAAACTTCATTTGATGATATCTGTTTCTTTAATGAATCAATCTCAGACTTGAGTTCCTTTATATCTTTGAGCAACGAATTAACCTTGTCTACTGCTTCATTTGTTGGAACCTTCAGTATATTAGAAATATTATCCAATTTTTCAACTTCATCATTATAAAAATCAATTAATGTGTCAGAAGTTATAGCTTCTATTCTTCGTACTCCAGCAGCCACGCCTGACTCAGACATAATCTTAAAACATTTAATTTCAGAAGTATTGTCTATATGAGTTCCACCACATAATTCAAATGAAAAATCAGAAACTCGCACAGTTCTAACTATGTCACCATATTTTTCACCGAAAAGTGCCATGGCACCCTCTTTCTTTGCTTCAGCAAGTGTCATCTCTTTTTTTGTTACGCTGATTGCTTCTTCTATTTTCTCATTGACAATTTTTTCTATCTGATTTAACTCTTCCTTAGTCAAAGCTTTGAAATGTGTAAAATCAAATCTAAGTCTATTGTACTCAACAAGTGACCCAGCCTGCTCTACATGCTTACCAAGTACTATTCTTAATGCAGCTTGTAACAAATGAGTTGTAGTATGATTTATAGCAGTTAAATGTCTATTTTTACTATCAACTTCAAACCTGACAACATTTCCATTTGAAAAACTACCACTTATAACTTTTCCTATGTGACCTATTTTTGTGTTTAAAATTTTTATAGTGTCATATACTTCAAACGAATTATCTCCGTCTTTTATAATTCCAATGTCACCTGCCTGACCACCCATCATAGGATAGAAATTTGTTTTATCTGTTATAATTACACCTTCATCGCCAGTGCCAATATTATCAACAATCTTGTTATCAGATACAATTGTTAAAACTTTTCCATCTCCAGTTAAAGAATCATAGCCTACAAACTCAGAAGTCATTTCTTTTGGCAAATCATTAAATACAGTTGCATCTGCACCCATATAATTTGATTCTTTTCTTGCGAGACGAGCTTTTGTCTTTTGCTCTTTCATCAATTCATTAAATCTAACTTCATCAATACTTATATTTTTTTCTTCTAAAATTTCTTTAGTGAGGTCAAGTGGGAAACCATAAGTGTCATAGAGTTTAAATGCATCTTCACCAGATAACTTGCCATCTTTTATATTTGCAATCATTTGATTTAGAATTTCAAGACCTTGGTCAATAGTCTGATTAAACTTATCTTCCTCAGCTTTTAAGACATTTAAAATCATATCTTGCTTTTCAAATAATTCAGTATAATGTCCTTTATTTAGTTTAATTACAACTTTAGCAAGATCTGTCATAAACGCTTTTTTTACACCCAAAATTCTTCCATGTCTCACAGCACGCCTTAAAAGTCTTCTAAGCACATATCCCCTACCTTCATTTGAAGGAAGTATTCCATCTGAAATCATGAAGGTACAACTTTTTATGTGATCAGCAATAATTCTAAGTGATACATCTGACATTGGGTCATCTTTATAAATATGATGTGTGATTATACTAATATTATCCATTAATTCTTTATTAGTATCAACTTCAAATATAGACTCAACATCTTGACACACAACTGCGAGTCTTTCTAGTCCCATTCCAGTATCAATATTTTTTTGTACAAGTTCAGTATAATTGCCTTTTCCATCATTATCAAATTGAGTAAATACATTGTTCCAAACTTCCATATACCTGTCACAATCGCATCCAACTGTGCAACCAGGTTTGCCACAACCATACTTCTCGCCTCTATCATAATATATCTCACTGCATGGTCCACATGGGCCAGAGCCATGCTCCCAAAAATTATCATCTTTTCCAAATTTAAAAATTCTCTCGCTTGGTATACCAATCATGTCATGCCAAAGATCATACGCTTCTTGGTCGTCAACATACACAGATGGATATAATCTATTTGGATCAAGTCCAAGAGTGACAGTCAAAAACTCCCAACTCCAAGTAATCGCTTCTTTCTTAAAGTAATCTCCAAAAGAAAAATTACCAAGCATCTCAAAAAAAGTACCATGCCTTGCAGTATGACCAATATTATCAATATCTCCAGTTCTTATACACTTTTGGCATGTGGTGACCCTTTTTCTTGGTGGTGTTTCTATACCTTTAAAATAAGGCTTAAGTGGAGCCATACCAGAATTAATTATCAATAAACTGTTGTCATTATGTGGAACCAAAGAAAAACTTGGCAATCTAAGATGACCCTTAGACTCAAAAAAAGACAAAAACAATTCTCTCAGTTCATTTACAGAAAACTTTTTCATTATAAAATCTCCAATTTAATTGTTATCATTATTTTTTAGATTTTTCTTTTTCGCCATACTTATACCAAGACGAACAGCTACAATGATAATCGCTAGGTAAAATAAAACCAAGATTATTTGTTTTAAAAACTCAAAGGCAATACTCATAATTCCTCCTTTATTGTAAGAACCCTTTATATACTTCTAAAATATCTCTACACTTTTTTTGCTTTTCTTCATAAAGATACTTATTCTTATAAAACTCAAATTCCAAACTTGACTCAAGTGTGTTTTGTAAATCTGAAATTGCGAAATCAATATTTTTTTGAAACTCTTCTAAGTCTTGTTCTAATCTATAAAAGTCTTCATCATCTAGTTTATCATTTAACACTCTTACATACTCGTTAATTTTTTGCGTGTAGACATTTTCAGCTATACTATAGAATTTTGTTTTTTTTACTTTATCAATATCTAAACTTACTTGTTCTATAAGTATCTCATCTATATTATTTAAATCTTTAATAAGATAATCATAATTTATACCTTCAAGATTATTATTAGAAACTTTGTTTGAAAGTTCATTAGAATACACATCATTATATCTGTATTGTGAATTTTTAAAATAGTTTTGATTGATAAATGTTACAGCAATCATTATTAACACAATTCCAAATATAATAAGCAAATTTTTAAAATAGGTTTTATACATACTAAGAATTAAGTATCCTTCTATAATAAGGATAATATGCATCAAATGTTCCTATGCTTACATTATTTACACTTCCATTTTCATGTATCACAGTCATCTGCCCACCAGGAGCCCACTCAAGGAACATCATTACATGTGAGTCAATTCCAGGTCTTACAATTATGTCTCCAGGCAATAAATCTTTTCTAGTAATCTTGGTTCCTTCTGTAGCAAGTTTAGCAGTTCCTTCTGACTTAATAATATATTTGTTAAAAGTTGTGCCATATACCCAATTAACCCATCCAGAGCAATCAAGCCCTTTTAGACATCTTCCTTTATAATCTGCAGGGACTTTTGTACCGAAGGCATTTGTCTCATATCCGAACCGTGATGTCTTTCCGCCATAGTAATATGGTATTCTACCCACTGACCTTAGAGCAGTCTCTATAACCGAAATTCTATTTGGTGTTAAGTTCTTATCTAATCTACTCAAATAGTAATTAATTTCTTCTTGTGTGAGCGGATTGACAAAGTCCACATAAGATACACTTAGTCCATAATCTTTTTCCCAATCTCTATACGAAAGTAACCTTGCTTTATTCTTCATGAATGCATCCCATCCATGCCAATTCTTCGTATAATTCAAACCTTTGTTACCATAATTTTTATCAATACTCGTCAATCCATATGATGCATCTAAAGTGAGCACAGTAACATAAAGATTTAAGTCTATATGCCCTGGACAATAATTTAGGTTAGTCTCTTCGCCACTATATATACTTTCTACATACTCATCGTAACTTCCAGGTAATACATCATAATCATCTTCGTGCATTCTTATAAGTTTTCCCGCTTTGTGAGGAACATCTTTAGGTAAAACTTTTTGTTTCTCAGTACTCTGTTTTATCTTGTCGTAAGAAACATCATATGCATTACTAAATGATGATACAGTAGGATCATCATAATGCAAACAACCAGAACAATAGTAAACTTCACTTATACTTGCAACATAAGAGTATGAATTATCAAACAAATCATAACAATATTTTAAAAATGTTCTAGTATCATATGGATCTTTATAATATGTATATACAGATGCCATACTCATTATATCTTTTATATTATTATCATCTATAAGTACGTTACCATCACCATCACGATATTCGATGTTGACATTTTGAAAATTAGTAATAAACCATGTGTGTCTTTTACCAATTTTGTGGCTTGGATCTTCAGGATTATATTTACCTATTATGCTATAGCCATCATAGTGATACTGTCTTACTACATTTACAGGCTTAGTATCACAAAGATTATTTAATGACTGATAATAAACTTTATATCTATTTTGCAACTTTTCATATATTTGAAATGCAGAGGATTTAATTTCAGGGACTTCAGCCTCTTTATCTTCATCAGAAACTACTGGTATAGGAGCATTAGCTGCAAAATATTTTTTATCTTCATCATCTTCTACCTGTTTATAAACTTTTGCAAGATTGAGATTTGTAGGATCTAAATCGTTATTATTAACCGCTACATCATTTATAATTGAATATGCAGAATTTAATGCATCAACTTTATCTGATACATTTTTATAAGGCTTACGAGAAATAGCCATGAAACTTTGTTCATCATTTATACTGTTTATCATTTTATATCCTAAAAATACAAGTACAAAAATTCCACATAAAATTAATAGTCTATAAATGAATTTTTCTTTGTCAAAATATTTTGTTATTTTATTTTCGTTAGCTTTATTCATTATTTCCTTCTAATTTATTTAATATTTTGCAAAAGTATTCCGGCAAATCTGATTTAAAAACCATCCTTTCGTTTGTTCTGGGATGATTTAATTCTAGATAATATGCATGAAGAATCTGTCCCTCAAGTTCTTTGAAACTTCTATCAACTTTACCATATAGTATATCGCCAAGCAACGGATAACCCATATCTTTCATATGCACTCTAATCTGATGAGTTCTACCAGTCAAAAGTTCACACTCTATATAGGTATAACCATTAAATCTTTTTAAAACTTTCCATTTTGTTATTGCTTCTTTGCCATCTTTATCAACAGCCATTCTCAATCTATTTCTTTTATCTCTGCCAATTGGTTTATTGATTTCTCCACTATCTTTAGTGATCTCACCTTTAACTATTGCAAGATACTTTCTAGTGTTACTATGCTCTTTAAACTGTTCGGCAATATTTTTATGTGCTTCATCATTTTTACATATGCAAAGTATTCCAGATGTATCTTTATCAATTCTATGAACTATTCCAGGTCTTATCACTCCATTGATTGAAGAAAGTTTATCTTTACAATGATACATAATTGCATTTACTAAAGTTCCACTTTCATGTCCATTTGAAGGATGCACGACCATTCCTCTTTTTTTATTTAATATAAGAATGTCATTATCTTCATAAACTATATCAAGAGGTAAATTCTCTGGTATAATATCTAAAACTTCAATCTCTTTTTCAGTAACATTTATTACATCATTAAGTTTTGTCTTATACGAAGATTTCTCAACAATGATATCATTAACTGTTACATATCCTTCATCTATCAGAGAAGCTATATAGGTTCTACTTAAATCAGAATTATTTTTGATAAAACTATCAAGTCTTATATTAATTTTATCATCACTATCAACATTCAAAATCATAAGTTAGATATCATCACCTTTATAAATAAATATAAATGAAAATATGAGTATGGCACAACCAATTGTGATACAAATATCTGCAAAATTAAATACTGGAAAATCTATTGGTTTAAAGTATATAAAATCAATTACATATTTATTTTTTAATCTATCTATAAAATTACCTACTGCTCCCGAGAATATCAAGACCAAAAATGCAAAATATGGAATATACTTGCTGGTCAAATCCAATTTATATAAATTAAATAGTATTATTACAAGTACTAGTGCTGTCAGGAGATAAAACAAGATGTATTTATTTTGGAGAATTCCAAACGCAGCACCTCTATTCTCTACATACACAAGTTCAAGTACATTGTTTATCAAAACTATTGGTTCTTTATTACATAAATGCTTTAATGCTAATCTTTTAGTAAGTTGATCTACAAAAATTAAAAGTCCGCTTATCAAAACAAATAGTATATATTTTAAAACATTTCTATTCATCAATTAAATGTTTAATTCCTTAATACAAGCTTTTCCAATTGATTTTAAATAGATAAATTCTATCTTATTATCGACACATTTTTTATCATTTTTAACTATCTTTAATATTTTCTCCTGATTTTTTATAGCATAATCTGTATCTAAACCAAAATAATGGAAAAGTCTAATAACTCTATCCATATCTTTGAATGCTGATATTTCCATTGCCATTCTGATACCAATTGCTACGCACTCACCATGATTTTTATTAAGTCGCTCATTCGTCTCTATTGCATGGCCAAGAGTATGTCCGAAGTTTAGAAGTCTTCTTTCTTTTAAATCATAAGGATCCATCAAAACAAATTTTTTCTTAATCTCAATACTTTTATTAATTATATATTTGAGAACAACTGGGTTTTTAGAAACTATTTTTGCTTTATTGTTTTCAAGATAATCAAAGAAAGAAGAATCAGTTATAAGTGCATGCTTTATAACTTCAGATAATCCGCATGCAAAATCTCTATCTTTAAGTGTATTTAATACTGTTATATTATCATATACAAAAACTGGGTCTTTAAATGCACCAACTGCATTTTTAATTCCACAAACATTTACTGCCGTCTTACCACCAATAGATGAATCAGCCATTGACAAAAGTGTAGTTGGTATACTTCCATAATCAATTCCTCGCATATATGTAGCAGCAACAAATCCAGTAACATCACTTACTGTACCGCCTCCAAAAGCAATAATAAAATCTTGTCTAGAAAAATTGTGATCAATTAAAAACTTATATACTTTCTCACAAGTATATATACTTTTATTTCTTTCGCCACTTGTTATAGTAAAACAGTGAATTTCATCATTGAAATCAGGAGTGAATAATGACTCAAGTTCATTATAGTAATATTTTTTTACATTATAATCAGTTATTATCAATACTTTTTTATTGATAATATTATTAGCTTTTAAAATACTTGGTAATGTTGAGAAATCTTCAGCTACAGTTATGCTATAAGGTAGTTTTGATTGTGTCTTCATCTATAACTCCTAAAACTGTGACTTTGGTGGTTGATAAAAACTTTGTAAATCCTGTGATAGTTTTTCTGCATTTTGCCCAAAATTAAAACCTTGTTGACCTTGGTTAAAGTTTTGTTGGCCAAAATTACTTGGTTGAGCAAAAGGTTGATTTTGAGTAAATGGTGCTTGCTGTCCAAAGGCAGGATTATTTTGTGAATTAAAATCAAATCCTTGATTTACATTAAAACCATAACCACTTTGACCCTGATTTGAAGCTCCATTTGTAGGGAGAAAATCATAGGCGCCAATAGTTTCTGTATTCAAAGAGAATATATACTGTTTCTCTCCCATTTTTTTGCAGTCACCATCAAGTGCAAAAATTGCACCAGAAATCACGTCAACAATTCTCTGAGCAACTTGTGGATTTGCTACTTCCACATTAACCATTGCTGTAAATCCGCTTTTAACATTTCTAATTATGCTAAAGGCTTCTTCAAATGCCTTTGGCACATACACTTGAATTTTTCCATTGCTTCTAGCTTTCTGCGACTGATTGCTTTTAGCCATATCAAAACCATGATTTCCTAAATCAAAAGCTTGCTTGTTTTGTCCAAAGGAATTTTCGCTTCCACCCTTTTTTGAAAAAGGTTTAGGAAATGAAAAGCTACTGTTTTGACCGCTTTGATCTTGAAATTCTGTCTCGTCGTCAAACATCATATCGTCATCAGCATTAAAAATATTTTTCATTGTCTTTGTTACTTCTTTAAATATACCCATTTTGTCCTCCGAAAATATAAAATTTATTATATCATATATTATTTAATATCTACAAGTATACACTAAGATGTAATTAAGTCCCCTTCTTTTATGTCGTTGGCATTTAGGCAAATATGGTCATAAAGTGAGATACCATTTACAGTTTGCTTCTTAACAATAGCATATTCATTAGTTTTATCAATTATGTCAACATTTTTAAATATGGCGTATCCCTTATTCATATTATATACTCCATTTAATTGAGTTACCTCACTTAAAGAGAATGTATCATTAAATCTATTAATTAATACATCTCCATACTTAAGTTTGGATAAAGTATCATCAATTGATATGTAATAATAATTGTTATCTTCCTTAGATATATTACAAGTGAATTTCTCTCTTATACCATTTATACCAACTTTATAAAATATATCTTCATTAGTTTCAGGGTCTTTTTCTAGCATTGTTTTTGGTATCATATAACAATTCTTTGAAACTAGAGACTTAATTGGAACCTTATATCCAGATATTTTTTTATTTTCTATCTCAAATTCTACTATCCTTTTATCAATAAACTTTTCGGGATAATCAATTATATTTAGTTTGAAATGTTTTTTCCCATCACTGCCAATAAAACTTTCTATTCTTCCATTAGTTGTGACATTTTCATATACAAATTTTACTAAAACATTGTTTGATTTTTGATAATTATCATAATCGTAAGCGCTATCGAACGCAATTGAAAATTCAGGACTTTTGATAATTTTATAAATATTATCACCTGATATGACCTCTTTCTTTTGAGTAGACACCTTTACACTATCGAATTTTTTAATAATATCATCACTATAATTCTCAATTTTAGCAGATTCATAACCATCAATTATGAAAGATACTAGTCCAGCAAACTTAGCATAACCTTTCTCTTTTGCATTTATTTCTTTTTCTATATCAATGTTCTCAAGTTGTTTTACTAGATTAATTTCATTAATTAGTCCGTTTAGAGAGTCTTTTGCTGTATATATATTTGAAAAATCATAATCAGTGATATTATTGTTATACATTTTAATATTCTGCCTAATATTTTTTTTATCATTACTATTAAGTTCAAAACTCTGAACAACACTTGGAGTATCATTTATAGAATATATAAATGCTCCTCTATTAACTCTTTCTGCATTTGCAACATAAAAATTAATATATCCATTATTTATACATGTAGCAATACTTTCATCTCTATATATAAACCCTTTATGCCTATCTACATTTACTATCTCACCAGTAGTAACCTCATAGATTTTTACATTTTTATTACTAAATATTTTTACAAAATTAAACACAACATACGCACCGATTATCACAAGTATAATAAACAAAACTTTAAAAATATAAAAACTTTTAGCTTTTTTTGTATCTTTAGAATTTTCTTTATCATTATTTAGTTTTTTATTTTTAAATAACATTATTGTGGTATCGAACTTAATAGTGCGTTTGAATTATAGTACGAATTTCTTTTTGACTTAGCATTCAGTACTACACTAATATATTTAACTCCAGATTTTTTTTCTGTCACAACAAGGACTAAACAGTTTCCAGCATTTGTAGTGTTGCCTGTTTTTGTACCATCAAGTAATACATTGCTACTCATGAGTAATTCTTCAGTCACGAAATAATTTGTAGTAAGCCAAGTTTCTGTTCTTACTGTTCCATCACTTTGTGTAATATTTGATTTATACTCTTTCACAGTTGATATTTCTTTAAAAATTGGATATTTCATAAGTTCTTTAGAAATCAAAAACATATCATATGCTGTAGTAAAATGATAATCAGAATCTAGTCCATGAGGATTCGCAAAATGAGTATTCACAGCGCCTATTCTCTCTGCCTCATTATTCATGGCGATTATAAAATTATCATAGTTACCAAATACATTTTCTGCCAAACACATAGCAGCATCATTTCCAGATGGCACAAGTAAACCATATAGCAAATCTCTAATTGAGAGTTTATCACCTGCTCTAAGATTAGCTTTTGAAACATCTTTTTCTAAATCTACAGCATCAGTACTTACAAAATACTCTTTACTAAGATCTGGACAATTCTCAAGAACTATTAGGGCAGTCATAAGTTTTGTGAGACTTGCCATGGGTAATCTTTTATAAGGATTATGAAACTTAGTAAATGCAGATGAAAATCTATTTACTGATGCTATAAAGTAGCCATCAGCACCTATGTTATTTACCACCTGCTCTTCAAGAGCATTTGGCACCACTATATATTTTGCTATTCCATCAGCAAAAGTGCTATCATTTGCAACATAAAGATTACTTAAAAGTCTTGAATTGTCATAATTGACTTTCATCCCACTACAAGATGATAGTAAAACAATGACAATTAACAATGAAACTATTTTTTTAATTTTATAGATTCTAAAATACATTATACTCTTGTTTCTCTTCGGATATTTAATACAAAACCAATTCCCATATAGATTGATAAAAGTGACGAACCGCCTTGAGAAAAAAATGGTAGCGGAACCCCAGTATTCGGTATCAAAGAAGTTGCAACTCCGATATTGATAAATGTCTGAATCGCAAGCCATGCGGCAACACCTATGCAAATTAAATTTTTATAATACTCTCTTTGTTTGGATGCAATAACTATACAACTTATAATTAAAAATACGTATAAAAGTATAATAATTACCGATCCCACAAATCCAACTTCTTCTCCAACTACAGCAAAAATAAAATCATTTTGTGCTTCAGCTAACCAGTTACCGTTTTTAACTGAATTTGGAGAATCATTATTTATACCTTTTCCAGTTACCTTACCAGATCCTATGGCAATTACTGAGTTCTCCTGTTGATACTGTGCTTCATTCTTTTCTGTAGGAATGAAAAATGATTCGATTCTATTTTTTTGATAATCTCTAAGGAATGGAATATTATCTATAAATCCAAATCTAACCGATGAATAGACAAGTATAAATATGAGTGCGAAGATTCCTCCAAAAATTAAAAACCACCTAAACTTAAGTTTTGAAGCAAAAAGCATAGCAACAAATATTGTAGTAAAAATTAACGAACTTGATAAATTTGGTTGAATAAAAATAAGTAAAAAAGGTATAAAGTAAAAAATAAATAGTTTAAATAAATTTCCAAATTGATTTATTTGAATATCAAGTTTTTCCATGTACTTAGCTGAAAAAAGTATAAGAAAAAGTTTAGCGAACTCTGATGGCTGTATTTCCATATTTACAAACGGAATTCTTATCCATCTGATAGAGTTTCTTCCATATGCTGTACCAGTAATTTGCACAAGTAAAAGTGCAAATACCGAAATGGCAAAAAACCAATAGTACTTTGGCATCACTTTTTTTAGATTCAAAAATGAAATCAACAAACAAATTATAAGTGATGCGATAGATATGCCAAGTTGTGACATAAAAGAGTAAATTCTTTCACCGACACTTGATTGTACGAAAATTAGTCCAGCAATATTCAATGCTACACAAACTATAAGTTGTAAAAAACCATAATTTTTTAAATTAAAATCAAACATTATTCCGATACAGATATTGATTTTATATCATCAGTTCCTTTAGTAAGTATTTCTTCAAATGATGTTACTCCATACATATAATTATAAACACGATTTGCAAGAGCTGCAGCATTACCTGATGAATAACCAAATGGTATAACTACATTGACTGCAATCTCTGGAGCATACTGTGGTGCAAATGATACAAATACTGCGTGGTTCGTTCTATCATTTCTTTCTTGGGCAGTTCCAGTCTTTCCACAAACTTGAAGTCCTTGTGATCTAAAAATAATCTTTGCAATACCATCAGTAACCATCTTTCTCATACCTTCATGAACTACATTAAAACTTTCTTCGGTAATAGGAAGGTGCTCTACAAGTTTAGGTTCAAATTGTAATAATACATTTCCTTGCTTATCTACAACTTTTTCTACTAAAGATAAATCATATAACCTACCACTATTTGCAAGTGCAACAGTATATCTTGCAAGTTGCACATTATTATATGCGTGAGTACCCTGACCCATGGCTGATCTTTCAGGGTCTGTGTATGAAATAGTTGGAGACAATTCATCTATCTCAACTCCAGATTTTTTATCAAGCCCAAACATTTTACTATATTTTTGGAGAATTCTTAGACCATTATCAGTACTATAATTACCTGTTTGATCATATGACATCATGTGTCCATATATAGAAAATACTACGTTGCATGAATTACTTATTGCATCTACAACATTTAACTCACCATGGTCATAAGGATAGGCCCAACATTTTATCGGCGGATCTATTTCATTAAAAATACCATCACACATAACTAATTGTGTAGGAGTAATAGTTCTCTCTTCAAGTGCTGCAAGTGCAGTAATTGGTTTAAAAGACGATCCAGGTGCTAGTTGTGTCTGAGTAGAACAACATACAAGTGGATAAGATTTATTATTATTAAGTGACTCCATATATTTTCTATTGTAGACTAAATTGTTGTCATATGATGGATATGTCACAAGAGTTTTTAGTTTACCAGTTTGTACATCAGTAACAACTATAGAACCTGCATAAGGATCAAGCGCAAGGTCAGATGGTTTAAGGACTATATCACGAACAAGCCTTATAAAATAAGTGTACATGTACTCATCTGTTGCTTTAGAAATTTTTTCATACTCAACATCATTCCAAGGTAAGAAGCCTTGCTCAAAGAGAGCCATAATCAATAATCTATTTGTGATATATTTTTCTTTTATAGCAAATTTATATACTAGCTTGTCAAACTCTTCATTGTTGTCAAGTATGCTCATAATATATGACACTAAGCTATTATAGATAGTATCTCTATCGCCATATCTCTCGCTTGAATAAATCTTAGTTGTATCGATCCAAGTCTCTTCTATTGCTTTAAATAAAAAGTTTCTTAAAGATATAGTATCTTCTTTCCATCTTATATACTCTTCAACATCTCTATCTATAGCATCAGACATAAGTATATTATTATGTGTATGAAGATAAGTGTAAACATAGGCAGTAAAATTCTGTGCAGTGTTACTTAAATTCATCTGTATGTCAGCATCTGGGTCCATAAGATTAGTATATATTATCTGTTTTGCTCTTTCTTTTGCTTCAAGGAATAATCTAAATATTTCTTTCTCAGCATATTTTGCATCATCAGCAGCAAAATGGTCTTTATCAAGAACATGATTGTCAATCAAGTGGTAATATGCATCATGCGCAGAAATTTCCATTTTTGAAGAAGATAGTCTTACATTAGACACATCTCTATTAACTATCTTCGAACCAAGGATACCTGCAAGTCTTTGTTCAAGCAAATTGTAATTTGCTATTTGGTCATTAACTTTTATAGTGATATACACATCCGATCCGGCTTTTGATTCTTTTTCTTCAAGTGTCTCAAGTATCTTTCCACTCGAGTCAACGACTATTTTTTTATAACCTTTGACACCACAAAGATACTTCTCCATAGATTTTTCTAAGCCAAGAAGTCCAACCTTATCATTTAAATCATACTGCTCATTAGTCTCTTTTAATCTCTCTATATGAGCTTCACTAGTTTGACCAACATAACCAACTATATGAGCAAAATAAATTGCATAATTATATCTTCTCGCACTTGTCTCCTCAACATTTACGCCTTGAAGTGAACCGAGATTTTCAAGTATCTCAGATGCACATCTGCTACTCACATTTTCAGAAATTGTAGTAGGTTGATATTTTTGATATGATGTAAGACGCATAGTATAATGTATGCCAATCATATCAAGCATAGTCTGATCAGAAATTATGATTGGATTGCCATTGTCATCTGTAATATAGTCCATAGCATATCTATGCTTCGAATAGTCAAAAGCCTCTCTTGCGGAGATATCAGACCTATATTGAAAATTCTTTCCTTCATCTAAGTCTTCTACTCTCTTTCCATAGACATTTGCAATGAAAGTTCGATGTTGTTTCTCAGACGTTGTAGTAAACTCAAAATTACCTTTATTATCAATCTCCACAAAATATCTTGATGCAATATTACAATTGTACTTCTCAAGAATTTTAGCAAGTGATAGAAGCATTCTATTTCTTCTATTGATGTCTTTATTATTTTGCTTGTATGCATCAACATCGGCAATAGTTATATTTTTTACTAGCTCATTATATGCAAGTATATTCCCATCCGCATCATAAATATTTCCTCTTGCAGCTGGTATAGTAACTGTTTTCACAGATTTTTGCACATAATTTTGTTCGTAATATTCACCATTTATAATTTGCAAATTAAAAAGCCTGACAATAACAGCCAAAAACATGACAGAGAAAACAAACCCAATAATATTGTTTCTATTATTTTCCCCTCTAAAAATCTCTTTAATTATATATAAAACTATTTGCATTCTACTTTCTATGTATCAAATTTAATTTGTATAACAATTTATATATCAATACTGTCGCTATAAGTGTAAATAACACGCTCGGTATAATAATATTTAAAACATAATACGGTATATCAAACTTCCTTCTTACCAAAAAGTGAGTCATATATATATATGCATTGTAAGCAAATCCATTAACAAGGCTTAATATCATTGGCAAAGTTATCGAATTATCAAAAAATGATTCATTTAACACACCATTTGCAAATCCAATTACAGAATATATAAGTATATAAAAACCAAAGTCACCATTAAAATACATATCGCACAAAAATCCGCAAAAAATTCCAGTGATAATTCCTATGTCTTCACCATAGAGTAATCCATATGAAAATGTGATTATAAGTAATAAGTTTGGTGATGCGGCAAAAAATGGTATCAGCGGAAATATTGAAGTCTGAATAAAAAATGCAAGAAAAATTATTAGCACATGAATTAGTATCTTACTAAATTTTCCAAACCTTATTTTTACCATTATGCTCCCTAGTCTTTTATACTTTCAGACTTAAGCCTGGTAATAACCAGTACCTCCGTCAAATTTCTAAAATCTGTCACCGGTATCAAATACCCACTCTTTGAAAGTTGATTATCATTTACATATATATCAGTCGCATAGCCAATTAAAATATTTGGCAAAAACTTTGAGGAAATATTTGAAGTAACTATTTTATCTCCGTCAACTACTGCAGTACTCATATCTATTCCAGTAAGTTTTAATCTATTATTCTTATAAAGTGTTATATCTCCTTCAACCATACACGACTCAAACGAGTGTTGAGTCATTGCTGAAACTCTCGACTCATCATCAATTATGGACCTAACCGTAGCATAGTTATATCCTACAGACGAAACTATGCCGCATAGACCTTTGCTTGAAAGAACATTCATATCAACCTTTATTCCATCTTTTGAACCTTTATCAATTTTAAACACTTGGAACCATTCATCAGTATCTTTTGATATTACTCTTGCGACAGTCTTAGGGTAGATGTCGTATTCATTTCCAAGATTGTAAAGTGCTCTTAATCTATCAGCCTCATATGATTTAGCTTTAAGCAGATTATTACTTTCAGAGAGTGATGCCACTTGAGCTTCCAATATTTTTATCTTCTCATTAGCTTCTTTCAAATCATTTGTATTCATTGCCCGCCTTACAAATATCATTCCAACATTGTTTATACCTTTTTGTATAGGCACAATAACACTAGAAAATGCATTTCTAACACCAAGCGTAACACCCGGCACATAATGGCTAAATGTTATTGATGCTATAGACAACAATACAACTATAATTATTATGATTTTGCTATGTTGATTCTTCATTTTATCTAAATATTACTTTTCCACACAAAAAATAAGAAATAGTCCCCCCATTTCTATTTATTATATTATACCGAAAAATGCCAATTTTTGCAATAAAAAGCAAGCCCGAAGGCTTGCTTATCACAAATAATTCATAATTACTTAAGAGTAACTTTTGCTCCAACTTCTTCGAATTTCTTCTTGAGTTCTTCAGCCTCTGCCTTAGGGCAAGCCTCTTTAACTACCTTTGGAGCTCCCTCAACTAATTCCTTAGCTTCTTTAAGTCCAAGACCTGTAGCATCACGAACTACTTTTATAACTTTGATCTTCTCTGCACCTGCATCAGTTAACTCTACATCAAAGTCAGTCTTCTCTTCAGCTGCTCCACCTGCTGCTCCACCAGCTGCTGCTACAACTACTCCAGCTGCTGCTGATACTCCAAACTCCTCTTCACATGCTTTTACTAATTCATTTAATTCTATAACAGACATTTCTTTTAATGCTGCAATAAATTCATCTTTGCTCATTGCCATAATTATTTTCTCCTTTTTCAAAGCGCTCATATAATTCGCGCTTACTTTTTTTAGATTGTATGGGCAAGTTTTACGAGCCCATTACGCTTCTTTTTTATCAGCGATTTGTTTTAATACACGAGCCATATTTGTAATTGGGCTCTTCATAGAACCAAGTAATCTTGATAATAACTCATCTCTTGATGGTATATCTGCGATTGCCTTGATTGAATTTTGATCATAGAGTGTACCCTCTACGATTCCGCACTTAATTTCAATCTTAGGTGCAGTTTTAGCAAACTTAGAAATAATTCTTGCTGGTGCTGTAGCATCTGTCTTACTTATAGCTACTGCAGTTGGTCCTTCAAGACTTGGTGTTAAGCCTTCAAATGTTGTGCCTGCTATAGCTCTTTTAATATAAGTGTTTTTATAAACCTTATAGACAACTCCAGCTTCTCTAAGTTGTCTTCTTAAGTCAGTATCTTCTGCAACTGTAAGTCCTCTATAATCTGCAAGCACTACGCCTTGTGCTCCATCAAAGTTACCTTTGATTTCATCAATTATAGGGGCTTTTAATTCAACTTTTGCCATCTTTTTCTCCTTTCGTTCTTATTAGCTACCGAAATATAAGAGATTAAAAAACCTCGTAGAAGACCTACGAGGTATATAAATAAAATTATAAATAACTTTATTTCGCCTCGGTAGGATTTATGCCACATGGGCACCTACTGTCTTCGGTAAAACCTAGTAAATAATAACACAATTTGAAGTAATTGTCAATATGCATCGCTAAATCTTGTGATAATTATAGAGCAAAATTTTAATCAAGAATTCATAAAATTATCAAGCAAAAATTCATCTTTTAGCATTAATAAAACTGTAAAATAGCTAGTTGCCCCAATAGCCGATATAATTAATGAATTAAAAATTGAAGGTTCACGATTTCTTGCAAAAGCAAAAAGTATAATCATCATGACAATGCCTGATATCAAATATTTAATTGCATTTTTTAATATCTTAGAAATTGAAATATAATCTTTTGCCAATATAAACTGAACAATTGTTATAATGGCCTCAGCAATTACAGATGCCAAAGCAGCACCTATAGACTTAAAATTAGGGATCAATAGACAATTAAGTATAAAATTAACTACAGCACCAATACATACAGATATTGTCAATTTATTTTGCTGTTTAGTTGGCACAAAATATTGCATACCAGTTACATTACTCAAACTTATGCAGATAATCAATAGTGAAAATATTTGAACTAGAATAATTGATTTATTAAATCCTGCTCCAAGGAACCATGGAATAAAATTATAAGAAACAAAATATAAACCAAAACACATAGGTATAGACATCATAAATACAAATCTATAACTTCTATATAAGATATCTTTTACCATATCATGGTCATTTTTATCGTAATAATATCCAACTCTCGGTATAACAACAGTGGAAAGTGCTGTTATGAGCATAAGTAAACTTCGCGATATTTTAATTGACTGCTCGTAATACCCATTTTCAAGTGCATCTTTTGTAATAATGCCTATCATGGTTTTATCAAGCACAGTATAAACCTGTATTGCAATAGTAGGTAAAAATAAAGTTAAAGATATTTTCAATACATTAGAAATATTAATTTTACTCACATCTATCTTTTCCAAATAACTAGATAGATTTGGCCACAAAGATAAAAATCCTAATAGTGGGAAAAGCACAACACTTACACAATAAATAATTACAGAATCTTTTCCTTTTACTAATGTATAAATGAAAATAATATTTAGAAGTTTTATTATTGTATTCCTTATAACTATTTTGTCAAATTCTTCAATGCCTTGGAAAAACCAAGTTATGTCAAAAATTACAGAAATAATTTGCAAAGACAAGATCAAATAAATAATACTATGTAAAATAGTGAAATAGCATAAAGCATATACGAATAAAACAACTAAAGAAATTATGAGCTTAGTAATAAAAACATTATAAAATACTATGCTTCTTCTACTCTTATCATCTTGTGCATATGAAATTTCTCTCTGACCATAAATATTAATTCCAAGATTTGCAAATAAAACAAAATACGAAACTATTGACTCTGCAAAACTTACTGTACCAATTCCAGATGGACCGAGTGTTCTTGATAAATAAGGTATTGTTATAAGCGGAATTATTACAAGTAGTACTTGATATAGCACGTTATATATATAATTCTTTTTGATTTTACTAATCATATCTATTATTTTTAAATCAATTTTCTAAGTAATGCAAATATCCAATATAAACTATAGTTACTTTTTCTTATCATATGAATGGTTTTTGAAGCTTTTCTTTCTAAATTTGCCATTCGTTCATATAATGGACTTGATTTTATTTTTATAAATTTATCAAACTCCTTAATCTGTATAAGCGATTCTTTTGATATCGGAAGTGTAAGTAATGCTGCAAAATAATCAGTGCAAGTTGCAGCAATCCTAGTGCATAAATAGTTATAACTTTTGCAACTTGTATCAATTTTACTAAAATAATCAATAAGGTCCAAAGATATTTCTTTTAAGTCATTAATATGTTTTATATTTACTGCCCTATTCATCGTCTGCCCAGATAAACCCAATCGGTAATTATAGACAGGAAAGTTTAAAAACTTTACCGTATTAACTCTAGTTAAAGGAATTGAAACATAATAATTGTCAGTATAAAACTTTCTTTCTTTAAGCATAAGTCCAGATTCTTTCAAAACAGATGTTTTATAAGTAACTGAGTGCATCGGTATGCCCTCATTTATATCTAATTCTTCAATGCCAAATTCTCTGCCAAAATATTTATTATCAAAACTGATCCCACTAATAATTTTTCCATTAATAATTTTGTTAAATAGATTAAAAACAATATCAACATCTGTTTGCTCAAGTTCATAAATTAAACTCTTTAAGCCATCAGTATCATACCAATCATCACCATCAAGAAGCTTAAAATACTTTCCGACAGCATGCTTTATACTATAGTTAACGGTACTACCATACCCACCATTCTCTTTATGTATAGTTTTAAATGAATCGGGATACATTTCTTCATATTTTTTAACAACATTATAAGTATTATCTGTGCTGCCATCATCAATTACAAGTACTTCAAACTTACTATATAATTCTGTATTCAAAATTGAGTCAAGCGTATTTTTAATATATTTCTCGACATTATATGCAGCAACTGATATTGTTAAAATTTTATCATTCATTGCGTTTTTTACTTAAATATGTATCAAGAGTATTATAAAATAAAATTATAATAGGTGTCATTTGAAATGCCATAAATCCCCAATCAAAGGCTGACCTTAGTGCAAAAAATGATAAAGCAATCATAAGTGGGATGTCTTTATTCTTTGCGGAAAAATAAGAAAAAATTGTCATAAATACTACAGAGACAATCAATATTATTAATCCGTTGAGAACTAACATATTAATTATTGAAGAATCTATATAAAAGCCCTCTCCCCAAATGTCAACAGTTTGACCAAATAATGTAAATTTACATTTTTCAAGTGCATTATGAGTTAAAATTAATCTACCCGTTAAAACTTTATTTAAAATAACTAAAAATTTGTTTTGATCATTATAGTTATAAGAAATGGCAATAGTAAAAATTGTTAATACAGGATATGATAATACCGTTAAATAACAAAAGGTTTTTTTAAATATATACAAATTAGTTTTAGTAAGTATATAATAAGTTATTAGAATTAACCATATATAAATAAATGGAGCTTTTGTATCAGTTAAATAAAATATAATTGAATTTATTATTGAAATTATTATGTAATGACTTAATTTCACTTTTTTGCAAATTATTAAAAAAACTAACACTAAAGATAAAAAGTAATGTGAAGCAAAAGAAGTGAAAAAAAATCCTAGTCCATATCTAATTCGCTTAATGCCAGATATGGTTCTAGTAATGTTTGCAGTATAAGGTGTAAGTACACCTAACAGCATCACGCAAATCATACCAATTGCTGTTGCAATAAAGTAAATCCTTAGTCCTTTCTTAGGGTCAGCCTTCTTAAACACCATAACTGCAAATAAATTTACCGCTACCATAACATCTTTATAATTTAGAAGAGAAATAAGCAATAGTGTTCCAACAATGCCATAAATTATAATCTCATTTAAAGTATAATTACCACGTAATAAATAATATAAATCAATTAATAAAATTATCCCAAACGAAAGTATAATTGCAATGCTAGTTAATTTATCATATAAACTTACACTATGAGCTAGCGCACTAACATGAAGCAAAAACATAAATTGGTATACAAAATATGAGTAATATAACACTTTTTCTGCCAAACTATCAAATTTATCGGATTTTATAAGTTTAAACATAATTCCCTCACATACAGTTATTAAGTGTTATTAATTTTTGTAATTTTATAAGAAAGTACAAGTAAAAAATAATTAAAACATAGATTTAATAATTGCGGGTCAAATGTAGAATGAATTATAAATACGCAAAAAACCAACAACATATGTGTGTCTTTTTTTAAATTAATTAAACTAGCAAAATATTCCAATAAAGCCATAAGAAGTATAAAGAAAATGATACCAAAGTTCAACAGATATAGCAAAAAAGATGAGTCAACGAAATTATATGCATTCCCGTCTACAGGTTCTCCACCAACAAGTGGTAATGTTCTCGCCATAAATGTAAATCCAAATTCATTTATTGCGTTTCTTCCTAATGATAATCTGCCGCTGAGAATAGAATTAATTTTTGACAATACCATATTATCGCTATTATATAAATACGATACTATAATAATCAAAGACGCCATAAGAATTGGCAATCCTAATGCGATGTAATTATAAATTTTATGATACTTTTGTAAAAACTTATTATATTTTAAGAAATAAGCTAGTAAAATGCCTAAAACAGTTAATACAAATGCGCTTTTAGTATCTGTCATTTTATAACAAAAAAACGCAACCGAAATCACTATTAAAACTTCAAATAACGAAATTTTAGTTTTTCGGATGTAAATTAGGTAAAGCGTCATGTACATAAACATATTGGGAAATACTGTAGTCCAGTTAAAACCAAGTCCATGTCTATTTCTAATGTTTAAAGAATAAATGTGATCTTTAATAATTCCGAATGCTGTAAGTATGAGCACAAATGCTGTTGAAACTATAAATGATAATAAAACAAATTTAATTACTGTATTATAATTTACTCCCTTACTTGTAACTATATAAATAAAATAAGTCATATACCCCATCGTTTTAGATTGGTACGAAACGACCAGCATATAAATCCCAATAATAAAAATAGCTGTCAATTCTTTTAAACTATATTTTTTGCCTATAACATCACATATGAATTTGATTCCGACAAGTAAATAAGCAACTAATCTTAATCCAAGCAAAAAATAATTATAATACTTAAATGGGTAGTTGTAAGCCATTTTAGTAACATACATAAACACAAGAATTGATATTGAAATTAAATACAATCTTTCACAATTTATTTTTTTTAAAATTGAATTCATTTAAAATTATTTATTCAAAACAGCTATTCCAATATTGAGATAGCCCGCAAATGTCATCCAAGCCAAATATGGAATTAGTAAGTAAGATGCTACTTTGCTTATCTTTTTGCTTTCTCTCATTAACTTAAATACTAATATCCACAAAATAACTAGCCAAACAAATGCAAAAATGTATAACTTAAATTTAAAAAATATTATTGACCAGAAAAAATTAAAAAATAGTTGAATTGCATATAATAATAAACATTTGTTTTTAAGATTTAAACTAGAAGTATCATTTTTGACATCATATACATAGATTATGTAACTTGATATTCCCATTAAGATATATAGTATAGTCCATGCAATCGGAAATAATATTCCTGGCGGTGCAAGTGGTGGTTTCTTCATGGCATTAAAACTCATCATGGCATCTTTAGTTATAAAAGATGACAACATTCCGATGGTAAGCGGTATTAATATAGCAACTATTAATTTAATAACATTAATTTTCTTATTCATAAATTCCTCAATTCATCTCTTCTTTGCTCATATAAGTTTTGTATACGATTATTTCCCATTATCTGTAAACTCTTCTATATTTACTTAATTAGTATATCAATTGTTTGCTTGTTTATCAATAAATTTTGCCCTACCAATATATTATGCTTTATCCATAATTCACTTGACAAATACAAAAATAATTGTATAATATGTAATACGTGTCTTACACGTATTACAAAATATTGTGAGGTTAAGTTATGAGTATAGACTATAGTGGTATGTATAAAAAACTTGAAAACAACAAAGGAAAAAGAACATTAAATTCAAGTATAACCGTTCGCGTCGATGATGCCGCAAAAAAAGAATTTGAAGAAATCTGCAATAAAATGGGAATGACTGTTTCACAAGCAGTGAATGCTTTTGTTGAAAAGGTTATTAACTTAAAGGCGTTGCCTTTTAGTATAAATGGTTATAAAAGAAAAAGAAAACTATTTATAGCTGAAGGTAAGTTTAAAATATCAGATGATATACTTCTTAACGATGATATATCAGAATTATTTGAAAGTGAGGATTAAATGAATATATTACTAGATACACATATTGCTATTTGGGCTATGATAGATCACAGCAAATTAACAAAAGACTGTATAGATGATATTACTAACTTAAAAAATAATATATATGTAAGCCTTATATCAGTATGGGAAGTTGCAATAAAAAATGCTAAACATGGATATAAGGAAATGCCGATCGACGAAAGTATATTTGTAAAGTACTGTGAAGAATTAGAATTCAATATATTACCAATTAAGACAAAACATATATTAAATATTAGAAATATCACATTAAAAAACGATAATTCCAGTCATAAAGATCCATTTGACAGATTATTGCTCTCTCAAAGTATTAGTGAGAGTCTAACTTTATATACTAAAGATACGGCATTGTTGAACTACGATGTTGGAAGCATCAAAATCATTTAATTCATATTTTATACTCAATAGTATTAAACAAATTATGGTCCGAATGAGAAAATTGATATTACATATATCCCATCATCTCTTCTATAGCTAAATGGCGAACCAGTAAGTACTGCCATAAATTTCGGCTCTTTCATTTTATCAGTATTAATTTTATTTCTTACTTTTTTTAAATTTTCAGCACCTACTTCTATCCTTTCGTCTGAATAAAGCTTTATTTCGACGAGCGCATAATCTCCATTTCTTCTATGTATAACAGCATCACATTCCAAGTCGCTTTTGTCTCTATAATGATATACTTTTGCATCAATTAATTTTGAATATATTATTATGTCTCTTACGCACTTTCAGTGCCACTACTTAGAATAAACACTTTAAAACTATCAAAAAGTGACATTGAAATTGCTGGATTATCAAATATAACACTTAAGCGCCCAAACATAACTGAAAACTGCAGAAAATATTCTATCATGTTTAAAACAAACATTATAATAGTTATTACTAATTCTTAATATATGTAAATCATCTTTTTTTGTGCTTATATTATATAAGTCAATATAATTAGTAATAGTTAGTACGAA
>JAFSKG010000035.1 GCA_017449075.1 Lachnospiraceae bacterium
AATGCAAATAATAATTCTGATGGATTAGCAAAACTAAGTGCTGACTCTCCACCAGATACTGAAAATATCTCTGCTATCATATCTCGAAATGTAGCAAAGTTCTCTTCTAATTGTTGTAATTGTTCAGGTGTCATTATTAGATACTAAACAAATCTTTTGACCATCCAAGTACCACAAATACAAGTACCGCACCTATAAGACAAAGTGATCCAGCTATTACATGATGGATAAAATTTGACTTTGACTCTCCGTATCCGCCTTTTGCTTGTGAGTCCTTATAAGCAATAAATCCTTTGTAAAACTCTATGCCACCCATAATAACTGCAAATGCTCCAAGAGCTCCAAAGAATAAATCAAGTCCATCTCCTACAATACTTCTCACTTCTGTAAGTGTTGGTGCATCAACATCTGCCGTTCCACTACCTGTTGCAAATGTTAAAATATTAAATAAGAAAATACTTACCATAACACTTGCACTAAAAAATAATTTCTTTAACTTTTTCATTTTATCTTCCCTCTCTTATCATGATATTTATTCGTATCCTGGGCCATATTCTATTTCCCAGTAATTTTTAAGACTTCTCAAATATTCATCAAATGCTGGTCCTGTTCTTCTATCAATCGCCCTCTGTTCTTTATCTATATTTCTATCATAATCAGATAAATCTACATTGTCATAAATGTCTACATCATTAAAGTCTTCATACTCAAGATAGTCACTTGTAGAATCTTCTTCTAAAGATTTTAATTCTGCGAGCATCTCTTCTTCGCTTTGATAAATTCCGAGTTCTTTCATATATGCAATGTACTCTTCTCTTTCTTTTGCTTCTTCTAGCTCTTCTTTATATTTCTCATTATTAAATCCATATCTCAAATCTTTTAGGTAACACGTTCTTAATTTACTATCTCCACTTATCTTAATTTGAAATCTAAGCCTTTTAACTGTCCTATAAAATGTAAAACTAAAATCAAGTGGCTCGCTATAATTAAATGCTGATGTTTCATATAATGGTTCTAACAAATCTTCGTAGCCTCGATATAGTTCATATAAATCGGCATCATAGACATAAAGTGTCGCATATGTATCGGTATCTTCCTTTTCGCTTAACTTTTGTGTAGTTATTTTACCTACTACTTTATTAAAGTTATTCTTAGGGTTATTAAATATGACATACCCACCATCATCTCTTAAGGATGATACTGATTTCCATTTACTACCATTGTATATCGTGCCATTCGTAGTTTTCTTAAATCTTAGTGATGAATCTATATAATCAAGGACATGTCGATTCATTTGGTTGTCATAATATTTTGATTTTTCTTTAAGTGTTACACCAGGACTTAGTATTATGCCATCTGATGTAAGCCCATACTTTATAATGTGTTCTGCTCCTATCTCACTAACACTTGAAATTTCTACTTTATAAAGGATTGGCTCTAAATCTTCATCTACCTCTCGCCCATATGCGTCAACTATCCTATAATCAGGTGCTACTGTATCAACTGATAACTTTCCTTTATCATTAAAGTAATAATTAAATCCATAACCATCTAAATCATAATCAATTAGCATCCAAGAACTCTTAGGATAATAACCCTTATCATAAAAACTCTGTATTTTCTTTACTTCTTTTTCTATTTCTTTCTGTTTCTCAGTGTCAATTTTCTTATTGTTTACAGCAACCCCTACTGATACAGTATTCTTATCATTTGATTTAAAATTTCCTGTCCTCCTACTCTTTATAGCTTCAATAAACTTAAATATTGATTTATCAACTATTTCTTCTTTCTTTTCTTTCTTCTTTTCTTCTACAACTTTCTTATCTCTTTTCTTTTCCTCAAACTCTCTACCATCTAAATCATTAAGATACCTATCAAGACTTGAGCTACTTGCTGTCCTTATATAGTTTTTATTATTAAACAAATGCCCGACCACATCTATCTTAATAATTAAGAATACAAATAAGCCTACAACTAATAGAATACCAAATGCTACTATTGCTTTAACATACAATAATTTTTTGCTATCATTCATCTTTCTCTCTTATCTTCTTTAGTCTTCCATTTCTTATATATACTCTTCTACTCTTATTCTTTCCAGTAATATTTACTTTTAACTCAACTACCTTGCCATCAAGTTCTTCTATTTCTTCAATCTGCGGTTCACTTTCTACAAATTCATCAAGTGACTCATATAACTCTCCATCTATATATACATCAAGACTTAATATTTCATCATTCTCTTTATCTACAACATAGCTCTCTTCTGCTACTTCAAAATACATATAGTTAAAGTTTTTAACATTGACTTTGATTGACGAGCCATTGCCTCTAAGTTCTATGACATCTTCCCAAAGTTCATTTCCAAAGATTATTGTTTTTTCTACATCTAATTTTGCATTATTTTTTGCAGTTATATATTTCTCTATATTTTTACCTGCAACTATGTTATTGTTAGATTTAATACTGCCATCTGAAGTGATTGTACTTATAGCACCACTTGCCCCATTTGCATATATAACATTAGAACCTGTGCTTACATTTTTATCTATTGGTATCACCACTTCTTCTTTAAGTCTTGAAGTAAGTATTGTGTCTCCATTCCTTCCTACAACTTCAAATGGAAGATTATCAAGAACTCTGCTACCTGTATTGTTTATTATGCTACCAATACTTACTTTTGCATTTACATATGGCACTCCTTCTCCTTTTATTATTTTCCCTGATAAAAGTTTCTTTATTACAAATCCATTCTCTATAAGTTGACCTTTATCATTGGTTTTCCTTCCATCATTCCCTACATAATTTACTGCTATATGTCCATCTTCATCAAATCTATAACACTCTTTTACACTATCGCCATTTATATCAAGCCATGCCCACGAGTTTTTGGCATATAATCCACTATTGATTTTGTACATAACAAAGCCATTGACATTTTCTATAGTGCCTGCAAATTCTATTTGATTAACTGACACAATTATGATAAGTATTATTAGAAATACGATTTTTTTAGTTTTTAAATACAAAAATAACATCATAATCTCTATATGACCTGTTGAAATTTTCCATTTAGTTTTTAAATTTTTAATTTCAACAGAACTTTAAGACTGTTGCGAAATCTTATAAAATATTAGGTTTTAAATATCAAATTTTTACAAAAATTTACTAAATAAGAGTGTCTTTCGTTCATCACGAGACATTATTTATTTACTTAATTATTACAATAAAGTTTTTATTGCATAGCAAACATTACTTATGGTAACCCATAAGCAAACTTCGGTTATAAAAACTATTTTTGATCATTCAACAAGTTTTTATGTTACTTTTTTCAATTTTATATTGACAAATATGTTAGTTTTGATGTATTATTATAGTTAATTAAGCAACAGTCTTAAAGTTCTGTTGAAATTAAAAATTTAAAAACTAAATGGAAAATTTCAACAGGTCATATAGAGATTATGATGTTATTTTTGTATTTAAAAACTAAAAAAATCGTATTTC
>JAFSKG010000036.1 GCA_017449075.1 Lachnospiraceae bacterium
GCATAAATAACTTTGCATATGTCACTTACAATCACAAGAGAAAGCATGCTTCTCTTAATTACTTAACTCCATTTCAGAAAAGATATGCAAGTTAAAATAATTCGTACTAACTATTACTAATTATATTGACTTATATAGAAAGAAGAATTTACATATATTAAAATTAAACAGGATGGAAACACACAGGAAGAGAAACTTATAAAAACTAAAATAATTAGGAATCAAATTCATCATCCTGAGAATAAGCTTAATGATCTATTTACAGCTGATGAATTAGTTAACTCTATTAATGAAATGAGAGAATATGTCAAAAACAATATGTTAAATGAGAAATTGAAATAATCATTTTCAAAACTTATATGGTTTAATATAAGTAAACGGCAGAGAAAATATAATGGACGGATATAAATATTTTTTAGCAATGCTTAATTAAAAAAAATATGTTTATGGCAACAACAATCACTATGTACTTAAACCCTTTTATTTACAGGCTCATTCTCATATGAGTTTGCAAGATATGAGGAAGCTCCAAAAGACATTTGCGATAAAGAAGTTGAAAAAGCTAAGGCAATGAGAGAGGCTGAGAAAGACGAATAATCATGAAAAAATCGGCTAAAAAAGTAATTAAAAAGAAAACAAAATCACTATTTGCAAGTAAAAAAAAGCAGAATAACAATAGCATAAAAATAGCATTTTACATAGTATTTATTATAGTAATATTGTTTGTATTGTATTTTATTAATTTTAAGAAACCAAGACAGTCTACAACTACAAATGAAAACAATGTTATCAGCGAGATATTTAATCCTGATAGTTCATCTATGATTACATTACCAAGTTCGTTTAAAGCATATAAGCAAAGTGATGATGAAGCAAGTGGTCCTGCTTGTATTATGGTTTTACTTTCATACTATGGTAATGATGAAGTATTCACTGAAGACATCATTAGGGGTTTGAAATCTAAACATGAAGCTTTTCACATAGGAACCTGTGTCAATCAAATTAAAGAAATACTTACTACATTAAAAATAAAATATTGGACTAAAGAAAATTATAAAGAGATTTCAAGTCTTGCGAATGAACAAGTAGGGATTAACCTAATTGAGAAAGCTATAAACGAAGGGTACCCTGTAATTGTAGGTTGGAACAAAAAACCAGGACAATGGTCTATGGTTATAGGATATGATAATAAAACTACAGATGGCAGTGAAGATGATGTGCTTACTATGGTTAATACTGATTCTGAACCGAACACAGACATTTATTATAAAGTTTCTGCTAAAGAATTTGAAGAGAAGTGGACTTTTGATAATGTATTTAGTGGTGAGCCTTCGGCTAAAGATAGTAATGATAAATGCTTTGTAATAGTTGAAAAGAATTAACAATATTATATGGAGCACCTCGAATGAGGTGCTTTTAAATATTAAGGTAAGACAATAAAACTTGTGAGTAAGGATGGTTGGCCATAAATTATGAAAAAGTACTCAATATTTTGTTATTTTTTAACAGCAATATTTTATATAGTTCAAGTAAGTGTGCTTGGATACACTGTTTATTTTTTGGCAGAAAATGGATATACAGCAGCGCAAATTAGTATACTCATGGGTGTCTTTGGTATAGTAGCAGCTATAACGCAACCCACATTGGGATATATCGCTGACAAAAATAAAAATATAGATTTTAAAACAATACTTACTTGCATTGGCTTGTTAGTTATAATTTTATTTATTGCATTATATTGTTTTTATCAAAGAAAAATTGCAATTGGATTACTTTTTGGAACTGTATATTTATCTACAAACAACATGTCTCCATTTATAAATTCAAGTTGCTTTTACTATACAGATAGAGGCTATAATGTTGACTATGGTATAGCAAGAGGCTGTGGCTCGTTCTCTTTTGCAGTAGTTTCGTATATATTAGGTAACATTATGCATAAATATGGCGCGAGACTTGTTGCTGTCAATGGTGTAGTGGCATCAATTTTATTGTTCGTAGTCATAATGATTATGCCAAGGCTAAAAGATGATAGCTTAGTTATAAAAAAAGAAACTAATATAAAAAGTAGTAACACAGCTAGTAGCAACATAATAATGAAGTATCCGTCATTTTTCTTGATGGTGTTTGCAATCATATTTGCCATGTGTTTCCAAAACTCTGATTGCGGATATATGATTAATATTATAAAAGAGCTTGGAGGGGACAGTTCACAACTAGGACTTGCAAATGCCATAGCGGCAATGGTAGAAATACCAGTTATGTTTTTAATCTCTAAAATGCTTAAAAAGATACATGTCAAGAAAATGATTCTAATAGCATGTGTCTTCTATATAGTTAGAGCTTTTGTCTTCCACATAGAGAGCATGACAGCAATTTATGTAGCTCAAGTGTTACAAATGTTCACTTTTGCAATACTTGTGCCATCAGCAGTTTATTTATCTGATGATATGATGCAAGAAGAGGATAAAAATAAAGGACAGACATTTATAGGTATGGCAGTTACTACAGGTCTTATACTTGGTACCTTTGTAGGAGGCCAGCTGATATCTATAGGTGGAACCGACTTACTGGAGATAGGATGCATAGTGATAGCGGGAATAAGCTTTATATTTGCACTTCTGGGAAATATAGTAAAAAATTAGCACTCTCTACTTGACATTGCTAACAAATTGTGTTATAATGCCCTATGTTAAAAAGGGCATTTTTAATTTAGGAGGATATATATATGAAATTAAAACCATTATTTGACAAGGTAGTTCTTGAGCAAAAGAAACAAGAGCAGACAACAGCATCTGGAATAGTACTTCCAGGTTCTGATAAAGAGATGCCTATGCAAGGCAAAGTTGTAGCAGTAGGACCTGGTGGCATGGTAGATGGCAATGAAGTTAAGATGGAAGTAAAAGTGGGACAGGATGTAATCTATAGTAAGTATTCAGGCTCTGAAGTAGAAATAGATAAGGTTAAATATGTTATTTTAAAACAGAGCGACATACTTGCAGTAGTTGAGTAAATTCATAGGGGCGAGTTTTACGAGCCCGAATTATAGGAGGTAAATAATTATGGCAAAAGAATTAAAATATGGTGTAGAAGCTAGAGAGGCACTTAAAAAAGGTGTAGACCAAGTAGTAAAAGCAGTTGGTATAACTCTCGGACCAAAAGGTAGAAATGTTGTTATAGACAAGTCTTATGGTGCGCCACAAATTATAAATGATGGTGTATCTATTGCTAAAGAGATAGAGTTAAAAGATGAGTTTGAAAACATGGGTGCTCAACTTGTAAAAGAAGTTGCAAGCAAGACAAATGATGTAGCAGGAGATGGTACAACTACTGCTACAGTACTTGCAGGTGCGCTTATTGATGAGGGATTTAAGAATCTTGCAGCAGGCGCTAACCCAATAGTATTAAGAAAGGGAATTAAAAAGGCAGTTGACACTGTTGTTGAGTCTATAAAGAAACAATCAACTCCAGTTGGAGGCAAAGATCAAATTGCAAAAGTTGCAGCTATATCATCAGGTGATGATGAAGTTGGTGCTATGGTAGCTGACGCTATGGAGAAAGTTTCTAAAGATGGTGTTATAACTATTGAAGAATCTAAGACTATGAAGACAGAACTTGACCTTGTAGAAGGTATGAAGTTTGATAGAGGATATTTAAGTCCATATATGTGCACAGATATGGAAAAGATGGAGTGCAATCTTGAAGATCCATATATTTTCATAACTGACAAGAAGATTTCAAATATTCAAGATATTTTACCACTTCTTGAAGAAGTAGTTAAGTCAGGTTCTAAACTTCTTATCATTGCAGAAGATATTGAAGGAGAAGCGCTTACAACTCTTATCGTAAATAAACTTCGTGGCACATTTAATGTATGTGCAGTAAAGGCTCCAGGGTATGGTGATAGAAGAAAAGAAATGCTTCAAGATATAGCTATTCTTACAGGTGGACAAGTAATAAGTGAAGAACTTGGTCTTGAACTTAAGAAAGCAACTATAAAAGATTGCGGACGTTCTAAATCAGTTAAGATTACAAAGGATGACACTATAATAGTTGATGGTCTTGGAGATAAGCAAACTATTAAAGACAGAGTAGGACAAATAAGAGCACAAATCTCTACTACTACATCTGATTTCGATAAAGAGAAACTTCAAGAGAGACTTGCAAAACTTGCAGGTGGTGTAGCAGTTATAAAAGTAGGTGCTACTACTGAGACTGAGATGAAGGAAGCAAAACTCCGTATGGAGGATGCTTTAAATTCTACTCGTGCAGCCGTAGAAGAAGGAATAGTTGCAGGAGGTGGTTCAGCATATATTCATGCTATACCAGATGTAGAGAAGTTAGTTGATTCGCTTGAAGGAGATGAGAAGACTGGTGCAAAGGTTGTTCTTAAAGCACTTACTGCTCCGCTTCATACTATAGCAAATAATGCAGGACTTGATGGTTCTGTAGTTGTAGAGAAAGTAAAAAATGAAAAAGCAGGTATTGGCTTTGATGCATATAAAGAAGAGTATGTAGACATGGTTAAGTCTGGTATCATAGATCCAGCAAAGGTTACTAGATCTGCAATCCAAAATGCAGCTTCTATAGCATCATCACTTCTTACTACTGAGTCAGTAGTTGCTGATATCAAGGAGCCAACTCCACCAATGCCAGCAGGTGGCGGAATGGGTGGCATGGGCGGAATGATGTAAGCCATATAAATTTATTAAGCAGGCCGTATGGCCTGCTTTTTTATACATTAAAAATTCACAAAAATATGCTATAATACATTTGAGGTGAAAATGATGGGAAGATTGTATAAAAAAAATATTATTCTTTTAGCAATAGTATCAATCATGTCTTTAAACATTGTCCAGATTACAAAAGCGAATATTATTGATGATTTTCTAAGTGCTATAGGTATAACATCTGAGAAAAAAGTGAAAGAAGAAAAAGTTGAAGTTATAGAAAAAGGACTGTCAGACTATCTTGACAGTAGACAACAAGAAGTTGTAGCAGAGATAGATAAGATTTATACTAATATTCAAAATATGGATATAGATGCTATAGCGGATAGTATTGATTATAACCTGCCTAAGCAGACAATTACAAATGTGAAAGAATTTTTTGAAGATTATGAAAATGGATTATATAATGCAAAATCTATAGCTAGCACACTTAAGTATAAGATTGAAAGTGTTACAAATATGGGAGATAAGGTAATCGCTAAGATAGCATACACTTACCCTTCTATACCAAAAGTTATAAAAAAAGTTTTACCTGAAATAGTGCTTAAGAATGCTGGAATAATTTTTGGTGGTAATATAACAAATGACACACTTGATTCAGTCCTAAGTTCTATAACAAATGAATTAGAGAAAGGTGAATATGAAGTTGAGACATTTACGAGGGAGTTTACTTTTGAAGAAATAGGCGGAGAGTGGAAGATCGTAGATGTAGACAATATAGTGAAAGATTTGATGAAGTATGTAAATGATATAGGAAATAGTTTTCTTAAATAACAATTACAAATCTAAAAGGATTCTCACTGTGAGAATCCTTTTTAAATTGTATTATTTGTTTGGAAGTTTGAAACTTGATTTCATGCTTACGATTCTATTAAAAACCGGTTCGCCATCTTTTGAATCTTTAGTGTCTACAGAGAAATATCCAGCTCTTACAAATTGAAATCTGTCATACGGCTTGGCATTTTTTAATTCTTCTTCTACAAAACCTTCTTTGATAGTTAGAGAATTTGGATTTAAGTTAAGAGAGCCATCTTCGTTGAGTTTGCCTTTTTCTTCGTCTATCAAGTTTTCATATAATCTTATAACTACTTTCTTAGCACTGCTTGCCTCTACATAGTGGATAGTGCCTTTAACTTTTCTATCAATTTGTCTGCCATCTTGTTTTGTTTCAGGGTCATAAGTTGCATATACTGTAGTCACATTGCCGTCTTTATCCGTCTCATACCTTGTTGCTTTTACAAAATATGCACCCATAAGACGAACTTCATTTCCAGGAAATAAACGGTAGTATTTGTTTGGTGGTTCTATCATGAAATCATCTCTTTCTATATAAAGTTCACGACCAAATTTGATTTTTCTAGCACCGAGAGATTCGTTCTCAGTATTATAAGGTATGGTCATTTCTTCAATTTGACCTTCCGGATAGTTTTCTATTATGAGTTTGATTGGGTCAAGGATTGCAAACATTCTTTTACATTTTAATTTTAGATCTTCTCTTATACAATATTCAAGCATCTCATAGTCACATGAACTTTGAGACTTAGATATGCCTACTAGTTCTACGAACATCTTGATTGCTTCTTTTGTATATCCACGGCGACGAAGAGCAGCAATAGTGACAAGTCGTGGATCATCCCAACCATCAACGATACCTTGTTCTACTAGTTGTCTAATATATCTTTTACCTGTTACTACATTTGTGAGATATAGTTTAGCAAATTCAATTTGTCGTGGTGGGTTTTCAAAATCACAATTATTTACAACCCATTCATAAAGAGGTCTATGATCTTCAAACTCAAGAGTGCAGCAAGAGTGAGTAATACCTTCAATAGCATCCTCAAGTGGATGTGCAAAATCATACATAGGATAGATGCACCACTTATCACCAGTATTGTGGTGAGTCATACGAGCTATACGATAGATTATGGGGTCTCTCATATTTATATTAGTAGATGCCATATCTATCTTTGCACGAAGAACTTTTTCTCCATCTGAATACTTGCCGTTCTTCATTTCTTCAAACAACTTTAGATTCTCTTCAACACTTCGATTCCTATACGGACTTTCCTTTCCAGGAGTGTTGTAGTCTCCTCTGTACTCTTTTATTTCATCGGCAGTTAAATCGCACACATATGCGAGTCCTTTTTTGATAAGCAGGACTGCACACTCATACATTTTATCAAAGTAGTTAGAGGCATATTTAACTTCATCAAATTTTGCACCAAGCCATTTTACATCTTCTATGATTGAGTCAACATACTCTTCATTTTCTTTTGAAGGATTGGTATCATCAAATCTAAAATTGAATCGACCATTGTACTCCATGGCTAGGCCGTAATTAAAAAGGATACTTTTTGCGTGGCCAATGTGCAAATAGCCATTTGGCTCTGGTGGAAACCTAGTAACAATCTCCTTATACCTGCCGCTTGCAAGGTCTTTGTCAACTTCAAGTTCAATGAAGTTTTTTGCCTGAATTGCTTCGTTCTTTTTTACATTATCTTCCATAATCTATAAATATAGCACATTTTTGCTAATTTATAAAGTCATTTTAAGTTGTAAAAAAGGCCAAGATTTGTTATAATATTACAAAATGTAATGAAATGGGAGAGTAAGGCATGGCCACAAAGGGAATTTCAAAGAACAAAAAATCTACAGTTAAGAAATCACCAGCAAATATAATAGAAAATGTATTTGATACTAAAAAGTCAAATAAAAAAGTTGATCCAATAATTCAATTATTGATAGCAATAGTTGTTGTTATAGTAATAGCAGTTATTGTAGCGTTAATAACTTTAAATCGTAAGTCAAGACCGACACATGTAGGCACGGAACGAGTTGTTTCAAAGAATGATTTACCTTATAGTGTAAAGGATCCAGTTGGCGGAGATAATGTAGTGTATAGTGTAGAAGGCAGCAATATCTCTAAGATTTCATATCAAAAAACTGTTTCTGATGGTAACTTGATGAATTTCATAATGAGAACTAGCTCCTCTACAGAAGATATAGAAAATTCAATCGGTTTAGATGTAGAGTTCGCATATACGCCTATTAAGATGACAGTAGTTTGCGATGATGGATCGGAAGTGCCAGTGGAAGCGAGAGTCGCGCTTGATGCAAAGTCGGAGAATATGAAATACATGAAAGCGCTTTGGTACGACAATGACAAGTATTATTCAATGGTTACAGATAATTTAGTTACGAGGGAAGATTTCTTGCAAGAAGTAAATAGAGTAATTATAGCTAATCATGAGGAGTTTTAAAAAATTTTGCAAGTTAGGGACTCGTACGAGTCCCTTTTTTATTTAGTATGGGACTTATAAAGAAAACTGAATTAATTGAACTCCCAAGAGGTATGACGACTAAGGAAGAGGCATATGAAAAGCTAAAGAATGGTTTAGCGAAATATTTGGATGAAAAAGATTTACTCTTAGTCGAGAAAGCGTATCTAATTGCTTCGAAATACCACGAAGGTCAAAAAAGAAAATCAGGTGAAGATTATATTATTCATCCGCTTTGCGTTGCAATGATTCTTGCAAATCTCCATATGGATGTTGATACAATAGTGGCAGGCATACTTCACGATGCGGTTGAAGATACTGAATATTCGTTAGAACAAGTAAAAGAAGATTTTTCTGACCATGTAGCACTTCTTGTTGAAGGAGTAACTAAACTTACCGAGTTAAATCTTGTAAATGATAAAGTTGAGAAGCAGGCTGAAAATCTTAGACATATGTTTATTGCTATGTCTAAAGACATAAGAGTCATCATAATTAAACTTGCTGATAGACTTCATAATCTTAAAACTCTTGAATACCAAAATAAAGAAAAACAAGAAGAGAAAGCACGAGAGACTATAGAGATTTATTCACCACTTGCTGGTAGACTTGGTATAAGTAGAATTAAGAGCGAGATGGATGATCTATCGCTTATGTATTTAAATCCAAAAGAATTTGTTGATATACAAAAAGGAATAAAGGTAAGACAAGAGGCGAGAGAAAAGTTTATAGAGGACATTATAAGTAGTGTTAAAGAGAAGTTGGATAAAGCTAATATAAATGCGGATATTAAAGGTAGAGTAAAGAATCTATTTAGTATATACAAGAAACTACACAGTAGAGTAAAGTCACTTGATGAAATTTATGATTTATTTGCCATAAGAATATTCGTTGAGAGTATAAAAGATTGCTATGCTACTTTAGGAGTCATACACGAGTACTATACTCCTATACCGGGTAGATTTAAAGATTATATTGCTATGCCGAAGCAAAATGGCTACCAGTCTTTACATACAACAGTTATTGGAAAAGAGGGAATACCATTTGAAATACAGATTCGAACTTATGAGATGGATCATGTGGCTGAATTTGGTGTTGCTGCTCACTGGGCATATAAAGAACAGGGAAATAGTAAAGGCGTAAAGAATTTAGAGGATTTAAATGCAGCAAATTGGTTCAAAGAAATATTAAATGCCAATGACGAGTCTGAGAATTCAAAAGAGTTCTTGTCATATGTAAAAAGTGATTTAGATTTGTTCCAACAAAAGATTTATTGTTTCACACCACAGGGTGATGTTATTTCATTGCCGCAGGGTTCTACTCCAATTGATTTTGCATATATGATTCACTCTGCTGTTGGAAATAAGATGGTTGGTGCCAAGGCGAATGGAGTACTTGTTCCTATAGATTATGAGATAAAAAATGGTGATCAAATCACTATTATTACATCTGGAAATTCAAATGGACCTTCAAGCGATTGGATTAAGATTTGTAAAAGTGCGCAGGCAAAGAGTAAGATTCAGCATTGGTTTAAGAAAGAAAGAAAAGAAGATAATATAAGTGCTGGAAAAGATTTAGTTGAAAAATATGCAAAGTCACATAAACTTGATTTAGGGGTTCTCCTTAAAGATGAGTATTTGAAACCTTGCTTTAAAAAGTATACTGCTGAAACACTTGATGACATCTATGCGATGATTGGGCATGGCGGACTTAAGGAAAGTCAGTTTTTGTCGAAGTTGGAAGATGAGTATAACAAAAAGAACGCAGCTGAAATAACAGATGAACAAGTAGTAGAATCTATTGATCAAAATAAAAAGAAAAAGACAGAGGTCAGTGGCGGTATAACAGTTAATGGTACTAGTGGTTTGAGTGTACACTATGCAAAATGCTGTAGTCCGGTTCCTGGTGATGAAATTATAGGGTTTGTAACTCGTGGTAGAGGTATAACTATACATAGAACTGATTGTCAAAATATAATGAATATCCCAGATGTAGAAAAGAGCCGTTTGATAGAAATATCGTGGGATACACAAGAAAATAATAAGCAGAACTATTTAGTTACAATTAATATATATGTACAAAATAGAAAGGGACTTATAGTTGACGTATCAAGATTGCTTACAGAAAACAATATTGATATAGAGAACCTTGAGACGAGAAAATCAAAAGATGAAAATGCAACAATTGTAGTAAGTTTTGAGATTAATGACAAAACCGAATTAAATACTATAGTTACTAAATTGAGAGGAATAGATGGAGTAATTGATGTGGTAAGGGCATAGTATGAAGGAATATAAGGTGGAAAGAGTACTAAATGGTAAACTTGCAGAATATTGCTATTTAGTTCATGATGAAGACAGTAAAGAGTGTATATGTATCGATCCTGGATATGACAAGGAGCGAATATTTAGATTCATTGATTCAAGAGAATTGACTGTCAAAGAAGTTTTGCTTACACATGGTCACTTCGATCATATGCTATCTTGCTATGATTTGCAAAAAAGATTTGGCAGCAATATATACATTTCTAAAGAGGATGAGGAAATTTTATATAATGCTGAGCATAACTATTCTAATTTGATAAATAAAACTTCGTTTGATAAATTTGAAATTAAAAGTTTTGTAAAAGACAATGAAGAGATAGAACTTTTAGGACGCAATATAAAATGCATAAGTACTCCGGGCCATACCAAGGGTGGGATGAGTTATTATTTTGAAAACGAAAAAATGGTATTTAGTGGAGACACATTGTTTTTTGAGACTTTTGGAAGAATAGATTTATATGGTGGTAGTTACAAAGAGATTAAAAATAGTATAGTCAATAAACTTTTTACATTGCCAAATGATGTAATAGTATATCCTGGACATGGAGAAATGACAAGTATAGGGAAGGAAAAACTACACAATGAGATAAGGAGTATGAGCTATGAGCTATAAGATTGCAATCGACGGACCATCAAGTGCGGGGAAATCTACTATTGCCAAAATGCTTGCCAAGGAGCTTGGTTATGTCTACATAGACACAGGAGCTATGTATAGGGCGATAGGGTTTTATTTGATTGAAAATAAAATTGATATTCATGATGAAAATAAAGTTGTGAGTGTGCTTAATAATATTGATGTGACACTTGATTACGATGATGAGAACAATCTCCATGTATTTTTAAATGGCAAAGATATTTCAAATAAGATAAGGACTCAAGAAGTTGGAGAAGCAGCATCTGTGTGTAGCCAATATCTCAAGGTTAGAGAAAAACTCGTGTCTCTGCAAAGAAAACTTGCAGAAGAGAAATCATGCTGTATGGATGGTAGGGATATAGCATCAAATGTTTTACCTAATGCGAATCTAAAACTCTATGTGTCAGCAAGTGATGAGTGCCGTGCTAAGAGAAGATACTTAGAAGAGAAAGAAAAAGGTATAGATACAACTGTTGATAAAGTTTTGGAGGAATTGAAAGCAAGAGATTATAGGGATACACATAGAGAGCATAATCCTCTTACAAGAGTTAGTGATGCTATAGATATTGATACAACTGATAAGACATCAGATGAAGTGGTTGATGATATATTGAAAAGGTTTTTCTAATGGAAATAATTGTTGGTAAAAATGCAGGATTTTGTTTTGGAGTGCAAAGGGCTATAGATGCTGCATATGATTTATTAAAAAAAGATAACAATGATTTATACTCTATAGGGCCATTAATTCACAATGAGATAGTGACTAAAGATCTTAAGAGTAAAGGGCTTATTGAAATTAATAATAATGATGAAATTGCAAGTTTGAAAAATAAGCGAGTGATAATTAGGACACATGGTATAGAAAAGGAAGTATATGATTTGCTAAAATCAAACAATAATGCAATTGTAGATCTAACTTGCCCATTTGTAAGTAAGATTCATAAACTCGTAAAAGAGTATAGTGAGAACGGCTTTAAAATTATAGTAATTGGAGACAAAGACCATCCAGAAGTTAAAGGTATAGTATCTTATGCCAAAGAAGATATATATGTAGTAATTAACGAAGAAGATATTAGGAAACTAAAAATTGATAGAAATGATAAGGTTTTTATTGTATTTCAAACGACTACAAATGCCGAAAATGCACAAAAATTGGTTGATATTTTAAGAGAATTATTTTATAATAATAAGTTAGTGAATACTATATGCAATGCAACACAGAATAGGCAGGATGAAGTAAAGATTCTTGCCAAAACTTGTGGTGTTATGCTTATAATTGGTAGTAATGCGTCATCAAATACTAGGAAATTATACGAGATTTCAAAAAAGTACTGCCAGAATACTTACTTGCTTAATAACATAGATGATGCGAAAAATATAAAAATAGAAGAAAGTGTTAAAGTTGGTGTTAGTGCAGGAGCATCTACGCCTAAATACTTAATTGAGGAGATTTTAAACAATGTCAGAAATGAGTTTTGAAGAATTACTGAATCAATCTATGAAAGAGATTCATCCAGGTGAGCAGATTACTGGTAAAGTAATTAGTGTGCATAAAGATTATGCTGCACTCAATATCGGATATAAGGCTGATGGTATAATTAAAAATTTCGACTTTAGTCGCGAACCAGATTTAGACCTAACTAAAGTTTTAAAAGTTGGCGATGAGTTGACTGTTTTGGTTAAAAAGTTAAATGATGGCGAAGGACAGGTTCTTTTGTCAAGAAAAGAACTTGTACAAAATCAAGTAAATGAAAAGTTGAAGGCTCTGTATGAAAGTAATGCAACACAGCATGGTAAGATTACCAAGATTACTTCAGGTGGAGTAGTTGTAGAGATAGAACCAGAGATAACGGTGTTTATACCAAAGTCACTTTTATCAAACAAGCAAAATGAAGACATTAATTCTTATGCGGGAAAGGAAATTGATTTTGTTATTTCTGAATTCAATCCTGCAAGAAATCGTTGCATAGGTGATAGAAAGAAGCTTCTCGTGATGGAGGAGAGACAAAAACGTGCAGAGGCTTTAGAGAAGATACATGAGGGTGATATAATTGAAGGAACAATTATTAACTTACTTGATTATGGTGCATTTGTTGATCTAGGCGGTGTTGATGGATTGTTGCACATTTCTGAGATGGGTTGGGGCAAGATAAAGAACCCTAAAAAATCTTATAACGTAGGTGACAAGATAAAAGTATTAGTAAGAGAGATTAAAGATGGAAAGGTTTCTTTAACTGCTAAATTCCCAGAAGAAAACCCATGGCTTCTTGCAAAAGTTAATTATTCTATTGGCAAGACAGTAAAAGGAAAAGTAGTTAGAATGACTGACTATGGAGCATTTGTTGCACTTGATGATTACATTGATGCACTTTTACATGTGTCTGAGATAAAGAGAGAGAAAGTTAAGAAACCAGAAGATGTATTGACTATAGGTCAAGAGATTGAAGCTAAGGTAATAGATTTCAATGAAGCAGATAAGAAAATATCTCTGAGCATGAAAGCTCTTCTTCCAGAACCAGAACCAAGTAAAGAAAATACTGAAGACATCTCTGATGTAAATATAGAAGAGTATGCAAAGAAAATGGAAGAGGAAAATTCAGAAAATTAAAATAAAGGGCGGTTTAACCGCCCTTTTTTAAAATATATGGGCAATAATCTTTTAGAAAACATATCATTTATATTTGTAAAAACTGCGAAAATATTTATAAAGCTCGCACTATTTTTTGTAATCATATATTTACTTGGCATGCAACTCTTTAATTTTGGACATAGGCTTTTCTATGAAAGAGCTATTGCAGAAGGAGATGGGGAAGAAATAGTATTTGAGATAAAAAATGGAGATACTGTAGACGATATAGCAAATAATTTAGAAAAGGCAGGTCTTATTGACGACAAACTTGCATTTAAGTTTAGATCAAAAATATATAAGACAGAATTCAATCCCAATGTCTATAATTTAAAAACTTCCATGACTATAAAAAATATGTTAGATATATTTGATAGCCCTACAGCAGATGATATAGTGGCTACTTTGTCTACTGAGGATGTGTACCAATTATCGCCAGAGGATAATGAACCGATAGAAGAATCACAAGAAGAGTAGAAATGATTGAGTATATAGATGAAATTAGAGTAAAAGATTTTTTGATGTCATTGTCAAGTGAAAATGACGATGACATTTTAAAATTAAAAGAATACGCAAAAGAAAATGATGTGCCAATTATAAGAGATGAGGCAAGAGATTTTCTGAGATTAGTTATAGGTATAAAAAAGCCTAAAAGTATACTGGAAATTGGAACAGCAATAGCATACTCGACACTTATTATGCATAGGTTATGTAAAGATGCCAATATAGTAACTATAGAAGATTTTGAAAAGAGAATTATTTCTGCTAAAAGTAATATTGATAAGTATTTTGACAAGTCAAAAATTGAACTTATAGAAGGTGATGCGGGTGCATATCTAAAAGAAAATACCGAGAAAGAAAAGTTTGATTTTGTTTTTCTTGATGCTGCAAAGGGTCAGTATATTAATTGGTTAAATGACATTAAAAGATTGATGCAAAAAGATGCAATACTTATAGCCGATAATATTTTTAAGGATGGTGAAATACTTGAATCTAAGTATTTGATAAAAAAGAGAGATAGGACAATATATAAAAGGATGAGAGAATTCTTAAATAGTGTTACAAATGACAATGATTTAGACACATATATATTTGATATAGGAGATGGGATATCAGTATCAATAAAAAAGTAGAATTATTAATACCGGCGGGAGATGTATCGACATTTAAAATTGCAGTTCGCTACGGAGCGGATGCAATTTATATTGGGGGAGAAAGTTTTTCCTTAAGAGCAAATGCTAAGAATTTTACTATCAATGATATGAAGGAGTGTATAAAGCTTGCACATAGTCATGGTGTTAAAGTATATGTCACGGCAAATATTTATGCACACAATGAAGATATAGATAATGCAAAAGAGTATTTTAACGAGTTAAACGAAATAAAACCAGATGCTGTTTTGATATCTGATATAGGATTGATAAATGTCGCAAAGAATATTTTTAAAGGAATTGACATACATTTATCTACTCAGGCAAACACTACTAATTATGAGACAGTTTCTTTTTTTAGAGATTTGGGGATAAAAAGAGTGGTGTTGGCGAGAGAACTTTCCCTTGATGAAATCAAAGAGATTAAATCTAAGGTTAAAGACACAGTTGAGATAGAAACATTTATCCATGGGGCTATGTGTATTTCGTATTCTGGAAGATGCCTTCTCTCTGCATTTATGACGGGAAGGTCAGCAAATAAGGGAGAGTGCACTCATCCTTGTAGATGGAAGTATATGCTTTTGGAAGAAGAAGAGAGAAAGGGCGAGTATATGCCTGTGATGGAGACTGAAAGGGGCACATATATTTTTAATTCAAAAGATTTAAATATGATTGGTCATATTGATAAACTGATAGAAGCTGGAATTGATTCTCTTAAGATAGAGGGCAGGATGAAAACAGCGCTTTATATCGCAACTGTAACTAGAACATACAGAAAAGCGATTGATGACTATTATGAAAATAAGGAACTATATTTAAAGAATATAGAGAAGTACAATGAAGAGATAAGTAAGTGCACATATAGAGAATTTACAACTGGATTTTATTTTGGAAAGCCAAATGAGTCATCACAGATTTATGATAATAATACATATGTAGTAGGGGCTACTTATTACGGCACAGTAGAAAAAGTTGACAAAGAATATGCTTACTTTGAACAGAAGAATAAGTTTTCAGTAGGTGATGAATTAGTTGTCATGAAACCTGATTTTACAAACGTAAAAGTAAAAGTTCTTGAGATGTATGATGAAGAAAAAAAAGAAAAGATTGAGTCATGCCCACATTCGAAGCAAAAATTAAAAGTGAAGTTTGATAAGCCTGTGGAAGAATTGGACATATTGAGGTCAAGTGATTAGTATTGTGAAAAAATATCTGTATTTATTTTTGGCTGCTGTAGTACTTGTATATACAGTTATTTGTGATATATTTATGACTTTTAGTTTGAGTATGAATGCAGTGTTTTTTACAGCATTTGTTTTATTTATCTTACTATATTACATGGCCGAAAGGCCACTGAATAAAGAAGAGAGGGGACCGTCCTTTTTAAGAATATTTGTTAAAGTGTTTTCTATTTTCTTTTTTTCGGGGATTTTAATACTAATTATTTTCAATGTGTTATATCCTAAAAAGTATTTAAATGAAAAAGATCAAAAGTTTGATTATATTATTGTTTTTGGTGCAGGAGTATCTGAGAATAAAACAGAGATTATAAATAGCAGAATTGAAAGAGCTGTAGAGTATTCGCAAATTTATCCAAGATGTAAGTTTGTTCTAACTGGAGCGCGTGGAAATAACGAGCTCATAGAAGAAGCATTGTATATGAGAGACTACTTGAAGAATAGAGGAATTGATGATAGTAGGATACTCATTGAACCAAGGTCAATTAATACTAGTGAAAATGTATTGAATTCACTTAATGTGATAAAGAAGGACATTATAAAAAGAAACCCAAGAGAAAATATTATTACAAGACCTTTTAAAAATATCACTGATTATTTTGATTTAGACTTTTTGAATATTGGTTTCATGTCTAGTGAATTTCATCTGACAAGAATAAATATGATGGCTAAAAAACTAGGTATTAGTAGGCCATACGATATTCCGTGTGCTACTAGAAACCTATATAAACCATATATGTATATTAGAGAGGATTTAAGTTTATTCAAAGCATTTGTACTTGGACAAATCAAATTATAGTATGTTTGTATTAAGCGAAAATAATAAAACAAAATATGAGATTTTGGATGTTGTCATTGTCAAAGAAGAAAATCTTGAGTTGGTTGAATTAAGACATATTAAGACCAATGCCAAAATAGTTCTTTTTGTTTGTGATAATGATAACCGTGTGTTTAATATTACATTTAAAACACCGGTCAATAATAGTAAGGGCACACCACATATATTAGAACACTCAGTTTTATGTGGATCGAAAAAATACAATGTCAAAGATCCTTTTATAGAACTTGCTAAAGGGAGTATGAATACATTTTTAAATGCAATGACTTTCCCTGACAAAACTTGTTACCCAGTTGCTTCTGCCAATTTAAAAGACTTTCATAATCTAGTTGATGTGTATCTTGATGCTGTATTTTATCCAAATGCTGTAAAAAATGACAAGATATTTAAGCAAGAAGGATGGCATTATGAAATTGCAGATAAAAATGATACTTTAAAAGTAAATGGTGTCGTGTACAACGAGATGAGAGGGGTTTATTCTGATCCTGACTCAATACTTGAATCTGCAATACTTAAAAATCTATTTGAAGGAACGAACTATGCATATGACTATGGTGGTAGACCAGATGAAATATACAGTTTAACATTTGATGAGTTTAAAAACTTCCATGAAAAGTATTATTCGCCAAGCAATTCCATAATTCATTTTTATGGCAATCTTGATTTTAATTATGAATTAGAATACCTTGATAAAGAATACTTACAGCATTTTGAAAAGAAAGATATTGATATAGAGTTTAAGTCAGTTGTTACTTTTGAAAAGGATAAAGAACAAATTGATTTCTATAGCATTGACTCAGAAGAGAATAAAGATAAGGCATATCTTGCCTATTCGTTTGCATTGGATGATAAAAAGTCTACACTCAATAATATTGTCATGCGAATTATTGACTATGTGTTGTTTTCTTCTGATTCAGCAATACTAAAAGAAAAATTTTTGAACGAAGGATTTGGAGAAGTTGTGTATTCAAGATATGATGTAGGGATCAAAAATGGTTTTTATTCTATTATATCTCAGAATATTGCTGAAGATAGGAAAGATAAGTTTATAAAATTATTTAATGATTCAATACAAAGTCTGATAAAAAATGGGCTCGATGAAGATAAGTTCAAGGCAGCTATAAATTCAATCTATTTTGACTATGCTGAAGGTGAATACTCAAAACTTCCTAGAGGTTTATATTTATCGCTAGTATCTTTGGAATCATATTTGTATGATGAAAACATTGCTTTATATATTGATTATAAAAAAGCATTTGATTTAATCAATGATGTAGACTTGAGTGATAAGAACAACCTATTTATCAAAACTTTGCAAGAGGTATTCATTTGTAATGAACATAGATGTGTGAATGTTTTGAGGCCAAAACTCAATTATTCTGATGAGAAGGATAAAGCTTTAAGTTATGAGCTGGAAGCTAGAAAAGAAGCAATGACTGATGATGATATTAATAAACTTATCAAAGAAATGAATGAGTTAAAAGAATATCAAATGATAAAAGACAGTAAAGAGGCTTTAAAGTGCATTCCTTCTATAAAAATAAGTGATATTGACAGGGATAAAAAGACAATTGATTATAAGGTCGAGTCCAATGAAAATGTTGATACTATAATTACATATAAAAATGATAAAGATATAGTTTATATAAGTTTGAAGTTCGATATTACAAATTTAAGCAAAGAAGAGATATACCTATTTTCTATCATCAATAATATTTTGTCAAAAGTTGATTTGATTTCTGAGTCATTTCATGATTTCAATAACTTTATTGATATAAATACTGGCGGCTTAACTATAAGTTTGGATGTAACAGAAAATAGAATTCTATTTTCTTACAAGATAAAGGTTGTTAAAGATAAGATAAAGTATGCTTTTGACATCTTTTATAAATTATTTTCTGAAGCACAGTTTATTGATACAAAAAGAATTAATATTTTATTGAACGAAAGTAAGCAGAATACACTTTTGGCAATTTTATCTGGCGGTCATAGATCCGCAATGAATAGGTCTAAATCTACATTTGATTTTTCAAGTGGCGTTTTAGATAAAATAAGTCCAGATGGGATAGGATATTATAAGTTTATCTCTGCTATCTGCAATAACTACCTTAAGAATGCAGATGTAATCAATGATAGTTTAGACTTATTATATAAGAAGTTGCATAGAAAAAAGATGTATTTATTCTTATGTACAAATGAAAAGTATCATGATGATATAGTAAAGAGTTTCGACATTTTTCTTGGAAATGTGATTAAGAGTAAAATGAAACATATCTATACTGAAAGGGATGAAAGTAGGTTAGTTGAGAATATTAAATTAATAGATGAATTTGTTCATTTTGATGACTGTGACAAGAAATATAAAAGCGAAGCAATATTAACTCCTAATGATATTAATTTCTGTGCGATATCTGCACAGTTTCCTAAAGATATGTATTCTGGAAAACTTTCAGTGCTTAAAACATTGTTTAACTATGAGTACTTGTGGACCAATATAAGAGTTCTTGGTGGAGCATATGGTTGCATGTCTACATTTTCTGACCTAGGAAACTATTCCTTATGTTCATACAGAGACCCACATGTTTCAAATACAAATAAGATTTATTTTGGCATACCTAAGTTCCTAAAAGAGTTTAATAGAAGTGAAGAAGAAATAGAAAAGTATGTCATTGGATCAATAGGTCAATATGATAATCCATTAAGTGTAGTTGATAACCATAAGAGAAATATAATCGCATATTTTGATGGAATAACCGATGAGGAATATAATAAGAGAAGACATGATGTTTTAGATATAAATCTTAATGAGTTAAGAGAATTATCTGAAATATTTAAAGATATTGAAAATGGATATAGATGCGCTCTTATATCAAACTCAAAACTAGAAGAAGCTAAGAAAGAATACGATATTGTATGGCAGTTGATAGAATAATTAAAAGTGGATTTGTATCAATACTTGGCTTACCTAATGCTGGCAAGTCATCGTTTTTGAATGCAGTTCTAAATGATAATATCGCAATCACATCGAGAAAACCACAGACGACTAGAAAGAATTTAAAAGGTATATACAATGATGAAGATTCCCAAATAGTATTCGTAGATACGCCAGGAATTCATGGCGTAAAGAATAAGCTTGATGATTATATGTCAAAATCAATAATTAAATCTGTAGAGGCTATAGATTTGGCACTTGTAATTATAGATGTTATGACCTACGAGGAAGATGGATTTGATAGAATTGTTAAAATTTTAAATGGCATAAGCGCAAAGAAGGTTTTGATAATAAATAAATGTGATTTGATAGATTATGATGAGAAAAAAGTTATTAATACTATTAATGGAAAGTTTGGCAATGATGTGAAATTCGATAGAGTATTTTTTGTGTCATCATTGAAAAAAAAGAACATAAAAGAAGTTATTGATTATATAAAGTCTGAAATGCCGGAAGGTGACAGATTCTATAACGAAGAAGATCTAACTGATGAGCCAATGAAGCAAATTGTGGCAGATATGATTAGACAGCAGTGCTTATATAAACTTGACAAAGAGATTCCGCATGGTATAGCTGTGATTATTGATAGTATGAAAAAATCCAAAACCAAATGCTTAAATATAGATGCTATTATAGTTTGCGAGAAAGAAAGTCATAAAGGTATAATTATAGGAAAGAGCGGATCTATGATAAAGAATATAGGAGTTGGTTCGAGAATTGCAATTGAAAAGTTTACAAATGAAAAGATTAATCTAAAATTAAATGTCATAGTGAGAGATAATTGGAGAGATGAGAAGACTCTCCTTGCTAATTATGGCTATGACGGCAATGATTTATAAATGAATACTAAAAATAATCTTGAAAAATTAAATGGTGTAATTATTAAAGAATTAGATTATAGAGACTATGATAAGCTTTTAACTATCTTGACTAAAGAAAAAGGGAAAATCATGGTTTATGCCTTCAATGTCAGAAAGCAAAACTCAAAAAATATTGGGAAAACTAGAGTTTTTTCTTTTGGAACATTTGAATTAAGGGTTAGCGGTGATAGATATCAACTTGAAAATGTAATTTTGAAAAATAGTTTTTCTGAAATTACAAATGATTATAATAATACATGTTATGCATCTTATTTTATAGAGTTAGCTGACTATTTTGGATTTGAAAACTTAGAGAGTGAAAAAATATATATATTACTATATTATACTTTTAAAGCTTTGGTTGATGGTAAGGTAGAAGCAAAACTTATAAGAAGAATTTTTGAACTTAAGATGCTTCAGTATCAAGGAGAATATAAAGAAAGTGATAGTTTATCTTCAGATGATAAAACCCTTGCATACGCATGGAATTTCGTGCTAAATACTTTACCTAAAAAATTGTATTCTTTTGCTCTAAATGATAAGGTTTACAATTTGTTTGACAAAGAAATTGGCTTAGAAATGAAAAGTAAAGTAAATAAAAAATTTAAGACTTTAAATGAGTTATTGGATTGATATGAAGTATCATAAGTCTTGGGAAAAGTTTATTAATAGTAGTGCACATTTTAGCGAGATGCAACATTTTGTCGAAATAACAGACAATATCTGTCCGCCCAAAGATAAAGTTTTTAGATTTTTGAATTGTGATTTAGATAAAGTAAAATGTATAATACTCGGTATGGACCCATATCCATCTACTTATAATAAAGATGGAAAGATTTTACCGGTAGCAACTGGAAGGGCTTTTGAAGTAGCAAATGTTTATAAGTTTACTGATAAATATAAACAGCAATCACTTTCAAATATTTTCAAGTCACTTTGCTATTATAAATTTGGAAAGAAGTATAGTATAGAAGAGTTGAGAAGTGACTCATTGGCGGATATGATAACTTATTTGAATACTGCCGATTGGTTTGATGAAATGGAGAAAGAAGGAGTTATATTTTTAAATGCAACTCTTACTACTGTAGTTGGTAAATCAGGTGCGCATATAGATATTTGGACTGACTTCATGAATGAACTGATTATATATATTAATGCAAATGTAGATTGCAAATGGCTTATATGGGGGAATATTGCCTTAAATAGAGTGAAAGGACTTGTTAATGATAAGAACATAGTTTATTCTTGCCATCCAGCAAGTAGGCAAAATAATAATTTCGTAGAAGAATGTTGTTTTAAAAAAATTAAGGATATTAATTGGTTTTAGGAGCGAGAATGAGTACTAGAATAAAAAAAATAGCTATAATAGCATTGTTTTCAGCAATAAGTGCCATACTTATGTATTTTGATTTTCCGTTACCTATAGCACCATCGTTTATGAAGATGGATTTGTCAGAACTTCCGGTAATAGTTGGAGGATTTGTATTAGGCCCAGTTGAGTGCATAGTGATAGCAGTTTTGAAAGTACTTATTAAATTCGTAATGAAGGGCACCTCTACTATGTTTCTTGGTGAACTTGCCAATATAATCGGAAGTATTTCCTATGCACTTCCTGCAAGCATAATATATAAATCTCTTAAAACTAAAAAGAGGGCTATCATAGGGCTGATTATCGGAAGTATACTTTCTAGTATAGTCTGCACAATTTGTAATGCTACATTTATATTTCCAATTTACTTTAATGTATTTCATATGAGTGAAGAAACGATAATAGAGATGTGCAGTGCAATAGTTCCTATTATTGACAGTATGACTAAAGTATATTTATTGTCCGTATTACCATTTAACTTAATTAAGTTTAGTATAACATCTATTATCACATATATTTTTTATAAACAGATTTCAAAGCAAATTAAATATTTATTAAAATAATGAAAGAAAGTAATTTTAAAACATATAAAATAGTTACTTTTGGATGCCAGATGAATGCAAGAGATAGCGAAAAACTTGCAGGAGTTTTGGAAGAAAAAGGATATATAGAAATTGAAAGTGAAGAAGATGCCGATATAGTTATTTTTAATACTTGTACTGTAAGAGAAAATGCAAACCAAAGACTATATGGTCACATCGGTCAACTAAAAAAATCTTATCTAAATAATAAAAATAAGATAATTGGCATATGTGGCTGTATGATGCAGGAAAAAGATGAGGTTGAAGTAATTAAAAACAAATACAACCATGTAAGACTTATATTTGGCACACATAATATTGATGAGTTTGGAAATTTGATTGATGAAGTTATTAATAGTGATGATAAGGTAATAAGAGTATACGATGAGTCGTCAAATATAGAGAAAAGTTTGCCATCAAAGAGAGTTTTTAAGTTTAAATGTGGTGTAAATATAATGTATGGCTGTAATAATTTCTGTACATATTGTATAGTGCCATATGTTAGGGGAAGAGAGAGAAGTAGAAGTGTAGATGATATAATAGAAGAGATAAAGGCAGATATTAGAGACGGTGTTATAGAGGTTATGCTTCTAGGACAAAATGTAAATTCGTATAGTGGTGTTGCAAGTGACAAATATAGTTTTGCAAATAATGAAAAGGTGACATTCCCAGAACTTTTAGAGGAAGTTGCAAAGATTGAAGGGCTTAAGAGAATTAGATTTATGACTTCGCACCCAAAAGATTTGTCAGATGAATTGATAAGAGTTATTAAGTCGCATGACAATATTTGTAGGCATATTCATTTACCTGTACAATCTGGTTCCGATAATATTCTTAAGGCCATGAATAGACGCTATGATAGAAAATCATATCTACAAGTTATAAAAAAAATTCGCGACAATATTGACGACGTTGGTATAACTACGGATATAATAGTAGGTTTCCCTGGCGAAACTGAAAAAGATTTTGAAGACACACTTTCCCTTATAAATGAAGTTTTATATGATGCAGTATTTACTTTTGAATATTCAAAACGAACAGGTACTAAAGCAGCAGAGATGGATAATCAAGTGCCGGAAGAAATCGTAAAGAAGCGGTTTAAAAGACTCTTGGATGCTGTGGAAAATTGTTCAGGGAAAAATGTAGAGAAATATGTGGGTAGAGTAATGGAAGTACTAGTTGAGGGAGAAGATAAGATTTCTGGGAAATTGACAGGCAGATTGTCAAATAACTATTTAGTGCATTTTACTGGGGATAAAGAATTGATAGGGCAGATAGTTAAAGTAAGATTAGTTAGAAGTTGCAAGTTTTATTTTGAAGGTGAATTATAATTTATAAATATTTAAATGGAAATTATTAATTTAAAAAATGAAGAGACTGAAAATTTGTCGCCTATGATGAGGCAGTATTTAGATACTGCTGAAAGATATAATGATTGCATTATATTTTTTAGGGTCGGAGATTTTTATGAAACTTTTTTTGAACAGGCTAAGCTAGTAAGTAAATCTTTGAACTTGGTTTTGACTGGTAAAGACTGCGGCATGAAAGAAAAAGCCCCTATGTGTGGTGTACCATACCATGCAGTAGATGTCTACATGTCAAAACTAGTAAAATTAGGATACAAAGTTGCTATTGCAGAGCAGGTAGAAGATCCTAAACTTGCTAAAGGACTTGTAAAAAGAGAAGTGACAAAAATTATCACTCCTGGCACAGTTTTGGCACAGGAATATCTTGAAGACAAAGTAAATAGTTTTATATTATCGATTTACTATGCTGATGGAAGATTTGGAGTGGCAATTTTTGATTTTTCTACTGGCGACTTTATGATTAGCAATATAAATGATGGAAAAACACTGTATGATTTGTTTGCACGCTTTGAACCAAAAGAGTTACTCGTCAATAGTAATATTTCTAATTCTAATTTTAACGTGTCAGAAATTAAAGACAAGTATGAAATAGCAGTTACTGTGATAAATGATAATGTTTTTGATTTAAATAATTTTAAAAATAAAGAGTATAGTTTATTGGATAAATTGCTTAAAAATATAAGTAACTATGATGATATAAAAGATAGTAATGCGATATATTCAAGCATAGCAGCTTATTATTATGTAAGAGAAAATCAAAAAAATGAGCTTTCTCATCTTGAAAAAATCGAGTATATAAATGATAAGTCATATATGTATTTAGATTCTGCAACTATTAAGAACTTGGAACTAACAGAGAGTATGCAGAATAAAGATAGAAAGGGCACGCTTCTTCATGTGCTTGATGAAACTAAAACTGCTATGGGTGGCAGGCTACTTAGGAGAGTAATTGAGGAACCACTTAAGGATAAAGACTTAATTATATATAGGCAAAATGCAGTAAAGAGTTTTTTAGAAAAGCAAGTTGATTTACATGAACTAAGAGAGTACTTAAGTGCGATATATGATCTTGAGAGAATAGTTGCACGTGTTGACATGAAGCATGCAAATGCGAAGGATTTAATTGCATTTAAGAATTCAATATATGTGTTGCCATATTTAAAAGCCTTGCTTTGTACATTTAACTCAGATTTTGCGGAAGAAGTGGGAGAGAGATTTGATACTTTAAAAGATTTGTTTAAATTGGTTGATGAAAGTATAGTAGATGACCCGCCATACTTGATGCATGATGGAGGCATTATAAAAGATGGCTTCAATGCTGAGATTGATAAGTATAGAGAGAGTAAAACAAATGGCAAGCAATGGCTTATAGACTTAGAACAAAAAGAGAGAGAGAAGACAGGGATTAAAAACTTAAAAGTTAAGTATAGTAGACTTACTGGATATTTGTTTGAGATAACTAATGCTTATAAGGGGGAGATACCAGAATATTTCATAAGGAAACAAACACTTGCTAGTTCTGAAAGATATACAACTAAAGAACTGAATGACTTACAATCGATAATACTTAGTGCTGAAGATAGATTAGGTAATCTAGAATATGAAGTTTTTCAAGATGTAAGAGAGAAAATTGCTGCTGAGACACAGAGAATCAAGAATTCTGCATCTGACATAGCAATTATCGATGTGCTTAGTAACTTTGCTTATATTGCAAAAGAGAATAATTATACTTGCCCTTTGATAAATGAGAATGGTATAATAAAAATTGATGGTGGCAGACATCCTGTAATAGAAAAGCTAAATAGTGTAGATACTTTTATATCAAACGATACAAGTTTAGATAATGAAAACTATATTGATATAATAACTGGCCCTAATATGGCAGGAAAGTCAACATATATGAGACAGGTTGCTCTAATCGCACTTATGGCACATATTGGTTCATTTGTGCCTGCAAAAAGTGCAGATATATGTATTCTCGATAGGATTTTTACAAGAGTTGGTGCTAGTGATGATTTAACTCGTGGTAAATCTACATTCATGGTTGAAATGAGTGAAGTAGCTAATATAGTAAATAATGCCACAGAGCATTCTCTTATAATTTTAGATGAGATTGGCAGAGGTACAAGTACTTATGATGGATTATCTATAGCCTGGTCTGTAATAGAGTATTTAAGTAATGAAATAAAGGCAAAGACACTTTTTGCCACACATTATCATGAACTTACTGAGCTTGAAGGAAAAGTTAAAGGAGTAAATAATTTTAATATAGCTGTATTAGAAAATAATGATGAGATTAAGTTTCTAAGAAAAATTGTAAGAGGTTCGGCTAAAAAGAGTTATGGTATAGCAGTAGCAAAATTAGCTGGCTTGCCAGATGAAATTACTGAGCAGGCAAAAATTCATTTAAATAATCTAATTAAAAAATCGGAGTAAATATGAAGAAGTTTATATCATTAGTTTTGGTTTTATTAATGGGATTGAGTACTGTATCGTGCAAGATTCCAGAAGGAAGAAAAAAGAATTATGGGGTAGAGGAAAAACCTTTCCAATTTGCTTTTGATGCATTTGATACACAATGTTCAATTAGTTTTTATGGAGTCCAAGATGAAACTACAGCATCGCAATATTTCTATGCTATGAAAAATCTTGTGGAGAGATATGAGGAAGTTTTTTCTAAAACAAATGAAAATAGTGAGATTTATGAGATTAACCATCGAACTAGTGATTCTGTAATGATTTGTGATGAAGTGGCATCTATATTTGAAATCGCAAGCAGCTTGTACGAGTGGTCCGGAAAGAAATTTGATATAAGTTTAGGCACACTCATTGATTTGTGGGATGTTAAAAATAGGAAGACAGTACCTACGCTTGCTGAGATTAATGAGGCTAGAAAGCATACTGGTAATTTCAACTATACAATAGAAAGAAATGTAAACGAGGATGAATTTACAAGGCATAGAATTACTTTTACTGGTGACAAACTTACTCAATATGATTTTGGAGCCCTTGTAAAGGGTTATTGCTGTGATGCATTAAAAGAAATGTTGGCTGAAAATGAAAATATTAAAGCCTGCATAGTAAATCTTGGTGGCAATGTACTTTGTACTGGTGAAGTTGACGGAAGAGCTGATAGTGCATTTAGAGTGGGTGTCTTCAAACCATTTTCTGGAAATGATATTATTGACACTATTGAAGTAAAGAATAGAAACGTAATAACAAGTGGTAATTATCAAAGATATTTCAAAGTTGAAGGAGATGATAGAGTATACCATCACATTATAGATCCTACTACAGGTTACCCAACTAATAATGGAATTGATTCTGTAACTATTGTATCTGAGAATGGCCTTTTAGGAGATTATTTATCTACAGCATGTATGCTTCTTGGAGAGGAAAAGTCTAAGGATTTGATTGACTTCGCATCAAAATCATTTAACGATAAAAACATTCAAGCAACTTTTGTTTATTCAGATGGAAGAGTTACAAAGTATCCGCTTAAAGTTAATTTAAAGAAATAATATGAGATTGATATTCGCGACTAATAATAAACATAAAATGAATGAAATTATTGATATCCTTGGTGAAAAATACAAGGATATTATTTTTATGATGTCTGATTTGGGGATTAATATTAACCCAGATGAGACCGGAAATACTTTCTTAGAAAATGCAAATATCAAAACCCAGGCTCTATATGAAGTGATGAAAGAAAAGAAATTACTTAAAGATGGAGATTATATAATTGCCGATGATACTGGTCTATGTATTGATTACCTAGATGGCGCACCAGGGATATATTCTGCAAGATTTCTTGGAGAGAATACCAATCAAAGCGATAAGAACAACAAGATATTAGAACTTATGAAAGATGTTGCAGATATTGATAGAAAAGCTTATTTTATAACGATTTTGTCGGTTTTAGAAGTTATAGATGCAGCCTCTTATGGAATTAAAAATCATAGTTTTGAAGGTAAAATTGACGGATATATCGCCAAAAGTATCGAAAAAACTGATGGATTTGGCTATGATCCTATATTTGCTGTCGGAGATACTAGTGATATAGAAAAAGGTAAAGTTAAGACATATTCAAATCTAGGAATTAATGTAAAGAATAAGATAAGTCATAGGGCTAGAGCATTGCATAAATTCGTGCTTTATCTTGAAAAAAAGCACAATATATAGTAAAATATTACTTTAATATGCAACTAGGAGGATCATCACTATGATGTGCCCATTTTGCAAAGCACCGGACACAAAGGTTATAGATTCCAGGAGAAATGAAGACTATTCTATAAGGCGAAGAAGAGAGTGCATAAAATGTAAAAAAAGGTTTACTACATATGAGAAGATTGAGACATCTCCTATTTTAGTTGTCAAAAAAGATTCTACAAGAGAACCATTCAGCAAGGAAAAATTGAGAAAAGGTGTATTGTATTCTTGCATAAAAAGGCCAATTTCATCAAAAATTATAGATAAATTGGTTGATGAAGTTGAGAAGGAAATATCTTTAAGGGATGAGCCAGAGATTAAGAGTATAGAGATAGGCGAACTTGTATTGAAGAAACTTAAAAAGATAGATGATATTGCTTATATCAGATTTGCTTCTGTATATAGGGAATTTAAGGAAGTTGAAAGTTTTAATGCAGAAGTAGAGAAAATTAAACCAAGCAAAAAGAAGAAGTAGATTATGGAAACAATATATTTAGCAGGATACCATGGCGTTGGAAAATCGATGGTTGGAAAACTTATCGCTTCTAGAAAAGAATTGAAATTTATTGACACTGATTTGTTTATTGAGAAAAAAGAAAATAAGAGTATAGAAGATATTGTAAATTTAAAAGGAATAGATTACTACAATAGTTTAGGAAAGTATATTTTAAAGAATAGCATAGAGCAGGGGATGATAGTTTCTATATCTTCAGATATACCAAGAGATGAAGAAAATAGAAAATTGATTAAGACAAGCGGTAGAGTAATATATCTGAGGGCTAAGTCTGAAACTATATGTGAGAATCTGAAGACAGATTATGTGCTGAGACCAGAGCTAAAGAATAATTTTTCGGTTTTTACTGTAGAAAAAAAGATAGATGAGATGAAACCATATTATGAGGAATTGGCAAATTATATTATTGATATAGATAATAAAAAAATTAGTACTGTATTTAGAGAAGCGCTTGCAATTTACAATTATGCTAATAAAGTAAAATGTCATATATTTATTAAATAATTTATACAATTTATGAGGAGGATCTAATGATATCAGCAGGTGAATTTAAAAATGGTTTGACACTTGAAATTGAAGGACAAGTATGTCAGATTATGGAATTTCAACACGTAAAACCAGGAAAAGGTGCGGCTTTTGTAAGAACTAAACTTCGCGACATTATAAATGGAGGAGTCATTGAAAAAACTTTTAGACCTACTGAAAAGTTTAATCAAGCAGTAATTGATAGAGTTGATATGCAATTTCTCTATAATGATGGCATGTACAACTTTATGAATAATAGTAATTATGAACAGATTGCTCTTTCACCAGAACAAGTTGGTGATGTTATGAAGTTTGTTAAAGAAAACGAGACTTGTAAAGTTATGTTTTATAACGGCAAGGTATTTAGCGTTGAGCCACCACTTAAAGTAACTCTTGAAGTTACAGACACTGAACCAGGAATTAAAGGTGATACACAGACAGGTGCCATGAAACCTGCAACTGTAGAGACCGGCGCAACAGTGATGGTGCCACTATTTATCGACAAGGGAGAAAAAATTATCGTTTCTACTGAAACCGGTAAATATGAATCAAGAGCATAACTAAATTGTTATGCTTTTTTATTTGAAAGGAGTATCTATGTATACATTTAAGCATGGTGTTCATCCTGATGAGTGTAAAGAACTTGCTAAAGATAAACCGATTAGAGTTGTATCAGCAGGTAAAACCTTAGTATTTCCTATGCAGCAACACATAGGGGCAAAGGCTAAGCCTTGTGTTAAAGTCGGGGACAATGTGTTGATGGGCCAAATAATTGGTGAGGCTGATGGAATTATATCTGCAAATGTATTATCGTCTGTATCTGGTAAAGTTACAGCAATAGAAGAAAGACTTGTAGTAGGCGGTCAAAAAGTTGAGAGTATAGTTATCGAAAATGATGAAAAGTATGATGCTATAAAAGGATTTGGTGTTGAGAGAGATTTTAATTCATTATCAAATGAAGAGATAATAAGGATAGTTAAGGATGCCGGTATAGTAGGTCTTGGAGGTGCGAGTTTCCCTACTCATGTAAAATTGAGCCCTAAAGACCCTAATAAAATTGATTATATACTTGTGAATGGTGCTGAATGTGAACCATACCTTACATCAGACTACAGATTGATGATTGAAGAAACTGAAACATTAGTTAAAGGTCTTCAGTGTATGCTAAAGCTTTTTCCAAGAGCAAAAGGAGTTATCTGCGTTGAAGATAATAAGAGAGATGCTTATGACAAGATAACAAAAGCTTGTAGTAGTATATCAAATATTGAAACTGCACTTATGAAAACGAAGTATCCTCAAGGTGGTGAGCGTCAGTTGATATTTGCTATTACAGGAAGAAAAATAAATGTATCAGTTTTGCCTGCAGATGCAGGATGCCTAGTAGACAATGTTGATACTGTAGTTTCTATCGGAAATGCTGTTTGCAAATCTACGCCACTTCTTAGAAGAATCATAACACTCTCTGGTGATGCATATAATGAGACAGCTAATCTTAATGTAAGATTTGGAATTAGCTACAAAGAAATTGTAGACTTTGCTGGTGGATTTAAAGTTAATCCAGAAAAGATGGTTAGCGGTGGTCCTATGATGGGATTACCAATATTTAGTCTTGACATGCCTGTATCAAAAAATAGTTCAGCACTACTTGCTTTCACTAAAGACCCACTTTCAAATCAAAATGAAACAAATTGTATAAATTGTGGTAGGTGCGTAAGTGCTTGTCCTATAAATCTTGTGCCTACAAGGATGCTTAAAGCTGCTAAGACAGGAAATTTTGAGGAGTATATAAAACTAAATGGCACAGAGTGTATAACATGTGGCAGCTGTAGTTTTGTATGTCCGGCAAAAAAACCTTTGACACCATATTTTAGTTATATGAAATTTGCAGTGCGTGGTTACTTAAATAGTAAAAAGGAGGCAAAATAATAATGGATTTAAAATTAAATGTTCAAAGCTCTCCTCATGTAAGAGATAGAATTAGTACTAGTGCTATTATGCTTGATGTAATCATAGCTCTAATCCCAGCAACAGTTTGGGGTATTTTGAGATTTGGTGTTCATGCTGCCATAGTTGTTGCGGTAGCTGTAATTTCTGCAGTGTTAAGTGAAACGCTTTTTAATATAATTGTTAAAAAACCAAATACGATAGGAGACTTATCTTGTGTAGTTACAGGACTTATACTTGGTCTTAATATGCCACCGGAAGTTCCGTTTTTCGTTCCGGCAGTAGGGTCGTTTTTTGCAATTGTGATTGTTAAAATGCTTTTTGGCGGTCTAGGTCAAAACTTTATGAATCCAGCGCTCGCTGGTAGATGTTTTTGCATTATTTCATTTGCAGGATTTATGAATAACTTTACTTCAAGGATGTCAGTAGATGCATATACATCAGCTACGCCACTTATCATATTAAAGAGCGGAAATGAAGTAAATCTGTTTGACATGCTGTTTGGTTATATTCCTGGTACTATAGGAGAGATTTCAGCAATATGTCTTTTGCTTGGTGCAATATATTTGGCAGTAAAGAAAATAATTGATCTAAGGATTCCTATACTTTATATTGTTAGTTTTGTTATATTCATAATGATATTTGGTCAAGGTAAATCTACAAATATTAATTACATATTAGGAGAGGTATTGGGAGGTGGACTTATATTTGGCGCCTTCTTTATGGCAACTGATTATGCAACTTCACCTATTACTCCTCTTGGTAAAGTTCTGTATGGAATATTGCTTGGAGTACTTACTGGAATATTTAGATTATTTGGTAAATCAGGTGAGAGTGTATCGTATGTAATCTTGATATCAAATTTACTTGTACCACTTATTGAGTCATTTACTATTCCTACAGCTTTTGGAAAGGAGGGCAAATAATATGAAAATAGTTGGTATTATAAAAGATGCCCTCATGTTATTTATAATCACTTTAGTTTTGGTATTTGTATTGGCTTTGGCTAAAACTGGAACTCAGGAAGCTATTGATAAAGCAAACTTGGAAGCACAGAAAAAAGCTTTCAATGAAGTCTGCCCTGGCTTTAGCACTTCTGAAGATATCACATCAGATGTCATAGGTGCATCGGCTGGTTATGATGCTTCAATAAATGGTGAAGAACCAGTGCTAAGATGTAAGAACGCAGATGGAGAAATAATTGGATACATTGTTCAGTGTACATCAAAAGGATTTGGAGGGCCTCTCAACTTAATTGTTGGATTTGACAAAACTGGAAATATTACAGGAGTTAGATATGCAAATACTCCTTCTGAAACTCCTGGAATTGGAATGAAAACTACAGAGATGAGCTATTTAGATTCTTGGCTAAATCATAATCATAGTAATGTAAGTGAAGTAGATACAATTTCTGGAGCGACAGTTTCATCTACGGCATTTAAACAAGCTGTATCTTTTGCCTGCATGATGGCAGATAGAGCAGTAACTATGGATGGAGGTAATTAGTATGGCAGACACAAAAGAGAAAAAATTAACATTTTTTGGATGCATATTTAATGGAATAATTCCAGAAAATCCTATATTGGTTTTGATGATTGGTATGTGCCCAACTTTAGCAGTTACTACCAGTGTATCAAATGCTATTGGTATGGGGTTATCTACAACGGCCGTGTTAGTTGCTTCAAACGCATTAATATCTTTAGTAAGAGGAATAACTCCTGATAGAGTTAGAATCCCAATTTACATAGTTATAGTTGCATCATTTGTTACACTTGTAGAATTTTTGATTAAAGCATATTTCCCAGCACTCTATGAATCACTTGGTATCTATATACCACTTATAGTTGTTAACTGCATTATATTTGGTAGAGCAGAAGCATTTGCTGGCAAGAACAATGTAATTAATTCTATCGGCGATGGAATAGGTATGGGACTAGGATTTACTCTTGGTATTATCATCATTAGTGCGATAAGAGAATTAATTGGCTCTGGCTCTATCTATGGATTTACATTTGTGCCAGAGAATTATAGAGCGGCACTTTTTGTATTACCTCCAGGTGCATTCCTTGTACTTGCATTTTTAACTGCAATTCAAAATAAATTGAGATTACCAAGTGCAACAAATAAAAAAGATGGTTGCAATAATGATTGTCTACATTGTACTTTACATAAAGGAACGACAAACGTAGAGGAGGGCAAGTAGTATGGAATTTATAGTAATTATAATATCAGCAGCCCTTATATCAAATGTTGTATTGTCGAGATTTCTTGGTATCTGTGCATTTCTTGGAGTGTCAAATAAGGTTGAGACGGCAAAAGGAATGGGAATAGCAGTTATATTTGTTATTATGATGGCTACTGCCGTGACATTTGGTATCAATACTATGTTCTTAGAAAAAACTGGAGTATTTGGTATAGATCTCACTTATTTACAGACAATTGCTTTTATATTAGTTATAGCATGCCTCGTTCAATTCTTGGAAATGTTTTTGAAGAAATTTATACCTTCATTGTATAAGGCACTAGGAATTTATCTTCCACTTATAACAACAAATTGTGCAGTTTTAGGTGTTGCACTTACTGTAGCACAAGACTATAGTAATTTTGCAAAAGGTATGGCATATGCACTTGGAACCAGTGGGGGATTTTGTATATCAATAATTCTTATGGCTAGCATAAGAGAAAAAATTGAAGGAAATGATATACCAGAAAGTTTTAAAGGAAAACCAATAGTACTTATAATTGCATGTCTCATGGCAATTGCATTTACTGGTTTTTCAAATCTAAATTTAGGTTAAGGAGGAGAATATGCAGATTATAATTAGTTCAGTAGTACTCGTTTCACTTATAGCACTTATAATTGGTATTTTCCTTGGAATATCTTCTGTAGTGTTTAAGGTAGAAGTTGATGAAAAAGTAGTTAAGGTGAGAGAGTGCTTGCCTGGCAATAATTGTGGTGGATGTGGATATGCAGGTTGTGATGCTCTTGCAGAAGCAATTGCAAAAGGAGAGGCGGCTGTAAATCAGTGCCCAGTTGGTGGTGCGTCTGTTGCTGCAAAGATTAGCGAAGTGATGGGTGTTTCTGCTGGAGAGTCAGTTAAAGAAGTTGCTTTTGTTCACTGTGATGGTACTTGTGTAAATGCAGATAAGGCATATGAGTACAATGGTGTTAAGGATTGTAGGTTGGCTGCATCTCTTCCAAATGCCGGAGAGAAGAAGTGCAGTTATGCCTGCCTTGGATATGGAACTTGTGTTGAAGTATGTAAATTTGATGCTATACATATAGTTGATGGAGTAGCAAAAGTAGATGAAGAAAAATGTGTAGCTTGTAAAGCTTGTATAAATGCCTGCCCTATGAAGGTAATAGAATTAGTTCCATACGGAAAGAAACATAAAGTTACTTGCTCAAATAGGGATAAAGGAAAGCCAGCTATGGATGCATGTAAGGTTTCATGTATAGCTTGTGGAATGTGTGAAAGAACTTGTACAAAGAGTGCAATAAAAGTTACAGGTAATATAGCAATTATGGATTTTGATAAATGTGATGATTGCGGTGACTGTGCTGCAAAATGTCCAAGAAAATGTATTAGTTAATTTTATATTTGGCTTTATAGGAGAACAATATGAGTGGATTTGATCTTAAAAAAGATTATGGCAAAAATGTTTTTAATGATGCCATGATGAAAAAGTATTTACCAAAGACAGTGTACGAAAAATTGAAAAAAACCATCAGCGATGGCTTAGAACTTGACTCGTCTTTGTCAAAATATGTTGCCAATGGCATTATGAATTGGGCTGTAGAGAATGGTGCAACTCATTATACACATTGGTTTGAACCACTCAATGACAGCATTGCTGAAAAGCAAAACTCTTTCTTAAGAACAGAACAAGGAAAGAAACCTATTTTAGAGTTTAGTGGGAAGGAATTGATAAAAGGTGAAACGGATGCATCATCATTTCCTACTGGAAATTTAAGAGCAACTTTTGAGGCAAGAGGATATACTATATGGGATTGCACAAGTCCAGCCTTTTTAAGAAAGATTGATGATTCAGTAACTCTTTGCATACCTACTGCGTTCATTTCATATGGCGGTGAAGCACTTGATAACAAGACTCCACTTTTAAGAAGTATGCAAGTTATAAGCAATGAGTCAATTAGATTATTAAAACTCTTTAAAAAATCTGCAAAGAAAGTTTACTCGATGCTTGGCATAGAGCAAGAATATTTCTTAGTGGATAAAGATATGTACTTGATGAGAAAAGACTTGGTTTATTGCGGTAGAACTTTGGTAGGAGCTAAATCAGCAAAAGGGCAAGAACTGGATGACCACTACTATGGTGCTATAAGACCAAGAGTTCTTAAATTCATGAAAGAAGTGGATGAAGAGTTATGGCTTTTGGGAGTTCCTGCGAAGACGCAACATAATGAAGTGGCTCCAAGGCAACATGAGTTGGCATGCAATTATGAAGAGGCAAACATTTCTTGCGATCATAATCAAATTTTGATGGAGACACTCAAGAGAGTAGCAGAGAAGCATGATATGGTCTGCCTTCTCCATGAAAAGCCATTTAAATGGGTTAATGGTTCTGGCAAACATAATAACTGGTCACTTGTCACAGATAAGGGTTTAAATTTATTAAATCCAGGCAATACACCACATGATAACTTACAGTTTATGTTAGTACTATCATGTATCATAGCAGCAGTAGATAATTATGCATTACTTCTTAGAGCATCTTGTGCAACCCCTGGCAAGGAACAAAGGCTTGGAGCTAGTGAAGCGCCACCAGCAATTATTTCATGCTTTATTGGTGAGCAGTTAAATGATGTTGTAGATAATTTTGTTAAAAATGGATATGCCACAGACTCAAAACAAAGCAAGAAAATCAAAAAACAAATCAATACTTTACCAGAATTATGGCTTGATGTGACAGATAGAAATAGAACTTCGCCATTTGCATTTACTGGGAATAAGTTTGAATTTAGAATGGTAGGCTCAAATGATTCATGCGCTATGCCTATAACAGTTATAAATACTATTGTAGCTTCAGAGTTTAAAAAGGCTACTGATAAACTTTCTAAGTCAAAAAACTTTGGAGAGGATGTAAAGAAATATATACAAGACAACTTTAAGAAACACAAAAAAGTAATATTTAGTGGTGATGGTTATTCAAAAGATTGGGAAGTTGAAGCTAGTAAGAGAGGTCTTTGTAATGTAAAGAGTATAGTTGACGCCATTCCTGCTTTTATAGATAAAGAAGTTATAGATTTGTTCTCTAGATTTAATATCTTAAGCGAAAATGAGCTTAGATGTAGGTATGAAGTTTCTTTAGAAAACTATATAAATGTTACGAATATAGAAGCATTGGCACTAATCGATATTGCGAAGAAACTTGTTTTGCCAGCTAGTATTCATTATACTACAAGGCTTTCTAATTCAATCAATGCTATAAAGGAAGTAGATAAGAATCTTAATTCATCTGTTCAGAGGGAATTATTGGAAGACACTTTGGAGTCCGTCAGAAATCTTAAGACTAATGTAGATTTATTAGATAAAAATCTTAAAAAAGCACAGACGGTTAAAGATTTAACCGATAAATCGAAGGCTTATAAAGATGATGTGGTTACTTACATGAATAAGCTGAGAGTAGATGTTGATAAATTAGAAATGATAGTTGATAAAGATATGTGGCCAATGCCAAGTTATGGAGATCTACTTACTGAAATATAAAAAAATAGGTCCTGAATAGGACCTATTTTTATTTGATTAATTCTGAATAATTACAGTGGTGAGTTTAAATCTATTTCAAGTAATTTCTCTTTAGTGTTGTAATTAACTCCAAATTTTTCGCCTTCAGCTCTTTTTTTTGTTGCCTTTGCAATTTCTTTTATAATTGATTTATTGCAAATCCTTATAAATGACTTTCCAATTGATACTTTATTCATAGCATCCTCGGGAAAAGTTTTTTTGTCTAAATCTTCTTTGCTTACCACTTTGATGCCAACTTTTTTATTGTCATAATCTATACCGACTACACACCATTTCGCACCTTCGAAAAGACTGATACAAGGTACATTTAGGGTAATATTTCCGGCATAAATAGTAGCAATCTTATTAAAAGAGTTACCTTTAACCCATTTATACATATAACATGCCCTCTATGTTATTAATTATTTAATTTCAGTTTCTCTATAATATCATATATAAAAATAATATTCAAGTATTTTTTTGAAAAAAAAAGAAAAAAAATATCAAAGTAATTGTTTAATTATGTAAGCATAAATAGATTTTGCCTTTTCTTTCCAATTCTCGCACATAGTTATAGCTGCATCTGCTGTAGGAACGTCCATTTCAATCTTGAATGTCTCGTCCTTATTTTCGTTTATTTCTAAAGAAATCTTGAAATTATTAGTATTATTATCAGCATAGTTGGCACTGATAATTGATTCTTCTTTTAATTTAAACTTGTTTTCTTTAATGTAGTTATCCAATTCTTGCTTATGTTCTGGTGATATATCATTGATAAATGTGTCCAAAGCCTCTGCACCATCAGTAGTAGTCTTATAGAATACTGAAGTCTTAGTCTTATATTCGTCTATAAGCTTGGTATCAACCAGATCGGCAAGTATATCTTGGAAAATAATGAATGAAGTGTATTTATCAAGAAAAAAATTGCTTAAATTCTCATGATTTAGAGAAAAACTGACATTTTTAAGCATATATAGAATCATTAATTTGATTTCGTTTTTAGGATTATAAGTTGACATTTCGCATATTATAGAACAAAAAGTGACTTTTTTCAATACTTGAAAAAAAAGCCTTATTTAGATATAATTAATTGTTATGCAATATAATAGAGTTGTGTCATTATCAAATGGCACGTGTGTTAAAATTGATAATTCACTGACATTTCGTGTGAAATCAATTGCTTTTGAGTTGGAAAAAGACAAAAAGTACGAAGATCACATCACGATTTCAAATGTTAGAGAACTTTTGATGGACGGAAATTGCTATTCCGACAATAATAGGGTTGTTATTAAAAATCCAATTATTAAGGAAAAGCAAGAAGATTTAACGTTCACGATTAACACAAAGGACTTGGAAGATGGAGATATCATCAAGGGAAGTATTTCGGTGATTTCAAATGTTGGAACTGCCGATATACCTTTTGAATATAAAATTGTAGCTAATAACATAAGTAGAACAATAAATAAACTAGAGTCAATTACGGACTACTATGATTTAATGTGTACAGATTTTACCATGGCCTGCTCAATTTTTACGAATGAACTATTCACTAAGGCGCCATTTATGCAAGATGAATTTACGATGAGTCTCTATTATGGCTTAGTGAAAGGTACTAACATCAATATTGCAATTATAGAGTTTTTCAAAGCTTTTGAAATAGATGTATCTAAACTTTTTGTAAATGTAGATGATGAGATTGCAAAAAGATATATTGATGATACATTGGACAATATTGATTTGAGTAATGTAAGTGCAGATAGTAGATTGAATGCTATTTTGACAGCTACTGGGGAAGAGTATAAAGAGCAGCAAATTAATAACGAGATTTTAAATGAAGCAATTTCACTTGTGGATGCGATTAAAGATAAAGAGTTGTTGACGGTACTTGCTTCAATGTGTGTAAGGAATAATTTTACAGACGAACTGTCATTTAGAATATATCTTAAGGTTATAGAAAAAGGATCTAATATTAATGGAATATACGATAAGTTTTTGTTATCTATCCCGGAAGATTATGGATATAAATTACCTTTATATATTTATAGGTATTATTTTGATGACAAGAATTATTCTTTTGATGATAAGGCTAAATTATATGAAAATGTCATTGCGGCATTTGAAGAGACAGAAGATGTATACAAGATGTATAGCAATGAGATACTTGAGTATGCGATTTCAAGGATTTATCAAAATAGAATAACTGAATCGCTTATAAAAATTTACAACAAAGTATTAAGTAAGAGCATCATTAATGAGAATAATTGCAATAACATTTTGTATTTGCTTAGAAATCATAAAATAATTTTAAAGAACACAAGTATAAAGAAAATTATAATTAAGTATAATGAGACTGAAAAAGAGACAAAGTATGATGTATACAATGGAATAGCCTACGTGCCTATATTCTTTGGATCAAGATTGATGCTATATGAAGATGTGTATGGTAATAGGTACTATACTGAAGATGTGACAATTAAGATTTTGTTTGAAAGAAAAGATTTGGAAAGTTACATAATTGAAAACTATCCTCAGAAAGATATCATTGATATGACCAAAATAATTAAACTTAATGAGCAGGAGACTTTGGTTAAGAATTATGAAGTTGACGAGATAAGAGACTTAGAGTCAAAGATAAAGATAAACCCAGTAATCAAAGATAAGTTTAAAAAGAAAATTATAGATTTTTATTTTAGAGAAATACTTTCTGGCAAAGGCATAGGTGAGGATGAAAAGATTTTTGTCATGAAATTATTGTTCAGCGGTATGGATATTTTTGACAAAAGAAAAGTGTTGAAAATAATGCTTGAGTGTCATGAATATAGTTTTGTCTATGATAAAGTTTCATTCTATGGCATGGAACTTGTAGAAGATAGCGATTTGATATTGTTGTATTCTAAACTTATAGATATGAATGATGAAAATATAAAAGGGAAATTGTTAAATGATATTTTTGCTTTTGTAAAAAAGGGCAATAGAGATACCAAACTCATTAATTATCTAATTAACAACTATGAATCTTCAATTGATAATATGATGCTTGTTATGGATACAGCAAATGAGATGAATATTGATTCAAGTTTTATAGCAAAGAAGCTCTTGATGATATCACTTGAGAGTAATAATATAGAACATTTAGACCATATCTATGATAACTATGATGCCAATATAGATGAAAATGAAGATCTTGTGGTTGCGTATCTTAATAAAAAAGCTACTGACTATGTACTTGATGAAGTGGAAACTTCAGAGAGTTATTTTGAAAAACTAACTAAATATTTATCTAAGAACTATGACCAGATTGACTCTGTACCAATTATATTTTTGTTTGCCATAACTAAATATATATCAACATTTAAAATCCTATCTAATAATGATTTGAGACGCATATTGGTTAAGGCTATGGAAAGGTTACTTGATACTGAATACATATTTGCTTATTATAAGGATTTAAATCGACATATGAGAATGCCATATTATATCATGAATAAAGAATATATAGAGTATCATGCTGATAAGGATTTTGTACCAAGGGTTACTATTTCTATAAGTGGTGTAGAAGATAAGAAAACTTTAGAATTGACAAAAGTTTTCATGAATATATATGTGAAAAAAATTACTGTGTTTAAGAATGAGGTTATAAATTACGAGATAACCAATGCAAATGATGCGTCAAATGGTGTACTTGCGAAAGGTACTCTCACATTTGATGAGAATTATGAGATGGAATATCCGAAGAGTAGCAAGATGAGAAGTACATTTGATTTTATAAATGATGCAATAGTTTGTTTGGATAGAGATAATATTGAAGGACTTAAGAAAGTTGTTATGGAAATGGTAGAAAAACAAGAAATGTCAAAAGGTCTATTTAATATATGATTATTGGTATTAGTTTAGATGAAAATTTTGCATATGTTAGCAATAATGAAGACAAAAATGTTTTGTCATTTCCTTTTGCTGTAGGAAGAAATCTAAATACCAACACATGGTTTATAGGTGAAGAAGCAAAGAATGAGAATATTGACAATGTTGATATAGTGATAGATAAATTGTTTTACATAATGGGGAATGATGGCACTGCAAGGATTGGAGAGACCTCATATGATGCTAAGGAATTGACAAGAGTCTTTTTTAGTAATTTGCTATCAAAATTTATCAATGTCGAATATGTCACAGTTGTTATAAGGCAAAGTAATGTGAAGTATCTTGAGAAAATTAAGTATGCATTAAATGAAATATTTAAAGATGAGAAAAAGTTCAAAGTAACGACTTATAGCGAAGCGTTTATATCTTACATAAAGTCTAAAGAGGAAGCTTATTACAGTAACCTAGTGTCACTGTTTGACTTTACAGAAAAAGCTCTTACATATTATGAATTAGTTAGATATATTGACGATAATAATATTGAGTATTGGAAAGTAAGTACTGAAGAGCATTTAGCACTTCCACTTGACCTATTATCTGGAGACGCTGGTAAGAAAGTTTGTGACAAGATTTTATTTGACTTTGCAAAGAGATGTATAAAGGAAGAAGTTTATAATCATATAATACTTACCGGCTTAGGATTTGAAGATTCTTCATACTATAGAGAGTTCATGACATATGTTTGTAGTGTAGCAAATGTTGAAACTGATATAAACTTTTTTGCAAAATCAGCAGTACTTTTGTCAAATGATATTGTCAATGGGAATTTCCCTAGTAATGTCTTGCTGATAACAGATGCAAGAACTACAGCATCAATAAGACTTACAGCTATTGTAAATCATGTTAAAACAAAGATAGAACTCATAAAACCAGGAGAAGAGTGGTTTAATTTGAAGGATTGTTTCTTCGACGTAATATTAGAAGATGAAAGAGAAATTAGATTAGAGATTCTTAAGATTATTGAGAGGACTGCCACAGAAGTTCCTATCGCAATTCCAGAAAAAGTATCACTTAGAAAAGATAAGACGAATTTGTTTGAAATAGGATTTGTATTTTCTCAGCAGAATCTTGTAGACATATCTATTACAGATAAAGGTTTTGGAGAGTTTTACGAATCAAGCAAAGAGTCATCGATGAAGCCGGTGGAAATATAATGGTAATATATTGTGGAAAATCTAATAATAATCCTTATTACATTAAGGAAGCTGATCTAAATATTAAGTCAATACAAGAGTTGGCATATTTTATTTATAATTATGCCATATTAATTTCAAATAGTTTTATAACTAAAAACTTGATTCTTTATATTGACGTTTATCTTAAGATGCCAAAAGTTGCTAGTGATATCAACGAAATGTTTAATAAGAAAGCAAATCTTGCTGATATATTGACTTATATATTAGCCAATTCAAATTTTTATACTGATGAAGAGATAGGACAGTTTAGAATGAGACTTTTAAGGCTTCTTTCATTGCCTGAAGAAGAATATATATTGAGAGCCGGTGACAAATTATTTCAATTAAAAAAATACGAGAAAGCAATTTCACAGTATTCTAAGATATCTAAAAATAATGACCTTGCATTAATGAGATTGGCATTTAGTTATGCTAAATTGCAGTTTTATGAAAATGCAGCTAATTATCTTGGAGAACTATATAGGCGAACAAGAAGCCTGGATATACTTAGAGAAGCATATTTCTGTTTGAAATTAAATGGAACAGTAGACAAGATATATGAGATTGATGATAGTATTAATGAATCAATTTTAGCTGACTGGGAGTATGATATAGTTAGCAGAATAATAAAAGTTAGAAAGAGTGATGCAATGAAAGAGTGCGAAGATATATTCCTCATGGGTTCAAGCTATATAAAAGAAAGCATTTCTTCAAATATTAAAATATGGAAGGAAAAGTATAGGTTTATAGGTTAGTATGGAAAAATTAGAGAAAAATTATAATCCTAAGGATATAGAAGATAGAATTTACAAAAAATGGATGGATACTAATTCTTTTGTTGCAAATCCTAATCCAAACAAAAAACCATACACTATCATTATGCCTCCACCAAATATAACTGGCAAACTGCATATGGGACATGCGCTAGATATAAGTCTTCAAGATACACTTATTAGATATAAAAGGATGAAAGGTTTTGAGGCTCTTTGGCAGCCAGGAACTGACCATGCAGCAATTTCGACTGAAGTAAAAGTTGTGGATAAGCTCAAGTCTGAAGGTAAAGACAAGTACTCACTTGGCAGAGAAGGTTTCATGAAGGAAGCTTGGGCTTGGAAAGAAAAATATGAGTCCAATATTATAGAACAGCAAAAAAAGATGGGTGCAAGTTGTGACTGGAGTAAGCTCAGATTTACTATGGACGAAGGTTGTAGCAATGCAGTTCTTAAAACTTTTAAAGAGTTATTTGATAAGGGATTAATTTATAAAGGAAAGAGAATAATAAATTGGTGCCCAACTTGTCACACTACAATCTCAGATGCTGAAGTAAACTATGAAGAGCAAGATGGAGCATTATACTATGTGAGATATTATTTTGAAGATAAGAATATCTCTGTTGATGGTAAGAATTATATAGTAGTAGCGACTACTAGGCCAGAAACTATGCTTGGAGATACTGCTGTAGCAGTTAACCCAGATGATGATAGATATAAAAATATAGTTGGTAAGTTTTTAATTTTACCTCTTGTGGGGCGAAAATTAGAGATTATTGCTGACGAATATGTTGATATGGAATTTGGTTCTGGATTTGTTAAGATGACTCCTTGCCATGACCCAAATGACTTTGAAGTTGGTTTAAGACATAATCTTGAACAAATACAAATTTTGGATGACGATGCAAAGATTACTTTTAAAGGCAGCAAGTATGATGGGATGGACAGAGTTGAGTGCAGAAAAGTGATTGTTGAAGATTTGAAAGCAGAAGGCTTTATCGAGAAGATAGAGCCATATAGGCATAATGTTGGTACTCATGATAGATGTCATACAAATATAGAACCGATGATTAAAGACCAGTGGTTTGTTAAAATGGAACCACTTGCAAAACCTGCTATAGATGCGCTTAAAAATGGTGACTTAAAGTTTGTACCATCAAATTTTGCAAATACATACTTGCATTGGCTGGAAAATATAAAAGACTGGTGTATATCAAGACAGATATGGTGGGGACATAGAATACCTGTGTTTTACTGTAGGGACTGTGGCAAGATGACAGTTTCTGAAAAAAAAGTAACTGAATGTGAGCATTGTAAGAGTAAAAACATATATCAAGATGAAGATACATTAGATACTTGGTTTTCATCAGCTCTTTGGCCATTCTCAACTCTTGGCTGGCCAGATACAAATGATGAGAAGTACAAATATTTTTATCCTACAGATGTATTGGTTACAGGATATGACATAATATTCTTCTGGGTTATACGTATGGTATTTTCTGGCATAGAACAGACTGGAAAATGTCCATTTGATGAAGTATTGATACATGGTATTGTAAGAGATGAGCTTGGTAGAAAGATGAGTAAGTCTCTTGGAAATGGTATAGACCCACTTGATATTATAAATGTCTATGGAGCAGATGCTCTGAGGCTTGCCCTTTTAACTGGTAATGCACCTGGCAATGACATGAGATTTTACGAGTCAAGAGTTGCTGCAGGAAGAAATTTTTTAAATAAAGTTTGGAATGCGACTAGATTTATATTGATGAATGACACTAAAGAATTGGCATTTGATGAAAAAGATATTGAAAAGAGAAGCATTGATAATCTTGAAGACAAATGGATAATATCAAAGCTCAATAATACTATTAGTGAAGTTACAAATAATATAGAAAAATATGAGTTGGGAATAGCACTGGAAAAGATACAAAAGTTTATATGGGAAGAATTTTGTGACTGGTATATAGAGTTTAAAAAAGGTATCTTGTACAATGGTACTGACGAAGAAAAAGACAATGCTATGTTTGTATTAAAATATGTTTTATGTACTAGTTTGAAACTTTTGCATCCATTCTGTCCTTTTGTGACTGAAGAAATATTTGGAAAAGTATTTGACGGCAAATTGCTCATAAAAGAAGAATTCCCTAACTTTGATTCAAAGCATAGTTTTAATGTAGAAGAGAGTTCTTTGGAGTATGTTAAAAATGTTATTTCGACAATTAGAAATCAAAGATCTGAGTTAAATGTTCCTAAGGATAAAAAACCTGATATATTAATTACTACTGGAGATGAAAATATAAGAAAAGCATATGAGATGTGTTCGGAGTTTATAAAGACGCTTGCACTAGTAAATGATTTGCACTTTGTTGATAATGTTGATAGTGTTGATAAGTATATATCTCTTACTTTTGATAATTCAAATATATATATTCCTTTTGAAGAATTAGTTGATACTGCAAAAGAAAGACAGAGATTAGAAACTGAGATAAGGAAGGTTGAGTCTGAAATTGAAAGAGCTAAAGGAATGCTTTCAAATGAGAGATTTATAAGCAAGGCTCCGGCAGAAAAGGTTAATGAAGAAAAAGAAAAACTCAAAAAGTATGAACAGATGCTTGTTGAATTAAACAGCACTTTGGAGAAATTATAGTATGTCAAAAAAGTTAGTTATCGTTGAGTCACCAGCAAAAGTTAAAACAATTTCAAAATTTTTAGGTAAAGAGTATGTTATTGAAGCCAGCATGGGGCATCTTATTGATTTGCCTAAGAGTTCTATTGGCGTTGATGTAGATAATGATTTTGAAGTTAAGTATATTACAATTAGAGGCAAAGGACAATTACTTAATAAGTTGAGAAAAAAAGCAAAGCAGGCTGATGTAATATATCTTGCAACTGACCCTGATAGAGAGGGCGAGACTATAAGTTGGCACTTGAAAAATGCCTTTTCTTTGCCTGATGACAAGGAAGTTCATAGAATTAGTTTCAATGAGATTACAAAAAATGCTGTAACCAATGCTATAAATAAACCACGCGACATAGACATGAACTTAGTAAATAGCCAACAGGCGAGACGTGCTATAGACAGAATAGTTGGATATAAGATAAGCCCTATACTTTGGGAAAAGGTTAAGAATAAACTCTCAGCTGGAAGAGTGCAAAGCGTAGCACTTAGGCTTATAAGTGAACGAGAGGATGAGATTAATCAGTTTATTCCAGAAGAGTATTGGACTCTTACGGCTGAACTTAAGACTAAAAAGAACGCTTCTGTTGAAGTAAGTTTTTATGGTAAAGATGGTAAAAAATTAGAACTAAATAATGAAAAAGTTGTAAATGATATTATAAATGAAATCGGAAATAATAAGTTTAAAGTAATAGATGTAAAGAAATCAAAGAGAGAAAAAAAAGCACCGTTACCTTTTACTACATCTACTATGCAACAAGAAGCTGGTAAACTTTTGAACTTCCCAATTGCAAAAACTATGAGTGTGGCTCAAAAATTATATGAAGGAATTGATCTGCCTGGTAGAGGAACCACAGCACTTATTACCTATTTGAGAACTGATTCGACAAGAATTGCTGATGAGGCAATAGCAGCATGTAAAACTTATATAGAACAGAATTATGGAAATACTTATGTGTCAGATGCTGCTCCTCAAGAAAAAGACAAGGGTAATAAAGTACAAGATGCTCACGAAGCTATAAGACCAACATATATAGAACTGGCACCTGCTGATATCAAAGAATCGCTTAGTAAAGATGAATATAAACTTTATTCACTTATTTGGAGAAGGTTTATAGCATGTAGGATGAAAAACGCTATTTATGATACTGAAAAAGTTACTCTTGATGCTAACTCATATACTTTTACTGCAAACTCATCTAAGATATCTTTTCAGGGTTTTCTTATAATGTACAAGAGTTTGGAAGATGAAGAAGACAAGACATCAAAACTTCCTAGTTTTGATGTTGGCGATGAACTGACATTGGAAAAATTTGACCGAGAACAGCATTTCACACAACCACCGGCTCATTTTACAGAGAGTTCATTGGTTAAATTATTAGAAGAGAATGGCATAGGAAGACCTTCTACTTATGCTCCTACGATTAATACATTACTCAAGAGAAGATACATAACAAAAGAGAAAAAGAACTTATTCATTACTGAGTTAGGTTCTGCAGTAAATAAAATAATGATAAAGGCATTTAACGATATAGTCGATGAGAAGTTTACTGTCAATATGGAAAAGCAACTTGATGAAGTTGAAAATGGAAATATAGAATGGAAAGAAGTTTTGAGAAACTTTTATCCTAAACTCAAAGAAGAATTAGAAAATGCTGAAAAAAATTTAGAAAAGATAAGTATAAAAGAAGAAGTTACCGATGAAAAATGCGAAAAGTGTGGTGCAAACCTCATAGTTAAATATGGTCCATATGGTAAGTTTCTCGCTTGCCCTAATTTCCCTGATTGTAGATTTACAAAAACTTATTTTGAGCACACTGGAGTTAAGTGTCCAAAATGTAATGAGCATGAGTTATATAAACTTAGAACAAAAAGAGGTAGGATATTCTTTGGATGCTCAAGCACAGACTGCGATTATATGACTTGGCAGTTGCCAAAAGATCCAGAACTCATGCCAGGCTTTGAAAAGTATTTTGAAGAAGATAAAAGTAGTAAATAATTATGTAATGGAGGGTTTATGTCAGTAAAGTACATTTTTGTTACAGGTGGAGTGGTTTCAGGACTTGGTAAAGGTATTACAGCTTCTAGTCTGGGGCGTCTTCTTAAGGCTAGAGGGTATAAGGTTACGATGCAGAAGTTTGACCCATATCTAAATGTAGATCCAGGAACTATGAATCCAATTCAACATGGTGAGGTTTTTGTCACTGATGATGGCGCTGAGACCGATCTTGATTTGGGACACTATGAAAGATTTATTGATGAGAGTTTGACAAAGAACTCTACTGTTACTAGTGGAAAGATTTATTGGTCAGTTTTAAATAAAGAGAGAAAAGGTGACTATGGCGGTGGAACTGTACAGTTCATACCACATGTCACAAATGAGATAAAGTCAAGATTTTATAAGAGCGCAGAATCTCTAAGGAACATAGGCAAAGGTAAAAAAGCTGATAAGGATGTTGAGATTGCCATTATAGAAGTTGGCGGTACAGTTGGTGACATCGAATCTCAACCATTTATTGAGACTATAAGACAGTTTAAACATGAATTGGGTAATGAAAATGTCATACTGGTTCACGTTGTGCTTATTCCTTATATAAAAGCTTCAGAAGAATTAAAGACAAAACCAACACAACAATCAGTAAAGACTCTTCAAGGAATGGGAATACAGCCAGATATTTTAGTATGCAGATCTGAACATCCAGTTGATGCAAGTGTCATATCTAAGATATCTCTATTCTGTAACCTTGATCCAAGTTGTGTAATTATAAATCCGGATGTTGATATATTGTATGAAGTCCCAATCGTGATGGAAAAGCAAGGTCTTGCAAAAGCTGCAAGTAAGTGTTTGGGATTAAAAGAAAAAGAGCCTAACCTTACAGAGTGGAAAAAGATGATAGACAATATGAAGAACCCTACTAAAGAAGTAAACATAGCTCTTGTAGGAAAGTATGTAGCACTTCATGATGCATATTTGTCTGTAGTAGAAGCTTTGAAGGCGGCAGGTGGTAGCAATAGAGCAAAAGTAAATATTACTTGGATAGATTCAGAACTTATTAAGAAGTCAAATGTTGCTAAGTATTTAAAAGGTGTAAATGGAGTAATTGTTCCAGGAGGATTTGGACAAAGAGGAGTTGAAGGAATGATATTGGCTGCTCAATATGCGAGATCTAAAAAAATTCCTTATCTCGGTATATGCCTTGGTATGCAGGTTGCTATTATAGAGTTTGCTAGAAATGTGCTTGGACTTAAGGATGCTGATTCTGCAGAATTTAATCTTGAAACTAAAAATCCAGTCATTCACTTGTTGCCAGAACAAATTGGAGTAGAAGATTTGGGTGGCACACTTAGACTTGGAAGTTATCCATGTAAGCTTGATAAAAATTCTAAGTGTTACAAATTATTTGGAAAAGAAGAGATAAATGAGAGACATCGTCATAGATATGAAGTTAATAATGACTATAGAGAGGCTTATCAAAAAAATGGCATGGTGCTTGCAGGACTATCACCAAATGGAAAAATTGTAGAGATGATAGAGGTAACTAAACATCCATATTATATAGCAACTCAAAGTCATCCAGAACTTAAGAGCAGACCTAATAGACCACATCCATTATTCCATGGCTTTATAGCAGCTGCTGTTGATTCATTATCAGGTAAAAAGAAAAAATAGAAATGGCGAATATTTTAGTTCTTGGAGCAGGTACATGGGGTTCTGTTGTTGCTAATTTATTGACTGATAACGGCCATAGTGTAACTTGCTGGGCAAGAAATGAAAACTTAATAGATAGTTTAAATAAGAATCATGTACATGACAAACTACCTGGAGTAGTTTTCAGTGATAAAATCAAATTCACTACAGATTTTAGTGGTTCATTTTCAAATAAAGATATTATAATATATGCGGTACCATCAAATGCATTTAGAGAAGTGGTAAGTAAATCTATTCCATATATAAATGGCAAGAGTTTTCTTGTATCTCTTACTAAGGGAATGGAACATGATAGTTTGTTTACAATGAGTGAAATCATAGAAGATGAGCTAAAAAAGAAAGGTATTGAAAATGATAAAATAGTTGCGTTGTCTGGACCTACTCACGCAGAAGAAGTGGGAAAGAGAATGTCGTCAATGATTGTGTCAGCTAGCTCAAATGATACTGCCGCTAAATACATTCAAGATGTATTTATGAACGAATATTTTAGAGTGTATACTAATAATGACATAAAGGGTGTAGAGGTATGTGCGGCATTTAAAAATGTGATTGCCTTAGCTTGTGGAATTATAGCAGGAGTGGGCGATGGTGACAATATGAAGGCTGCAACTATAACTAGAGGACTTGCAGAGATGATTAGAGTTGGTGCTGCTCTTGGATGTAAAAAAGATACCTTTTATGGCTTGGCAGGAGTAGGTGATATGATAGTTACTGCTATGAGTACCAATAGTAGAAATTATAATTGTGGGAAACTTATTGGATCCGGTATGAATCCAAAAGATGCTATAAAAAGAATTGGCATGGTTGTAGAAGGAGTAAATTTTTTACCTACAGCAATGGAGTTAAAAAAGAAGTACAATGTCGAAATCCCAATAACAAGTGGAGTATATGATATAGTTTATAATGGTAAATCTTCAAAAGATATTGTAATTGATCTTATGACTAGAAATAAGAAGGCTGAATAAAATGGCAATCAAAGTTTTAGATATAAATACCATAAGTAAAATTGCTGCTGGTGAAGTGATAGAAAATCCTGCCAGTGTAGTTAAGGAATTAGTAGAAAACTCTATTGATGCAAAAGCAAAGCACATTGTCATAGATATAAAAGAGGGTGGCACTAAAAGTATAAAAGTTAGTGATGATGGCATAGGAATTGAAAAAGAAGATATAGAGTTAGCCTTTATGCAACATGCGACCTCTAAATTAAGCGATATATCTGATCTTGACACTATAGAGTCATTTGGTTTTAGAGGAGAGGCATTATCTAGTATAGCTTCGGTAAGTAGTGTAAGGCTTATTACAAAAAGGAAAGTAGATAATAAAACTTTTGGATATAGATGTATACTTGATTTTGGAGGACAGCCAGTTATTGATGAAGTTGCATCAAATGATGGTACTAGTATAGAAGTAATTGACCTATTTAAAAATGTTCCTGTAAGAAAAAAATTTTTAAAAGGTATAAGTAGAGAAAATGCGCTTATAGAAGATTTAGTTATAAAGTTTGCTCTAGTTAGAGATGATATATCATTTGAACTGATAGTTGATAATAAAAGAAAGTTCTACTCAAATGGTGACTCAAATTTAAAGAATGTAGTTTTTAATCTCTATGGCAAAGAAGTTTTAGAGAATCTTTTAGAAGTAAATTATAATCAAGGAGATATGTCTGTTGAAGGGTTGATAGCAAAGCCTATAATTGCAAGAAATACAAGAAATGACGAAGTATATTTTGTAAATGAGAGATACGTAAAAGACAAAACGATAAGTAGGGCTATAGAGGGGGCATATGAAGGCTTTTTGATGCAACACAAGTTTCCTCTAGTTATCCTTAAAATAAAAATTGACAGTTCTAAAGTAGATGTCAATGTCCATCCTAAAAAGACAGAAGTTAGATTTAGCAACGAAGAATTGGTATATTTTTCAGTATATAATGCGATTCACTCTACGCTTGATAAAGTAAATCTTATCCATGAGGAAAAACTAGATGCAGCTACGGATAATTGTATTGATATAGAAAATTATGACCATAGTAAGAGTAGAAACATAGAAAGTGAAACTAATAGTGATAACCTACTAACAAATTTAGAAAAAAAACAAGGCATTCAACAAGATTTAATTGATGTTGAGTCTTTGCCTTCTATGTCAAGCGTATTGAATAGTAAGGTGAGTGAAGGTATTAGCATTTCTAACCTGCATAAGACTTTATCTTCTAAGTATGAAGAGAAGCCATTTATTCAAAAAACTTTAAGTGAAGATCATAAGTATATAGGTCAGGTATTTAATACTTATATATTAGTTGAATTCGAAAATAAATTATATATTATAGATCAGCATGCAGCTCATGAAAAAATTAATTATGAAAGAATAATGAGTATGTATAGAGAGGGGAAAGTGTCAAGTCAAAAGATTTTCCCAAGCATAATTCTTAAGCTGACACCTATTCAATATGATTCTGTGATAAAAAATATTGATGAGTTTAGAAAACTTGGTTATGAACTTGAAGGATTTGGAAACAATGACATAAAAGTAGATTCAGTTCCGTATAATATTTTTAATATCGGTAATGAGAACTTGCTTATGGATATGATTGATAGTTTTGCTGATGACAAGAATAAAGAGCAGTATGAAAGCATAGTTGATAAGATTGCATCTATATCTTGCAAAAAGGCGATTAAAGCTAATCATATACTTTCTGAGATTGAAGTAAAGCAGCTGCTTAGAGATTTGTTTAGTCTTGAAAATCCATATAACTGTCCGCATGGTAGACCGACTATTATATCATTAAGCAAACAAGAATTTGAGAAAAAATTTGGGAGAATAGTATAAATGAATAAATTTAGAAGAATAATGACTTTGTTGCTTGTCTCTTGTATTTTGTTTTCGTGTAGTAACAAAGAAAAGAAGCCTTTTGGTGCTGAAGAAATTGACTATGACAAGGTCGAAGGAATTAATAAAGATGGTCCAACTATTGATACGGTACATAGTGAGAATGTACCACCTATGGGAGATAAAACAACTTATGTAGAGGTAGGCCCACCACATATTGACTATTCTAATATTAAAGTTGAACCAACTGCAGATTTGGACGAAGATCCAGATTATGGGGGTATTCCAATTGTAAAAAAAGGAAGTGACAATGGATCTTAGTGGATTAAATAAAGAACAAAGAGAAGCAGTACTTTATAATGAAGGTCCGCTACTTATTATTGCCGGAGCTGGTTCGGGAAAAACAAGGGCGATTACATATAAGATTGCATATCTTGTAGAAAGTGGTGTGGACCCTCAAAATATACTTGCAATTACATTCACCAATAAGGCTGCTTCCGAGATGAAAGAAAGAGTTGAGAATCTACTTGGAAACAACTCAAAAAAAGTTTTCATATCAACCTTTCATAAATTTTGCGGTAGAGTTTTAAGAGTATATATAGAATCTATAGGATATAATAGAAACTTTTCAATATATGACTCTGATGATCAAAAAAAATTACTTACAAAAATTATAAAAGATTTAGGTTATGATGATAAGAAAGTAAAAGCAAGAGCAGCTGCTAATCATATTTCATATTGCAAAAACCATGGAATAAGTTTAGATGATTATAAAAAATCGGCAAAAGGCGATATGGAAAGAGTCTATGCACGATGTTTTGAAGAGTATGAAAATAGAATGTTTAAAAATAATGCTATTGATTTTGACGACATGCTGCTTCTTACTGTAAAGGTTTTAAAGACAAATGATGCAGCAAGAGAATTATTATCTTCAAAGTTTAAATATATATTAGTGGATGAGTACCAAGATACAAATCTTGTACAGTTTGAGATAATTAAGTTACTCACAAGAGACAATAATAATTTTCTCACTGTAGTTGGAGATGACGACCAAAGTATATATAAATTTAGGGGGGCAGACATAAGGAATATACTTGAGTTTGAGCATGCTTTCAACAATGCAAAAGTAATTAAACTTACACAAAACTATAGGTCAACAAATAATATTTTATCAGTTGCAAATAGTGTCATTAAAAATAATAAGGGTAGAAAACAAAAAGAGCTTTGGTCTGAGAATGGTGATGGAGCAAAAATCGTATTCACAGAATATGAAGATGATAGTAAAGAGAGTTATTCTATAATAAATGACATTAAAAAGAGAGGCAATTATAAAAATACAGCGATATTATATAGGACTAATGCTCAGTCTAGAAAGTTTGAAGAAATGTGTGTGTCACTTTCTATACCATATACCTTAGTTGGTGGAGTAAACTTTTACGAAAGAAAAGAAATAAAAGATGTGCTGGCATATATGCATTTGTTAGTAAATCCAAGTGACACAAATAGTTTGTTTAGGGTTATAAATGTTCCAAAGAGAGGAATTGGAGACACAACAGTAGCTAAAATACTTGATTATGCTGGAAACAATAACCTGACTCCATTTGAGGCAGTATTCAGTTTTGAAAAGATTGATTTGAGTACAAAAATTAAAGAGAAGATAAAAAGTTTTGCCGAACTTATTGTGGAACTTAAAAGTGAAAACGAGATAGATGGGATTATAGATAGATTGCTGAAAAACTGCTATGAAGAGTACTTAATAGAAGAATATGGCGATGAAGAAGGAAAAGATAGACTTGAGAATATTACTGAACTTAAAAACAAGGCAATAACTTTCAAAAATACATATCCAGAAAATGCAGAGAATGACATATTGAGAGATTTAGCCAAGAATATGTCTGCACACGTAATTCTTGAAGATTTTTTATATGAGATAGCACTCGTATCTGATATAGATGAATTGAATAGCAATGACGACAAACTGACTCTAATGTCTTTACATGCATCAAAGGGACTTGAGTATACAAATATATATTTGACTGGAATGAATGAGGGAATATTTCCTTCATATCAAGCTATAACTGCTGATGATAGTGATGCAGAGATAGAGGAGGAGAGAAGGCTGTGCTATGTAGGTATGACAAGAGCTAAAGAAAACTTGTATTTATCTGCTGCGAGAAGAAGAATGCAGAATGGAAAGTATAATGATTATCTTGTCAGTAGATTTGTAGACGAGATAGAGGATGGACTTATAGTTAAAAACATTTTGTCACCTCACTTTAGATTTGATGATGAGTATGAAGATAATGATTTCTGGAGTTATAAGAAAAGGGGTAGTTTTGCTAAAAAGAGTTTTAATAACTACATTTCAAACAATAATTATGATAATTCAAGTAGCAGTGTAGGAGTATCAAAAATAGACTTAAAGAAAAGTATTGACTCATATAGGACGGGAAAAAATATTGTAAAAGCAACATCACTTGACTATAAGGTGGGTGATAAGGTAAGCCATATAAAGTTTGGCGGTGGTGTGGTAAAAAATATTGAAGATGTCGGAAGAGACTATGAAGTAACAGTAGATTTCGACGAAGTTGGAACAAAGACATTATTTGCAGCATTTGCAAAATTAGAAAAAATATAAATTATTTGGAGGAGATTATGGCAAAAGTAAAAATTGTCGATACAACATTGAGAGATGCACATCAGAGTTTAATAGCTACAAGGATGCCTTACGAGGTAATGGAACCCGTGCTTGACGATATGGACAAGGTAGGATTTTATTCTGTTGAGTGTTGGGGAGGAGCAACTTTTGATGCTTGCCTTAGATTTTTAAAAGAGGATCCTTGGGAGAGACTAAGAAACTTTAAAAAGCACTTTAAAAATACAAAACTTCAAATGCTTTTTAGAGGACAAAATATCTTGGGCTATAATCACTATGCTGATGATACAGTAGAGTATTTTGTAAAAAAATCTATTGAAAATGGTATAGATATTATAAGAGTATTTGACTGCCTAAATGATATTAGAAATTTAAAAACTTGCATTGACGCAACTAAGAAAGAGGGAGGACATTTACAAGTTGCATTTTCTTATACATTGGGTGATGCATATACACTTGAGTACTGGGCAAAGCTTGCAAAAGATTTAGAGAATATGGGGGCTGATTCTCTTTGTATAAAAGATATGGCAGGACTGTTACTTCCATATGCTGCCGAAGAATTGGTTAAGACTTTAAAGAAGTCTACTAAGCTACCTGTTGAGTTACATACACACTATACATCTGGCATGGCATCAATGACTTTACTTAAGTCTGTAGAAGCTGGCTGCGATATAATTGATACAGCCCTTTCGCCATTTGCTCTTGGCACTTCACAACCTGCAACAGATGTTATGGTTAAAGCATTTGAAGGAACACAGTATGATACAGGTATTGATATAAATAAACTTATAGATTTAGCTAAGTATTTTAGTAAGTATAGAGATGAGTGCCTGCAGAATGGATTACTTAGTCCAAAGGTACTTGGAGTAAATGTAAATACATTGAAATATCAAGTGCCAGGTGGTATGTTGTCAAATCTTATTTCACAACTTACTGAAGCTGGAAAACTTGACAAACTTGATGAAGTGCTTGAGGAGATTCCAAAGGTTCGTGAGGATTTTGGACAGCCACCACTTGTTACACCTTCATCACAGATAGTTGGTACTCAGGCAGTGTTAAATGTATTAGCAGGTGAGAGATATAAGATGGTACCAAAAGAGTCTAAAAAATTAGTACATGGTGAGTTCGGACAAACTATAAAACCTATGAATCCAGAAGTTGTAAAAAAGATTTTAGGCGACGAACCACAGATAAAGGGAAGGCCTGCTGACAACATAAAGCCACAGTTAAAAGATTTTGAAAAAGAAATGGGATTCTATAAAGAGCAAGATGAAGATGTATTGTCTTATGCATTATTCCCAGCAGTTGCTAAAGAATTTTTTGAATATAGAATGACAAAAAAGACAGGTGTTGATTCAACACTTGTTGATAGAGAGCAGGCAGTATATCCAATACAATAAAATTAAGGAGAGTACTTAATATGAAAGGTATTATTCTTGCAGGTGGGTCTGGCACTAGATTATATCCACTTACTATGGTTACTTCAAAACAACTACTTCCTATATATGATAAACCAATGATTTATTATCCGCTATCAGTGCTTATGGGAGCTGGAATACAAGATATACTCATTATTTCAACTCCACAAGATACTCCAAGGTTTAAAGATTTACTTGGCGATGGAAATCAATATGGTATTAATTTGTCATATAAAGTTCAACCGAGTCCAGATGGCTTGGCGCAGGCGTTTATAATTGGAGAAGAGTTCATAGGTAATGATACTGCGGCAATGATTCTTGGCGATAACATATTCTATGGACATGGATTTACAGCTAAGACAAAGAAGGCAAGCGAGATAAAAGATGGTGCTACAATTTTTGGTTACTATGTTGACGATCCAGAGAGATTTGGAATAGTGGAATTTGATAGCAATGGCAAGGCCATAAGTATAGAGGAAAAACCTGAAAAGCCAAAATCAAACTACTGTGTAACTGGACTTTACTTCTATGACAACAATGTTGTTGAGTATGCAAAGAGTTTAAAACCTTCTAAAAGAGGTGAGTTAGAAATTACAGATTTGAATAGAATTTATCTTGAAAATAATAGTTTAAATGTTGAATTATTAGGTGCTGGATTCACATGGCTTGATACTGGAACTCATGAATCATTGGTTGAGGCAACTAATTTTGTTAAAACCATAGAAGATCACCAACATAGAAAAATTGCGTGTTTGGAAGAAATAGCATATCGTAATGGTTGGATTGATGATAATAAAATGCAAGAAGCGTATGAAATATATAAAAAGAATGAGTATGGAAAATATTTAAAAGACGTTCTTGATGGAAAGTATATTAAGCAAGTATAAATAGGAGGCTTCTTATGAATATAATAGTAACAGGTGGAGCTGGATTTATTGGCGGGAATTTTATGCATTATATGGTGAATAAGTATCCAAGTGATAATATCATTTGCATAGATTCACTTACTTATGCTGGTAATATGGAGACACTAGAACCTATTAAGAACAAAGCTAATTACAAATTCTATAAAGTTGATATTACTGATCGTAAGTCAATTTATGAAATATTTGAAAAAGAAAAACCTGATTACTGTATAAACTTTGCTGCAGAGTCACATGTAGACAGATCAGTTGAGAATCCAGAAATATTTTTAAAGACAAATATTTTAGGGACTCAAGTCTTGATGGATGCATGCAGAAAATATGGAATCAAAAGATATCATCAGGTATCTACTGATGAAGTATATGGAGATCTACCACTTGAGAGATTAGACCTTCAATTTGACGAAACATATCCTATAAAGACATCTAGCCCCTACTCTGCTTCAAAGGCATCAGCAGATTTATTAGTCATGGCATATCATAGAACTTTTAAGCTGCCATGCACTATAAGTAGATGCTCAAACAACTATGGACCATACCATTTTCCTGAGAAATTGATTCCACTTATGATAAGTAGAGCACTAAATGATGAAAAATTACCTGTCTACGGTGAAGGAAAAAATGTTAGAGACTGGTTATATGTAGAAGACCATTGCCGTGCTATTGACATGATAGTAAGAGGCGGAAGAGACGGAGAAGTTTATAATGTAGGTGGACATGAGGAAAAGGCAAACATTGATATAGTTAAATTAATACTTAAAAAGTTAAATAAACCAGAGTCACTAATTGAATTTGTAAAGGATAGACCTGGTCATGACCTTAGATATGCTATGAATCCAGCTAAACTTGAAAAAGAGTTGGGATGGAAGCCTTCTGTAACATTCGAAGAGGGCATCGATAAGACGATTGCATGGTATTTAAATAATAAACCTTGGTGGGAACATATAATAAGCGGTGAATATCAAAAATATTTTGACAAGATGTATGGATATAGAATGGAAAAATAGGTTGATAAAGATTGATGGATAATGACATTAAATATGTATTGGTGACAGGTGCTACTGGGCAACTTGGATCTGATATAGTTAAGGAACTGAATAGCAGGGGCATTCACAATATAGGAATTGGTAGTGCTGATTTAGATATTACTGATGATGAGGCAGTGTTTAACTTTTTTAATTCATATAAGTTTTCTTATGTAATTCACTGCGCGGCTTATACAAAGGTTGATATGGCAGAAGATGATAAAGATACGAATTATTCAATAAATGTTCATGGCACTTCAAATATAGTTGCACAGTGTTATAAGTATAATATTCCTATGGTATACTTTTCTACAGATTATATTTTTGGCGGAGATGGAGATAAACCATACAAAGAGGATGACAAAGCAAATCCTTTAGGTGAGTATGCAAATGCGAAATATCAGGCAGAACAAGAAGTTAAAAAACTTGATAGATATTATATAGTTAGAATATCTTGGGTGTTTGGTAAGAATGGCAATAATTTTATAAAGACCATGATTAGGTTATCAGAGACAAAAAAGGAGTTGAATATTGTTTCGGATCAGATAGGTTCTCCAACTTATACAGTCGATTTAGCCAATGCCATTGTGGATATGATTGGAACTGAAAAGTATGGTGTATATCATTTGACGAATGAAGGTTATGTATCGTGGGCAGATTTTGCTAGAGAAATTTTTAAGAAAACAAATAAAGATGTAGTAGTTCATGATGTAACAACAGAAGAATACAATGCAAAGGCAAAAAGACCTAAAAATTCAAGACTTGATAAATCGAAGTATTTAAATGCTGGATTTAAAAAAATGCCTGCTTGGCAAGATGCACTTGATAGGTATTTGAAAGAGATTAATGTTTTGTAGGAGATTTTATGGGAAGATATTTTGGAACTGATGGATTTAGAGGAGAGGCAAATGTGTCGCTCACTGCTGACCATGCATTTAAAATTGGTAAGTTTCTTGGATATTATTATAGTAAAATGAATAAGAATTGCAGAATTGTAATTGGTAAAGATACAAGAAGGTCTAGTTATATGTTTGAATATGCAATAGCTGCTGGGATTACTTCAACAGGTGCAGATGCATATTTGCTTCATGTTACAAGTACACCATCAATTAGTTATGTTGTAAGAACAGAACAATTTGATTTAGGAGTTATGATTTCTGCATCTCATAATGTATATAGCGACAATGGAATAAAATTGATAAATGCAAATGGAGAGAAACTTGAAGAGAGTGTAACTGATATTATAGAAGATTATCTCGATGACAAGTTGCCTGAGGTTCCATATGCAACTAAAACTGATATTGGTAGGACGGTTGACTATTTTGCTGGAAGAAATAGATATATAGGATATCTTATTTCTATACCAATGAATAGTTTTAAAGGTAAAAAGGTTGCACTTGATTTGGCAAATGGTTCTGCATTTCAAATTGCAAAAAGTGTTTTTGATGCACTTGGAGCAGAGACATTTGTAATCAATAATAATCCAAATGGTTCTAATATAAATGACAATGCAGGTTCTACACATATAGAGGGACTTCAAAAATTTGTTATTGAGAATAAGATGGATATAGGTTTTGCATATGATGGAGATGCTGATAGGTGTATGGCCGTAGATGAAAAAGGTAACATAGTAGATGGCGACAAGATAATGTATGTATGTGCTAAAGCTATGAAAGATGATGGAAAACTAAAGAAAGATACAGTTGTCACTACAGTTATGTCAAATCTTGGTCTTTATAAGGCGTTTGATAAAATTGGAATTAAATATGAAAAGACTGCAGTTGGAGATAAGTATGTTCAGGCATGTATTTCCGAAAATGAATATTCATTTGGCGGAGAACAATCTGGTCATATTATTTTTGCAAAACATGCAAATACTGGAGATGGTGTACTAACTTCACTTAAACTAATGGATGTAGTTATAAGTAGTAAGATGTCACTAAGCGATCTTACAAAAGATGTTGAATTATACCCTCAATTGCTAAAGAATGTTAAAGTAAATGATAAAAATAAATGTATGGAAGATAAAGATGTGCTTACAATTAAAGCTTCTGTTGAAAAAGAACTTGGCGATGATGGAAGACTATTATTAAGAGCATCAGGAACTGAAAATGTTGTGCGAATAATGGTGGAAGCAAAGAGCAATGATTTATGCAAAAAGTACGTTAAAGATATTGAAAATACAATTATCAAGAAAGGTTATGCTGTGTAATGCTTAGAGTGGTGCTAACAAGTATATTTGTCTTTTGTGTATCTCAATGTATATGTACTGGCAGAGTGCAATTTATACCAAAACGAAAAGGAATGATTATATACAATTTTCTGGTAGTATTTTGTATCTATTCATTTTTAAATATATTTATAAATAATTATCAAATTAACTTTTTATTTATAATAACATTTTTTTATTTGATTTCAATAGCAATGTATTATGTGCATGAGTTTAGAGGAACAAATATAAATCTTTCAGATATTCTATCACTTAATACTGCGAAGGAAGTCGCAGGGGGATATAAATACGAGATTAAGCCTATATTTATATTAGTGCTGCTATTTATTGTTGCTGAATATATACTACATATTTTTGTGTTAAAAATTAATATAGTTGGCATACTTGAACAAAAGTTTAAAACAAATATTGGGAGATATGTTTTTTTCTGGAATGAGATATTTCAAATACTGTGTTTTTTGTTATCGTTTTTCTTCCTAAAGGACAAAATATCACAAAAACAGTATGATTATTCGTTAAATGCAGGTGAAAATGAAGGCTATATTTACAATTTCTTTTCATCTATTCCAATATTTCATAGAAGCAGAGAAGATGCGCTTTTGGCTGAAAAAACTGCACTAGATTTTATAAAAACAGTGTTTGGGATTGCTAAAGAAAATATTAAGAATAAGAACACAAAAAGTTCACACGATTATGTCACTATTTGTAATAGTAGATTTAAAGATTATACATTACAGAATCCTGAAGCGCCACATATATTGGTCATAATGAATGAGAGTTTTGGAACTGCACATAGAAGAATAAAGACTAATATAGAAGTAACGCCATATTATGATAGTTTATCCAATGTTACTAAAGGAAATTTATTTGTTAATACCTTTGGTGGTGGTACAGCTAACACTGAGTTTGAATTCTTGACAGGTATGACTATTGGAAATTACCCATACCCTGTTATGCCATATAATAATTTTGTTAAAAGAAAAAAATATAGCATTGCAAGATATTTTAATAATCTAGGTTATAAAACTATCGCTATGCACCCATACACAGCAACAAATTATCATCGAGATAAAGTTTATAAAAGATTTGGATTTGACGAGTTGTTGTTTTATGAAGATTTTAAAAACAAGCAATATGTTAGAAACTTCGTAAGCGATAGGTCAATGTACGAAGAGATAATTAGAAGGTTTAGAAGCGTAAGGTCAAATGGACATAAATTGTTTTTGTTTGGGATTACTATGCAGAATCATAGTGGCTATAAGGACTTTGATGGAGCAGAAGTTTTATCTCATATGACGAATTATAAGGATAGAGAGGCAGTTGATGCATATTTGTCGCTTATGAAAATTTCTGATGAGGCTATTGAATTACTTATTAATTATTTTGACAGCATTGAAGACCATGTCATGATATTGTTCTTTGGAGACCACAATGCAAGTTTTGGTACAGAGATTAATAAGATTGTTTATGAACAAGGTCTAGATTATGAATGTTCAAATGCATATATGACTCCATTTTTCATATACGACAATAAAAATAGAAAAGATGAGTATATAGATGCTATTTCTGCTAACTTTTTGAGCATAGAGTTGCTCAAAAAGGCGAAATTACCTTTTGATGCATTACACGATATGTTAAATGAATTATATAAAAAGTATTCAGTTTATAACTATCACAAGGCATTAAAAAAAGACGATGGAAAACTCTACGATATACCATACGATAAGTTTATGAGATTGGAAAAGGAATATCTTAAGTAATGGTTATATATTTTGACAATTCGGCTACGACAATTGTTGACAAAGATGTTTTAAAGTCGATGAATGATTTTAATGAGAATTATTATGCAAATCCGTCTGCATTACATCGTTTCGGATATATTGTAGAAGAAGAAGTAAAAAAATGCAGTGAAGATATTGCAAAAATTATTAATTGTGATAGTTCGGAGATTATATGGACTTCTGGTGGTAGTGAGAGTAATAATTTAGCAATACGAGGTTATATAGAAGCTTATAAAAGGATTGGCAATAGGATAATAACTACTAGCATAGAACATCCTTCAGTATACAATGTTTTTAAGAAATATGAAAAAGAAAATTTTGACGTCATATATCTTGGAGTTGATAGAAAGGGGCATATAGATATTGAGAGTTTAAAACAATCAATAAATGAAAAAACTATTTTGGCGTCAGTAATGTTTGTCAATAACGAGATTGGATCTGTGCAAAAAATTGAAGAGATAGGTAATTTAGTTAAAGATATAAATAGTAAATGTGCATTTCATGTAGATTTTGTTCAAGGATTTTCAAAGTATAAGATAGATGTTAAAAAGAGTAAGATAGATTTTTTATCTATCAGTGCTCATAAGTTCCATGGACCAAAGGGCGTTGGTATCTTATATAAGAATAAAGATTTTAGGATTGACCCTTTGGTACTAGGAGGAGGGCAACAACATGGTCTTCGAGCAGGGACATTAAATACTACTGGCATAGTAGGTGCCACTATAGCTGCAAAAAATTCATACGACAATCTAGATATAAATGTTAAAAAATTGAGAGAACTTAGAGATTATGTTATTGATGAATTAGCAAAAATTAATGATAAATATGGTATAATATCTATTAACACTTGTAAGGATGACACTTTTGCTCCACATATAGTATCAGTAAGTTTTAATGGAATTAGAGCTGAAGTTATGTTACATGCACTTGAAGAAAAAAATATATATGTTTCCGCGGGTTCTGCCTGCTCATCACATGATAAAACAGTGAGTAGCACATTGAGAAGTATAGGACTTGGTAAAGATATTGCAGGTTCAACTATAAGATTATCTTTTGGCAAATATAATACAAAAGAAGAGGTGGATTATTTCATTAAATCAATTGATGAGATTATACCAAAACTTAAATTAAAATAATGTTTATGAGAATTAATGAAAAATTTAAAAAATGTATATCGTTAGCATTATCAATTTGTTTGGCTTTTGCATTGCCAAGTTCTGCTATGTGGGGAAAAACTGAAAAAGGTGGAATTTATTGGTATGAAGCAGATGGCACAGTAGCAATGGATGGTTGGAAACTTATCGATGATGATAATGATGGAGTTGGATATTATTATTATTTCAATAAGAATGGGTTTATTTTGTTAGATGATATAACTCCAGATTACAAAATTGTTGATGCTGATGGCAGAAGAATTGGTTATGATGGTAATCCTGAGTCTAAAATTATTGAAAAAATTGTTTATGGCGATGGTGACTATGATAATTCTATCTATAGTGCTGAAATTCTGGAACAGATAAAAGCTGACCAAGATATAGTTGAGGTGCAAAGAGGTGTTTTATCATCAGGGGGGTATTTGTATGCCAAAGATCCTAGTATTATAGATGGCCCGAGTCCATCTGATAACCTAGTTATAGAAGCCAATGCTGATGGTACAGCAAGATATATTCTTGGTCCAAATGTAGTATTAAAAAAGAAAAAAAATGAAAACTATTATGATCCTATGTTAAATAGAAGTTTGCAAGAGTATATTAAAAGTGGAGATAAATATAGTAAAAAAGTAAATGGTACGACTTTTAACAAATCAAAGTGGAAAGATGTTATGGCCATGAAAGGCACAGGAGCTACTATAGTATTTGAAAACCCAAAGAAAAATTTTAATAAAGTTAAAGGAAGAATAGCAACTCATTATTTCTCTTATTCAGATAGAACGACTCAATGTACATTTTACATCTATAATGAAGACGATGGAGAAGAATTATACGCTACTTCAGATTTCAATTATAATGCAGGTGTTTCTTTTGAGTGTGTGTTTCCTAAAAAAGCATCAGCTATAAGGTTTGAACTTGAAGTAAATGGTCAATACACATCAAGGGTTTGTTATTTGAGAAACTGCGAATTTGGATTTGATAAAGAAGCATATGAGGAAGAACTCTATGACGATGACACGGAGGCTGAATACAGACTTAGATATGGTACAGATTCAGAAGCAGAGTATTATGAAGAAGATGAGACAGAGGATCCTTTGCTTGAGATAATGGGAGAGATTGCTCAAGAGGGAGAGGATCCTGGCGCAAGATATAGAAGGTTGAATAAGGTTGATGACGATTATTATTGGGCAACATTTAGCTATGATGAAGATGATGATAGTATTACTGAAGCTATGAAGGCATCTATTTCAGAGGCTAAGAGAAAACTCGCAGAAGATGAAGAAAAAAGAAATAAAGTTTCTGGACCAGCATTCGATGAAAACCTTAAAAAACAAACAGAACCGCTTGGACCTGATGGGTCATCGCGTGTTATAGAGGCTTTTGAAGGAGATTAAATGATGAGAGATATTGACTATTTAAAATTACTTTCACGACAATTTCCTAATCAAGAAAAGACTTGCGTTGAGATTGCAAACTTGAATTCCATCTTGACACTTCCAAAAGGGACTGAGTTCTTTTTGTCGGACTTGCATGGGGAACACGAGAGCTTCATCCATTTACTTAGGTCGGCTTCTGGTGTTATTAGATCCAAAATTAAATTTATATTTAGAGATGAGATGAGCGATGATGAGATATTAGAATTTGCCAACATAATTTATTATCCTGAAGAAAAATTAGATACTATTGATTTTAGTGATAAGAATACTTATGAATTGCAAAAAAAAATTATAATTCGTCTTATTAAAGTGGTAAAAGATATAGCAAGTAAGTATTCAAAATCTAAAGTGCGTAAATCAATAAAACAAGAGTATGTGTATTTGCTTGATGAACTTTTACTTAAAGATACAGACAGAGATAATGTAAAAAAAGAGTTTTATTATGATGAGATAATTAATACAATAATAGAAATTGAACTTTCTAAGCGATTTATAATTGAGATGTGCCATCTAATACAAAAATTAGCAGTTGATACTTTACATATAGTAGGGGACATATTTGATAGAGGACCAAGACATGACTTAATACTTGATGAGTTGATAAATTTCCACAATGTAGATATAGAGTGGGGAAATCACGACATTGAATGGATGGGGGCGGCACTTGGCAATGAAACATTGATATTAAATGCACTTAGAATAGCTGTGAGATATAATTGCTATGATATGCTTGAAGATGGATATGGCATAAGCCTTAGAGCACTTAATGATTTTGCGGCTAGAATATATATGGATGACCCTTGTGAATTATTTATGCCAAAAATACTTGATGAGAATAAGTATGATGTAGTTAGACCAAGTCTATCTGCAAAGATACAAAAAGCTCTTGCTATAATGCAGTTTAAAGTTGAAGGACAACTAATTAAGAGACATCCTGAGTATGGAATGAGTAATAGAGTAATGCTTGAACGAATTGATTTTAGCGATTTTACTGTAGATGTAAATGGAGTAAAATACAAATTGATGGATACTAACTTTCCTACAGTAGATGTTAAGAATCCTTTGAAGCTTAGTGAAGAGGAGGAGTTACTTCTTAAATCTTTGAAAGCAAGTTTCCTTCATTCAACAAAATTAAAAGAACATATTAAGTTTATGTATGATAAAGGAAGTTTGTATAAGATACATAATGGTAATCTACTTTATCATGGGATTATTCCTTTTGATAATGATGGGAGTTATGCGGTATTCAGTGGATTTGATAATAATCAATCACTATCTGGAAAAGACTTACTTGATTATTTTGAGAACATAATAAGAAGTGCTAATAATGATTTTAAAATGCATAAATATGATTCTGATAATATTGATGCCATGTTTTATATGTGGTGTGGAAAGTTTTCTCCACTTTTTGGAAAAGATACTATAAAGACTTTTGAACTTTATTTTGTAGATGATAAGGAAGCTCAAGTTGAAAATAAAAATGAGTACTATAAACTTTATCAAGACGAGAAGGTTGTCATAGACATACTAAAGAACTTTGGTTTAAATGAGACAGGACATATTATAAATGGACACGTACCAGTTAAAGTGCTTAAGGGAGAGAGTCCTGTAAAGGCAAATGGCAGACTTTTTATAATTGATGGCGGTATGTCAAAGAGTTATCAAAAAAGTACTGGTATAGCAGGTTATACATTAATTAGTGATTCAGTTCACCTTACTATAGCCTCTCATAAACCATTTGAAAAGGGCAAGTTCAATACTCCTGATATTAAAGAGGTAGAAAACATAGCAAAGAATGGTAGAATACGTGTGAGAGATATAGATAGAGGTAAATTAATTAAAGATAAAATTGAAGATTTAAAAGAACTATTACATGCCTATAGAAATGGGATGATTAAAGAAGAATAAATGAGCCAATATGGCTCATTTTTATTAGACAAATTTCAAATTTAATCATATAATATACACAAAAAGGACACATTTATTTTGTATCATTTTTATGTGACTTTGAAAGAATTATTTAAAAAAATCAATACTATTTTGATGATTTTAGTATTAGTTTTTTGTTGCTTTTTTTGTAGTTTTGGAAGAACGTTTAAGACTGAAAATGATAAAATTGATGCTTTGGTGCTATTAAAGATTATTGAAGATGGTGGAAATCTTGATACAAATGTAACTAGAGCAGAGTTTTCTAAAATAATAATCAGAGCATCTGAAGATCGAAATAAGGTTGCAGATAACTTGTCAGAAGCAGTGTGCAATGACGTAAATATTGATACACCTTATGCTTCATATATCAACAAAGTTCTAGAAAAGGGATATATGTTCACATATCTTGGAGGATTGTTTAAACCATATGATTATGTAAGCTATAGTGATTTAGCCAGAGCTTGTCTTGCACTTTTATCTTATACAAATGATGATTTTAGAGGTAATCAAGTAGTTGGAAGAAATCTGAAATTTGAGAGTCTTGGCTTAAATGAGAACATAGATAAAAAAGATTCAGAATTAGTAACTAAAAGAGATATTATAAATGGAATATATAACACGTTAAAAGAAAAACCCAATGGAAAGGATGACATTTATGGCACTCTAATATTTGATAAGTTGATTATAGATAGCGATAAGGAATTAAATGCTTCGGAGTATAAAAAAAGTAATGTAGAAGGTCCTTATGTAGCTAAAAGTATAGATGATATTAAAGTTCCATTTGAAATTACAAATTTAAATGTATATATTAATGCGATAAGAGCGAATTATAATGATTTGAAAGACGATATAATAAACTATGGATATGCGATATATTATATTGATTTAGATAATAAATCTATATGTGCATATACAGAAAGACAAGATATCAGTGCTCCAATTATGGTGAGAAAAGGATATATATATAAGATTTATTATGCGGCATCAGATATGCTTGTGCCATATAGAGTAGATGTTGATAAATATAAGTACATGCTTGACAGCGAGGAAGTAAAATTTGCTTTTTCTGCAAATGGATATTTTAAAGAAGATGATTATATTATCTATTTATGCAATAAAATGAACGATGTTACAACAGCTTACTTAGATGAAAATGGCAATAGAGTAAATAGTAATGAAGAATCAGAACCATATAATGGATCAATAATTATAGCATTTGGTTTGAGTGATATAAAGTAGTTAATGATATACGATGAGGTGCATAGATGATTAAAAGAATGAAAAAAACTATATCTTTGTTTATGACTATTTGCATTTTGGTTGCAATGCATTCGAATAGTTTTGCTGCAACAACTGCTGGACAGGAGATGAGAACACAAGTACTATACCTTGCAGATATTATTACAAATGATAATTTTATGAACGATTTTGTGACTAGAGCTGAATTTGCAAGGATGATAGTTAAGGCATCTAAATATAAAGATAGTGTTTCTTATTCCGATTCTATTACCGCATTTTCGGATGTTGATAGTAATAGTGAATATGCTTCGTATATAAAGTTGGCAACAAAAGAAGGTTATATGTCATCATATCTTGGTGGGCTCTTTAAGCCAAATGAATTTGTGACTTATAAAGATTTGACGAGATCCTGTCTTGCACTTTTAGGTTATGAAAATTCTGATTTTACAGGGAGTCAGATAGCAGGTAGATATGAGCTATTTTGTTCGCTAAAGATGAATGACAATATTGATAAGAATATTAATGACTTTTTGACAAAAAAAGACTGCGTAAATGGTATATATAATATGTTAAAGACAAAAGTAAAAGGCTCAAGTTCTGCATATGGAACTACTGTGTTTAAAGATATGTCTGTCAATTCAGATGGTGACTTAAATGCTACAGGACTTACTAAGACAAAATTGGAGGGTCCTTTTATCCTTAAGCGTGGCGAGGCATTTAACCTTGCAATCCCATTTGATATTGTCACTGCGAATATATTTATAAATGGGGTATCACAGACTCTTGAACAAACTATGAGAGAATTAAATAATATGGGATACCTTGTGTATTATTATAACAAGACAACTAAAACAATATATGTTTATAAGGAGGGAACAACATTAGAATCATCTACTATGGTAAAAAAAGGTTATGTAAACCACATATATTATAGTGCGAGTGACACTATAACTCCAACTCGCGTGCAAATAGACCTTGCTTATTATACTTTGTCTGGCTCGGATGTAAAATTTGCCTTTTCTTATGCAGGGACAATACATGTAGGAGATCAAATCATATTCATTTATACTAAGAGTAGTACGGGAAGTGATGAAGATGATTCAGGTGATGGAGAAGTTGTGACTGAGGGAACTATAACCAATGCATATATATATAATTTAAATTATTAAAGTAACGGGGACATTATGAAATTTAATCTACAAAATATAAAAGATTTTTTTGAAAAAAAGAAGAAAAATGAAATCGAAGAAGTAGCAAGTGTGAATGCTGGAGAAGGAGCTGTAAGTTCTGATACTTTTGTGAAGACAAGTCTAAGTAGTGAAGATATAGAGGCTACACAGGCTGCTCACGATGAGATTAAAAATCAAAGACTTAAAAAGCAAAGAATGATTAGAAGAATAATTATTGTGGCAGTTATTATAGTTGCAGCTATAATAATTATTAGATTTGTGATGAATGTACAAAAAAAACAGGCTGAAAAAGCGGAAGTGATGAAAAATGTTTCACAAGTAAGAATTATGAACATATCATCAGAGATTTCTGGTTCTGGAACTTTAAAGCCAAAAGATAGTTACACTATCACATCCCTTGTAGAAGGAAATGTTACAAATGTATATTTTAATTTAGGGGATAAAGTTATAAAAGATCAGTTACTTCTTACTATTGATAGTTCTACAGCATATCGTGAAATTGTTAATGCATCTTCATCAGTTGTGCAGGCAAAGGATACATATAAACAAGCTAAATATGAATACGAGAAACTACTTTCTGACTATGAAGGTAGAACATATAAAGCTCCGCACGATGGTGCCTTAAGAACTTTTGTTATAAAAGTTGGAGATAAATTAAGCAATAATGCAAAGATTGGCACTATAGTAAATGATGCTCTAATGACAGTCAAACTACCTTTTTCTAATAATGACGCTAAAACCATTAGTGTAGGACAAAGTGCTTTGCTTGAGCTACAAGAGACTGGAGAATATTTAGTTGGAACAGTTAAAAGTATAGCTGAAGAGGCTCAGGTACAAACTTCAGGAGCGCTCGTCAGATATGTCACCATAGTTTGTGAAAATCCAGGAGGGCTCACTACAAATAATACAGCTATTGCAGTTGTAGGAAATGTAGTTTCAACTGAAGATGCAAGTTTTGAACTTGAGACTGATGAAGAGCTGACATTTACAGATGGAAATGGAATTGAAGTAGAAAAATTATTGGTGTCTGAAGGCGCTATTGTTAAAAAAGGTGACCCATTATTTCTTATAACTGAAGATACATTTAACAATGTATTGTCAAGCAAAAAAAAGACTTACTTGTCAGCGGAAGAAGCATTGACAAAAGCTGAAAACAATTATGATGATTCTATAGATAAATATGATGAATATTATATTACAGCACCGATTGATGGGACTGTAATTACAAAGGATGCTAAGGTTGGAGACAAGATTCAAAAGAGTACAAATTCTGCAAAAACTCTTGCGACTTTATATGATTTGTCGGAACTAACATTTGACATGGACATTGATGAACTTGATATAACAAATATAAAAGAGGGACAGAGTGTAAATGTTCAAGCTGATGCATTTAAGAATAAAGTGTTCAATGGTGTAATTACAAATGTAAGCCTTGTTGCTGCAAATTCAAATGGTGTCACAAATTATCCAGTTACTGTTACTATTACTGATATAGGCGACTTACTTCCGGGAATGAATGTGGACGCATACGTTATATTGGCAAATGTAGAAAATGCAGTTGCTATACCTGCTGATGCTTTACAAAGAGGAAATGTAGTTTATGTATTAAATACTTCTCCAACAATTAAGTCTGGAAATTATAATGCAGAAGGAATATCTGATAGAGTAAAAAGTAGGGTGCCTGATGGATTTACAGCAATTAATGTTGAGACAGGAATTTCAAATGCAAATTATATCGAGATCAAGTCTGGACTTCAAGAAGGTGATGAAGTGTATGTATCAGAAAGCACTTCGACTAATACCATGAATTTTGGTGGTATGGGTGGTATGGGTGGACCACCTATGGGTGGTATGGGTGGAGGACAACGAAGATAAAATGAGTCATCCTTTGATTGAGATGAAAAATGAATATAAGATTTACATCATGGGTACAGAACAAGTATATGCCAACGACAATATTAACTTAAAAATATATCGTGGTGAATTTGTGGCGATTGTAGGAAAATCAGGTTCTGGCAAATCAACTTTGATGAATATAATTGGAGCACTTGATAAGCCTACAAGTGGAAAATATTTTCTTAATGGTAGAGATACAAGCACCATGACTGATGATGAACTTGCAGATATAAGAAATAAGACTATAGGTTTTATATTCCAACAGTATAACTTGCTTCCAAAACTAACTCTTTTGGAAAATGTAGAACTCCCACTTCTTTATGCAGGCGTTAAGGCAAGTGAGAGAAGAAGAAGAGCGCTTGAGTCACTTGGAAGAGTAGGACTTAAAGAAAAATATAGCCAATATCCAAATCAACTTTCTGGAGGACAACAGCAGAGGGTGTCAATTGCAAGAGCACTTGCAGGCAATCCGAGTTTGCTTTTAGCAGATGAACCTACTGGAGCACTTGACTCAAAAACTTCAAGAGAAGTATTAAACTTTTTAAAACAATTACACAGTGAAGGCAATACTATAGTTATGATTACTCACGACAATGCAATTGCTCTAGAGGCAAAGAGAGTTGTAAGAATTCATGATGGTAAAATAATTTTTGATGGAGATACTGAGGAGTATGCTGCAAAGTTTCAAACTCGCAATTAAAGCAATTTTATCCAACAAAGTAAGAAGTTTACTAACAATGCTTGGTATAATAATAGGTGTAGCAGCCGTTATTATACTTGTTTCTATTGTTGCTGGATATATGGGTCAGATGGTTGAGCAGTTTGAAGAAATGGGTGTTAACAAAATAACTATAAATTGTAGAAATATGAACACAAGACATTTTGATGACAGTGATATTTATACATTTTGGGATGAACATCCAAATTGGATTGATGGAATTTCTCCATCTGTATCACTAAATAGTGCAGTAATTAAATCAGGAAATGACAACCTTGATTCAACAAGTATTATAGGTGTGTCTGAAGATTATGCAAAGATTCAAAAATATACTATAGAAGAGGGTAGAAATCTTGTATATGCTGATGTGGCAGGAAGGTCAAGTGTGTGCGTAGTTGGAGCATATGTAGCAAATACATTTTATGGCTCGTCTGATAAGGCTCTTGAAGATACAGTTAAGATTAATGGAAAACCATTTACTATAGTCGGAGTTGTAGAAACTCAAGATGAAGATAATTTTGATGAAGGCGGAACGGATGATTTTATATGGATACCATATACAGTTGCTACAAAGATGGGCAGAAATGGATTCATAAATAATTATGTTTTGATTTCATCAGATACAGTCTATACAGATGATATTACAAATGAATTAAAAACCAAACTATACAGCATTTTTAAAAATGAGAGACTATACAATGTGATGGCGAATTCATCTATCATAAAGCAGTTAAACGAGTCAATAGGAACTTTAACTGCTATGCTTGCAGGAATTGCTGGAATATCACTTCTCGTAGCTGGTATAGGAGTTATGAATATAATGCTCGTGTCAGTTACAGAGAGGACTAGAGAAATAGGCATAAGAAAAGCACTCGGTGCTAGACAGGGAGTTATAATGCAGCAATTTGTTATAGAGGCTGCAGTTACTTCTACAATAGGTGGAGTAATGGGTATAATTATTGGAGCACTGGCGACAAAATCAATTGGTGCAATGATGGATATAAATGCAAACCCAACTGTATGGGCAGTAATATTATCATTTGGTGTATCAGTAGCAATAGGATTAATTTTTGGATATGTGCCAGCAAAGAATGCTGCAAGGCTTAATCCTATTGATGCTTTAAGAACTGATTAGCGGAAACCTTAAAAATATATATGAAAAGAAGTTTTAATAAGAACCAGAAGATGGCGGTAGAACATGGAGACGGACCATGCCTTGTAATTGCTGGACCTGGTAGTGGCAAGACTTATGTGCTGACAAATAGGATATTGAGTCTTATCACAAATAAAAATGTTAATGCAGATAGTATACTTATAATAACTTTTACTAGAGCTGCAGCCAATGAAATGGAAACTAGATTTTTTGATCTGGCTAAGTCTAATAAAGTTAGTTTTAAAGGCTATCCAACCTTTGGTACTTTTCACTCGATATTTTACGATATATTGCGAAATGTGTTTGGCTATACAAATAAAAGTCTACTTAGTGATAAAGAAGAAAAAGACATTTTGTTAGGTATATTGAAGGATATTAAAGGTTTAGGAGATAAACCTGAAGCCATAAACTATGTTTTAAAAGATATAAAAAACTATAAACTTTTGAGTGAAAGAGGTATTAAAGCAGAACCAAAGTTTATAAGTTTAGAATTATTTGATGAAATATATAAAGTTTATCAAAGGAAACTATATGAAATAAAAAAACTAGATTTTAGCGATATGATAAGTAAGTGTTATGAATTGCTTAAATCTAATCCAAATGTTCTTACGTATTATCAGAAAAAGTATAAGTATATATTGGTTGATGAATTTCAGGATATTAATAAATTACAATATGATATAGTTAAATTAATATGCAAGAGTAAAAACATTTTTGTGGTAGGTGATGACGACCAAAGCATATATAAGTTTAGAGGATCGTATCCAAGGGTAATTAATGATTTTTTAAGAGATTTTAAAAGAGCAAAAGTAATACTATTGAATGAGAACTATAGATGTGCAAGGCAGATTGTTAAATTTTCAAAACTCGTTATAGATCATAATTTAGACAGGTTTTCAAAAAACCTTGTATCAAATAGACCAGAACTTGGTAAACTGGAGATAAAGGCATTTGTTGATTCTGCTGATGAGAATAAGTATTTAATTGAAAGCATAAAAAAATATCTAAGGGATGGATATAAGTTTTCGGATATTGCAATATTATATAGGACAAATTTGTTATCAAATTCAATAAAAATGGACCTGAGTAAAAATAACATGCCTTATATAGTTAAGGGTGAAGAGAAAATCAATACAATTGACGATTATAACAGCGTATCTAACTCAAATGCAATAAATTTGATGACATTTCATCTAAGCAAAGGACTTGAGTTTAAAACAGTATTTATTATAGATGCAAATGATGGGTTAATACCACATAAGAAGAGTATAAGAGAAAATGATTTGGAAATTGAGAGAAGACTGTTTTATGTGGCTATGACAAGAGCAAAAGATAGTTTACATATATTATTTACGACTAGGAGATTTGGAAAAGATTTTAAACCGTCAAGATTTATTTTAGAAGCAATTGGAGGTTAAAATGAATAAAAAGGATAAAATTTTAGTTGTTGATGATGAAACGCGAATGCGCAAATTAATTGGGGATTTTTTAACTACTAATAATTTTGATGTAGTTGAAGCAGTTGATGGTGAGGATGCACTTAGGGTTTTTTATTCAACAAAGGGTATAAGCCTAATAATACTTGATGTCATGATGCCAAAACTTGATGGATACGAGGTACTTAAAGCGATACGAAAAGATTCTAAGGTTCCAGTAATATTTTTAACTGCAAAAGGCGAAGAAAATGATCAGATTAAAGGATTTATTTCTGGTGCTGATGATTATGTGCAAAAACCTTTTTCACCTAAGGTGCTGGTAGCAAGAATAAATGCAATTTTAAAAAGAAATGATACGAGTAGCTTAAATGTAGAAGTTGGTGGAATTAGAATTGATAAAACTGCTCATCAAGTATTTGTTGATGAGAAACCTGTAGACTTTTCGTTTAAAGAATTTGAACTTATTGACTATTTGATAGAGAATAAGGGTATAGCACTTACAAGAGAAAAGATATTAAATGCAGTGTGGAATTTTGACTATTATGGCGATGCTAGAACTGTAGACACACATATTAAGAAAGTTAGAGCAAAACTTGGCAAGAAGGGTGACTATATAAAAACTCTTTGGGGCTTTGGATATAAATTTGAATGTGAAGAAGAAAAGAAAGTGGCAAAGAAAAAGAAATGATAATGAAAAAAAGTATAAAGTGGAGAATTACAATAGTATTTATAATTGTAATAATATGCTGTATAGGCAGCATATTGCTTTTTAATACTTTATTTTTGGAAAAACTATATGTAAACGAGAAGAAAAGCATTATAAAAAAAGCATACTATGCATTGGAAAATGGTATTACCGAAGCATATGATATGGGTTACGACCTATCTGATTTGTTTAAGAAAAAGAAAAGTTCTGCTGGAGAAAATAATGAAAGTAACTTATCAAGATTTTTAAGAGAGTTACAAGAGATATATGGCGTTAGTACAATTTTGATGGATTCAAATAATAAGATTTATTCATTATTTCAAAATAACTCTATGTTTGAAAAAAAGATGAAGGACTATATTTATAGGGATATGGCAAATAGTGAAAATTTGCAAATTCTCGAAAAAAATAATCGTTATACAATTGCAATAAATAATAATAATTTTACTTTAAAAAGGCCGTCTGGGACATCAGATAATGGACCTGACGAATTCTATGAAAGCAGTGGACCAGGTTCTGATACTAATGAAAAAAAGCAAAATAGAGTGCCGTTTCCAAGACGAGATTCTGACTTAGAATGTTTTGGGTTTTTGAGTGACAATGAGACAGCATTTTTCCTAACTATTCCTGTTGGGTCTATAAAAGAGTCTATTGATTTATTTAATAGAGTATTAATCATGGTGTCAATAGTAATTATAATTATTGGTTCTGTAGCGATATTTATTATCTCGGATAATTTAACTAAACCATTGCTGCAATTATCTGAAATCAGTAAAAAAATGAGTAGACTGGAGTTTGAGAATAAGTATGATGGAAATTCACAGGATGAAATAGGAATTCTTGGTAACTCAATGAATGAACTTAGCTTTAAACTTGAAAAGGCTATTAAAGAACTTAAAAGTGCCAATATTCAATTAAAAGCAGATTTGGAAAAGAAAGAGCAGCTTGACATTATGAGGCAGGAATTTGTGACGAATGTATCACATGAACTTAAGACTCCAATAGCTTTGATAGAGGGTTATGCTGAAGGACTAGAGACAGAAGGTATAGCTGATAGTAAGGAAAAGAGGGATTACTATGTAAGCGTAATCAAAGATGAAGCTGAGAAAATGAATATAATGGTTAGACAGTTACTTGATCTTTCAGCACTTGAAAGAGGAATGCAAGAATTAGATATTTCAAGGATTAATTTAAAAGAAATTACTGAGGGGGTTGTTCAAAGCTTTGATTTGAAACTTAAAGAAAAAAATATAAATATTAGTGTTAATATGTCTAATATGAATTACATATGGGCTGATGGATACAAAGTTGAAGAAGTAATTAAGAATTATATGTCTAATGCTATTAACCATATTGATGATAATAAAATTATTAAAGTATACACAGAAGAGCTTGAGAGTAGTTACATTAGACTCAATGTGTTTAATTCAGGCGTTCAGTTGTCTGATGAAGAAATGGCTAAGATCTGGGAAAAATTTTACAAGGTCGATAAAGCTCATACCAGAAGTTATGGAGGTACAGGGCTAGGCCTTAGCATAGTAAAGGCAATTGCAGAACAGCATAACACAACTTGTGGTTGCAAAAATCTTACAATAGATAATATTGGAGGGATGGTATTTTATTTTGACTTTCAAATGAAATAGTAAAGATTATGAAAAAAATAATCAAAGCTCCAGCAAAAATTAATTTATGCCTTAAGGTAAATAAGAAAAGAGAAGATGGTTACCATGATTTGACAATGATTATGCAGGCCATCTCGCTTTTTGATACAATAGAATGTGATATTTTTAAAGATAATAAATTTTGTAGTGGTTCAAATGATCAAATAGATTTAAAGTGTAATTATAATTATTTGCCAACCGATAGTAAAAATCTTATTTACAAAGTTGTGAAGTACATATATGATAGATATAATATAAGCGATAGGATATCAATTAATCTTAAAAAAATGATTCCGACTAGTGGTGGACTTGGCGGTGGATCGAGCGATGCAGCTAGCATGCTATTATTTTTGAATAGACATTATAAATTGAATTTAAGCGTAGATGAATTATCTGAGATTGCATCTATGTTTGGATCTGATATTCCCTTTTTTATTTATAAAAAAGAATGCATTTGCAAGGGAAGGGGAGAGATTGTTACTGAGATCAGTCCTTTTAGTAATTATTATGTCTTGCTTGCTACGCCAAATGTTAGGGTATCAACGAAAGAAATTTTCTTGAAATTTGATAGTTTTGATATACTTGAAGCAAGAAGACAGTTAGAAGATATTGCATTTAATAATTGTGTAGACGCTATAAAGAAAAAAGACCTAAAGTTACTGTGTAATAACCTATTTAATAATCTTGAGATTGTTACTGAATCAATGTTTTCTGACGTGTCGCTCTTTAAAGAGAAAATGTTAAAGTTAGGAGCCCTGGCATCACTTATGTCGGGAAGTGGACCTACCGTTTTTGGCATCTTTAATTCTTACTTAAAAGCATTAAATTGTAAAAACCAAATTAAGAAAGAACATGGGGATGCCTTTGTATTTTTAACCAGACCTCTATAAAAATGCTGATTTTTCAGCATTTTTTTAATATAACTTAATTAATAAATTATATTGACAGAAGTTTGCAAAAGTGGTATATTTGACACATTGTTTAAAAATGACATTATGTCATTTAGGAGGAATATGGCACTAAGCGCATTTTACAATCTTAAAGAAAAGAAAAAAAAGAATGTGTTAGAAGCAATTTCGCTTTGCTTGAAAAGTAGAAATTATGATGATTTATCAGTAAATGACATAGTTGTGGCAGCAGATATATCAAGAGGAAGTTTCTATAACTATTTTAATGATAAGTCAGATGCGGTTGGAACATATATTGAGAGTAGGATAAGAGAATATTTAGAACTTTATACTGTTGCTGTAATTAATTCAAATCATAGTTTAATTGAAGGAACTCGCAAAATATATGGAGAGATTAATGATATTTTTAAAAATGAGATAAATGTTTTGATAATGAAAAATCTTAAATTTTTCATTGAATTTGTTATACAATCTATTCATTCGGACAAATTTGAAAAAGATATTGATAATATTATAGAGTGGCTTGTAAGTAATACTATTGAAGGAAAGAAAAAACTAAACACATATAAGAAGATGGCCAATGTGCTAGACATGTTGATTATGATAGTTTTAACTGCTGTTTTTAATAATATTGTGTTTAAGTCAGCATATTTTGATAAGTATGATGATTTTAATTATAAACTTGACTTGATTAACAATAGTATAAATTAATAATTATAATAGAGAGGGAGTTATAATGAGTGAACAAATGCAAAATGATGCTAATGATGTAGCAAAAAAATCGGTTAAGAATGCCGGAGGAAAAATTGTATATGGTGTGATAATTCTAATTGTCATATTGGCAGCAGCTTTTTTGGTGTTTAAGAGGTTGACGTTTAAAAAAGAGGTTGATTTTAATGCTGTGCCAGCTGTAAATGTTACGCATATTAGAAAAGGAAGTATATCAAAAGATGTGTCAGTTATGGGCAACATTTTACCAACAGATACATATTATGTTGTAGCTAAAGTTGGCGGCGATATAAAAAATATATATGTAAAGAATGGTGACTATGTGAAAAAAGGTGATCCAATATGTGAGATAGATGCTTCTAAAGAGATAGAGGCAGCATTTATACAATATGATACTGCTAGAAGTAGTTATGAAAGAATGCAAAAGTTATATCAAGCAGGAGATATATCACTTCAGAACTTTGAGTCAGTAAAGGCTCAGTATGAGGGATATAAACTTGCTTATGACACAAAGATGGAATATTCGATTCCAGTTGCAGTTGACGACGGGGTTGTAGAGAATACAAATATGACTATTAATACTGCAATTAATCAGGGCACAGTGCTTTGTTATATAACTTCAGAGGGAGCAAAGGAAATAAATTTTGGAGTTACTGAAAGAATACTTGATGGAATAAAGATAAATGACCCTGTGACTATTGAAAAATCAGGGAAAACATATAATGGCTATATATCAAATATTTCTAATTTGATAAATTCTCAAAATGGTTTATTTAACGTAAAAGCAGTTATTACTTCTGAGAATTCATTTGCATCTGGCGTTATGGCAAAAGTAACATTCCCATATATTACTAAGAAAAATGTTAATTTATTGCCAAATGAAATCATATATTATGAAGCAAGTATGCCATATGTTTTTGTGGTTAATGATGAAGGTCTAGTTAGCAAGAAATACATAGAAGTTGGTATTGAAAATAAGGACTATACAGAGGTATTGACCAACTTAGATAGAAGTCTCAAAATCGTATCTACTTGGAACAATGATTTAGCTGAAGGTGCAACTGTAAATGTTGTAAGAGATGAAAAAGTTGAAGATGAGGTTTATATAGAGTCAGTTTCAAGAGAGAAAATTGAGGAAAAAGTTAAAGTAACAAACAAGATTGCAAGCAAGTCTATAGTTAAAGTAGAAGAGCCTACAGACATCGTAGACGAGAGTGAAGTAAGTGAAAATGATGGAATTAAATTAAGTGAATTAATCGGTAAAATTGAAACTGGTGAAATTGTAAAAAAAGATGAAACTGCCACAAAGAGTGAAGCTGATAAGGTTGAGCTCGCTACAAAGAGTGAAGTAAAAGAAATTACATTTGAATATTATAAGTTACAACCTTCATTTGCAGATAAGAATATTGATACAAGCTCTGTGAAGATAACGGAGGTTAAGTAATGAGTTATCAGTTTTCCAAATTTGTCTTAAGAAAACCTGTAACAGCATTTCTCATAATGCTCTCTATAGTTTTCTTTGGATTTATATCTATAATTAGTTTTCAGTATGAACTCATGCCCTCTATATCTATGCCTATGTATGCAGTAGTTACAGTTTATCCAGGTGCACAGCCAGAAGATATAGATACCAATATTACTAAGAAACTTGAAGATGAACTTTATAATTTACAAGGTGTGAAGCATCTTCAGGGAGCATCTCGTGAAAATGTATCAATACTTGCCGTACAATATAATTATGGTCAAAATATGAATCAGGCATATACTGATCTTAAAAAAGCAGTTGACCAAGTGAAAGCTGATTTCCCTGACGACGTGCAAGAACCTACAATATATGAGATGGACATAAATTCTATGCCTTCAATAAAGATTTCAGTTCGTAATAAATCTACTACAGATATATACAATTATGTGTCTGAGACTATGGTTAAAGAATTAGAAAAGATTAGTGAAGTTTCTACAGTCGATATAGCTGGTGGAAGAGAAAATTATGTAAAAATCGAATTAAAGCCGGAGATGATGACAAGGTATAATCTCTCAATGTCTACGCTCAATCAAATAATTTCTAACGCTGATTTTTCACTTCCTGGTGGCGACGTAAAAGTTGGCAAGAGAGAATTATCAATGTCTAGCGGAGTTAATTATGATACAGTAGAGTCTCTTAAATCCATTCCAATTATAACAGGAAACAAGAGAACACTTTATCTTGAAGATATAGCTGATATCTATCAAACAAAAAAGGAACAGACGCAGGTCGGTAGATATGATAGTGATGATTGTATAGTTGTCTCTATCACAAAGACTCAATCAGCAAGTACTGTGTCTTTGTCAAAATCTGTAAAGAGAGCTCTTAAAAAATTGAGTGATGCTGACCCAAATCTTGAGGCAGTTATAGTTGAAGATAGTGCCAACAATGTAAATAACTCAATAAGCAACGTTTTTGAGACAATGATTATAGCCATAGTTTTATCTATGCTTATAATTTTCTTATTCTTAGGTGATTTTAAAGCATCATTTATTGTAGGTACATCTATACCATTCTCAATTCTTACTGCATTTGTGCTGATGTATTTAAATGGTTATACTCTCAATATAATTACACTATCTGCACTTGTTCTTGGAGTAGGAATGATGGTTGATAACTCTATCGTTGTTCTTGAAGCGTGTTTTAGAGCAAGTGATGAGTATCCAGGTAAAAAAGAAGTGTCATATTATTGTCTTGCTGCCCTTAAAGCAAGTAAGACTATTGGATCATCTGTATTTGGATCTACTCTTACGACTGTAGTTGTTTTTGCACCACTTGGATTCTTATCTGGTATGTCAGGACAATTTTTTAAGCCACTTGGATTTACTATAGTATTTTGTATGTTAGCTTCATATGTTTCTGCTATATCAGTAGTTCCACTTACATATGTATTGTTAAAACCTAAAGAGAAAGAATCTTCACCAGCTGGTGGACTTGTAAGACATTTGCAAGCTTTATATAGAAGAGATTTGCCTAAACTTTTAAAACATAAGTGGATTGTAGCTATCATAAGCTCAGTAGTGCTTGTTGCGTCATTTACACTTATCGGAACATTTGAAAGAGAACTGGTTGCTACTACAGATAATGGAATGGTTAAATTTGATATAGTTACAAAGCCTGGACTAACTTTTGAAGCAAGAGATGAAATATATAAAGAGTTTGAAGAATTCGTGAGAAAACAACCAGAGACAGATCACTATATACTTTCAAATAGTGCTAGTAGTATGTCTATGACTGGAAGTTCTGGTGGACAGGCATTGGTTGTATATTTGAAAAATAAAAAAGAAAGAGATACTACAGATAACATAATAAGAAAATGGAAACATGAGTTGTCAGAAGTTACTAGTTGTACAGTGTCTCTCAGTTCATATTCGACATCTGCTGTTAGCATGTTTGCTATGCCAAACGATGATAAATTTGATATTTACTTACAATCTAATGAGTATAAATATTTAAAAGAGGCAAATGATAGAGTGATAAAATTACTTGAGCAGAGAAAAGATTGTGGAAATATAACTACATCGCTTGATAATGCTGCTCCAAGAATCAAGATAGAGATTGATCCAATACTTGCTGCATCAGAAGGTTTTACACCTATGGCGGTAGGTGGACTTTTGTACAATACATTATCAGGTATAAAAGTTATGGAGAAGACTATTGATGGTGAGACACAAAACATATATCTTGAGTATGCAGACAATGAGTATGATACGATAGAAAAAGTTTCAAATATGGCTTTAAAAAGTACTAATGGTGTAGAAACAACGGTTAAGGACATAGCTAAGATTTATTATGAAGACAACCCAAGTGCTATACCAAAGTATGATAAGAAATATAAAACTACGATAACTACATATTTTAATGAAAATGCTACTGAAAAGACTAAAGAAGAAATTCAAAAGACAATTGTTGAACCTATATATTCAAGGTATGTAGAGAAAGCATCAAGTGTAGTTGATGATATGCTTGTCGAAGAGTTCTCTGCGCTTGGAATAGCAGTAGCGATTGCAGCATTTTTGGTATTTGTAGTTATGGCATCGCAGTTTGAATCGGTTAGATATTCACTTATGGTTATGGGGACAGTACTTTTCTCTGCAAGTGGAGCTATCATAGCACTTTGGCTAGTCAATTTAAAATTATCAATGGTTGTATTACTTGGTATGCTTATGCTCATAGGAACTGCCGTTAATAATGGTATACTTTATATAGATACTGTAAATCAGTTTTTGGATGACGGCAAGGACCTCAATTGGGCTCTAGTAGAGTCTGGAGCGATAAGACTTAGACCTATACTAATGACTACATTAACTACTATAGTTTCTATGATTCCTATGTCTGTTGCCTATGGTGAAAACGGTGAGGTTTTGCAAGGTTTAGCAGTAGTAGATATAGGTGGACTTATATCGTCAACACTTATGGCATTTTTCATTTTGCCGGTTTACTATTATATATTTAGTAGAAGAGGTGGCACACCACTTGAGAGACTTAGACCTATTTCAAATGATGCTATAATCCAGGTTGATGATGAAGACAGAGAAAGGGAATTAAGAAATGCTGAGAGAAGGAAAAATGAGAAAAAGTAAATTTATAAAGTTTATATCAATAATATTTTCAATATTGCTATCTTTTAGTTCATTTGCTGAGTTGGGAATTATAGAGTATTTTAATGAATTGACACCTCAATCTCACATCAATAAGATGTATTCGGCAGAGCGAAAAGATGAGTTAAAAGGCAAAATTGTGAACTATAATGATATAGAAGATATGATTCACTTATATAATCCAGAGATACTTAATAATTGGAATTCGTGGAGAAATAATAAATCTTCACAGGATGTATTTGAAGAGTATCAGGATGCTGCAGATAGATTATATGATGCTGCAGGTTCGCAGGATTCTGAGTTGCAAGAAGGTATGATGATGGCTCAAGGTAGAGCCATGCAAATTCAGGCAGATAAAAATGCAAGTGATTCATATACTGATTTCTTAGCAAACTACCTTGCCGAGATGCAATTAGTACTATCTACAAAGATTTTAGATATAAACTATCAAAAGAGCGCTTTTGAATTACTAAATGCTGAAGATAATATAAAAGAAGCTAGGAGAGGAAAAGAAAAAGCAGAGAATGCACTTAAATATGGTAGTGGTACACAGGTTGACTTACTTACAGCAAAAAAAGCAGTTGTAGATGCAGAATCAGCACTTATATCTGCAGAATCAGCACAGAAAACTTATAGGAGAAAGCTATTACTAAATTGCGGTAAAACTTCAAGTGATGATATATATATTACTCCTATAGATTTAAGTGTAGATTTAAATATTGATACTATCAACCTAAACAATGATTACCAAATGGCACTTGCTCATAATATCCAGCAAGAAATTTATAGAAGAAAGATAGAAAATGCTAGGACTGAAGAAGTTAAGAATGAGTTTAAGATTTTATATGAATCAGCACCTGAGAAAATTTATAATGACTTAGAAAATAAATATAGAAATATTTTAGATGCTGTAGATACAAATTACAATAGAGAAATTGCGCTAAATCTTGCAAAGGATAATTTAACTAAGGCAAATAATGAATACGAGCATGGCAATATTAGTGAAAAGGAATTATTGACAGCAGAACACAATGTAACTATTGCAAGAAATAATCTTCAGAGTGCTAAGTATGATTTAAAGATAGCAGTTGAAAATTATAAATATTCGGTATTGGGGTTTGCTAGTTGCTAATTTATGAATTATAAAGTATTAAGAAAAATAATAGTTCTCTCTCTTACAATGACTTTGTCATTAGGAAGTATTTTGTATGCGAGAAAACCTGATCCGTTTGAGGGAGAAGTAGATGCACCAGTTGCTGAAGAAAAAAATAATATATCCGAAGCTACTATTATACATAAAGATCCATATGAAGAATATAATCCGCTTAATCCGGTTAAGCCAGGGATAAATAAAGAAGAGTATGACAGTGTAGATAATTTTATTGTTGATTTAAATACAATAGAATCAAGGATAAAGTATTTTTCTCCAACATATACCAATATTAAGGCTGGCGCAGAAAGTTCATATTGGATGTCATTTTATGCTAGAGGTGGTAATGATACTTTATTATATGATTATAGGCAGTATACAGAAGAGATTTATGATTTGATGACTACCTTCAATGACACAATCAAAAGTTTAACATACCAAAGAAACATTTTAGACAAGACTGATCCTGATTATAAAAAGAAATATGATACTCTTACTGCTCAAATAAATGCATATAAGAATATGTATTCTACTACAAAAATAACTTATAATACTACAAATTCTTCTATAAATAGTACAAAAAGAATGCTTGGATTAAACAATGTTTTATATAATATAGGTAACATTGATAATAACAATAAAGTTGCATTTGCAAGAAGATCTGTCACAAAGGCAATTAAATCGGTTGTACTTACTTATTTGCAATTATCAGAATACGCTGAAATACTTGAAAAACAGACAAATTTGTATTATGATATGTATTTGCTAAAGAAAAAGAACTATGAATTGGGTTTGGCGACGGCAATAGATGTATCAACAAGCATGGATCAATATGAAAATGCTAAGAATTCATTTAAAGCTACGGAAACAACACTTAAAAATGTAAAAGAGCAGGTAGCTATAAATCTTGGATATAAAGTTAGTGATATAGATAAGCTAGTGTTTGTTGAACCAGAAGTAGACTTAAGTTATATATCTAGTATAAATTTTGAAGACGATAAGACAAGGGCTTATACTAGTAATTCTACATACAATGCTATAAAAATCAGTGATAGAGATAAAAGATTACCACAAAGTACTGGAGAAGAGTTGTTTCATAAGAGACAAGAATATACTTCAAATGTAATTATTGCCGAATTTGAAAACATGTATAATGATTTGCTGTCGAAGAAACTATCATACGATTCAAGTTTGTACTTAAAAGAAATTTGTGAAATAAATGATGCAGCAAATAAGAGAAAGTTTGATAGTAACTTGGTTAGTGAACTAGAGTATAAAGGTCTTGAATTACAAAATTTATCAAATAAACTTCAAGTTAAAGTTGCAAAATATAATTTGATTAACGCAACAAATGCATATTACTATGCAGCACTTGGAGATATAACAATATCATAATTAGGAGTCAATATGTCAGAAGCAAAAAAACAAGTAGAACAAATAACATCTCAGGAGAAAGATTTCGCACAATGGTACACTGATGTGTGTCTTAAGTCAGAACTTTGTATCTATAGCGGTGTAAAAGGTTTCGTAGTAATTAGACCGTATGGTTGGGCACTATGGGAAAATGTAATGAATAATGTAGATGCAAGACTTAAGAAGATGGGGGTAACAAATGTTGCGATGCCTGTTCTTATACCAGAGCATTTGTTATTGAAAGAAAAAGAGCACGTTGAAGGATTTGCACCAGAATGTGCTTGGGTAGCATGCGGTGGTGATGATATATTGGAAGATAGACTTGCAGTTCGTCCAACTTCAGAAACTGTGTTCTGCGATTATTGGCATGATGTTGTTCACTCTTATAGGGATCTTCCACAGCTTCTCTGCCAATGGGGCTCGGTTGTTCGTTGGGAAAAGGAAACAAGACCATTTTTAAGAACTCGTGAGTTTTTCTGGCATGAAGGTCACACTTTACATGCAACTCCAGAAGAGTCTTTGAAGTTTACACTTGATATATTATATATGTATGAAGACTTTATACAAAATGATGCTGCAATCCCAGTGCTTAAAGGAAAGAAGACTGAGAAAGAAAAATTTGCAGGTGCTCAGGCAACCTATACTGTAGAGTCAATCATGAAAGATGGTAAGGCACTTCAGTCAGGTACATCTCATTACTTTGGAGATAATTTTGCAAAAGCATTTGATATAAAATATCTTGATAAGAATAATAAACTTACTTATGCTACTGAGACATCTTGGGCAATTTCTTCAAGAATTATAGGAGCTCTTATAATGGTACATGGTGATGATAATGGTCTTAAACTTCCTCCACATCTTGCTCCTATCCAAGTAAGAGTAGTGCCTATAAGAATGACAGACAAGAATAATGTTGATAAGGCAAATGAAATATATGAATCACTAAAGAAAGCAGGAATTAGAACAGACATAGATTTATCTGACAAGACTCCAGGATATAAATTTTCTGATTGTGAGATGAAGGGAATACCTCTTAGACTTGAGATAGGACCAAAAGATATAGAGAAAGGTGCATGTGTGCTTGTAAGAAGAGATACTGGAGAGAAGGTTGAAGTTAAATTAAATGAATTAGACTCAAAAATAAAAGAGTTACTTGAGTTGATTCAAAAGAATATGTTCGAAGTTGCGAAGAAGTTCCTTGATGACCATATAGATGTAGCACTTACAAAAGAAGAGTTGATTAGCAAAATGAATAACAAGAAGGGATTCATAAAGGCAATGCACTGTGGATGCGAAGAGTGCGAGATAGAACTTAAGGATGAGACCGGAATTTCATCAAGATGCATACCGATGGAGCAGGAGCAACTTTCAGATAAATGTGTAGTATGCGGCAAACCTGCGAAATACGAAGTTATCTGGGGCAAATCATATTAGTTTTGGGCGGATACCATCCGCCCCTTTTATTGAAAGACAAAAGTGTCGTTTTTATTATTAGAATATGATATAATAAATAAATGCTAAAATTAAATGAAATTAAAATAGATATTCCAAAGTATCCAAAAGAAATTATTGAGACTTTAGAAAATAATGGGTATGAAGCATATATTGTTGGAGGCTGCGTAAGAGATGCACTTCTTGGGAAGTCTCCAAGTGATTATGATATAACGACAAATGCTGACCCACAAACTGTAAAAAAACTTTTTAGAAGAACAATTGATACTGGAATTAAACACGGAACAGTAACTGTGCTTTTTTATGAAGGTGACAAACCATACACTTATGAAGTCACAACTTATAGAATCGATGGTGAATATGATGATGCAAGACATCCTAAAAATGTTGTTTTTGTAGACAACTTGAAAGAAGATTTATTGAGAAGAGACTTCACTATAAATGCTATGGCGTATAATAATAAAAAAGGCTTGGTTGATGAGTTTGGTGGCATAGTTGATTTAGATAAAAAAATTATAAGAGCAGTTGGCAATCCTATAGAGAGATTTACAGAAGATGCGCTTAGACTATTAAGAGCTGTGAGATTTGCGGCAAAGCTTGGCTTTTCTATTGAAGAAGAAACTGAGAAGGCTATACCAAAACTTGCGATGAATCTTTTATATGTAAGCAAAGAGAGAATTCAAGTAGAATTGACAAAAACTATAACTAGCGCCTATCCAGAACTTGTAAATAAAATTTTTGAATTAGGAATTGCTAAGTATTTATGTGAAGGATTAGAAAATATAAAAGTAGGAAGGATTGGAAATAACTTACCTATTTATCTTGCCTATGCTTGCTTTTTATATCATACTGATGTCAATATGGTAAATAAGATTCTTAGAAATTTGAGACTTGACAATAACAACATTTTAAAGACGATGTATCTTATAGAATCTAAAAAATGTTATAATTTAATATATGAGAACTACAAGAATAAAAAGTATGAGCAAGCTAATATTTATATAAAAGAACTTGTCAATTTTTTAGGTTATGATTTGACTTATGATTTTATAAAATTATTGGATATTAATGACAATAATAAAGCATTACATGATATTATCAAGGAGTATGTAGTTGAGTTAAAGAGTAGCCATTGCCCTGTATTTATAAGTGATCTAAAAGTAGATGGTAATGATATGATAAATATAGGCTTTAAGGGCCAAGAAATTGGGCTTGCATTAAGTGAATTACTTAAAATTGTACACAAAAATAGGGGGTATAATGATAAAAAACTATTGCAAGAAGTAGCAAAAAAAGCATATAATACATATAAAGGAGAAGTATATGAATTATAGAGAAGAGTATAAAAAATGGAAATCTTTAAGCTTTTTAGACAAAACTTTAAAGGATGAATTAGTTAAGATTGAGAATGATGAAGAGGCTATCAAGAACCAGTTCTCTTGCTTTGTTGAGTTCGGAACTGCAGGAATGAGGGGAACTATGGGAGTGGGACCAAATAGGATGAACTATCTTACTATTAGAAGAACCACTCTTGGTCTTGCAAAGTATATTGTCATGAATAAGGCAGAAAAGAAAGGCGTTGTAATAACATTTGACTGTAGAAATAATTCTAAAGAATATGCTAATTATGTAGCAAAAGTTTTGACTGAGTTTGGAATAAAAGTTTATATATCAAAAGCTCTACGACCTACTCCATTTTTATCTTTTGCTGTACTTTATATGAAAGCATTTGCGGGAATAAATATTACTGCTTCTCACAATAGAAAAGAAGATAATGGATATAAAATATATCTTAAAGATGGTGCACAGATGTCGCCACCTGATGATCAAGTAATTATAAAACTTGTAAATGAAATTACTGATGATGAAATATTTGTTGATCCAAAGAATGTTCATCCAAATACAAAACTTATAAGCATAATACCAAAATCAGTCGAGGATGCATTCTTAAAAGGCGCACTTGACTGCATGCTTCATAGAGATTTCTGCAAGAAACATGGAAAAGAGTTGTCAGTCGTATATACACCACTTCATGGCACAGGATATACTTTCTTAAAGGAAGGATTTAAGCAAGCTGGATTTACAAATGTGCATGTAGTTAAATCTCAAAATGATGAGTGCGGAGATTTTAAAACTATACCATATCCAAATCCTGAGACAGCAGCAGCATTTGAACTTGCTATAAAACTTGCAAAAGAAAAAGACGCAGATATCTGCGTAGCGAGTGACCCAGATGCAGATAGAATGGGCGTGTATGTAAAAGTTGCTAAAGGAAAATATGTACCACTTACAGGAAATGAATTATCATCTTGTATATTTGAATATGTAGCATATTTTAGAAATAAACAATATGACATGAAGAGGTGTTTGGCAGTTAAATCATTTGTAACTACAAGATTACTTGATGCAATCGCGAAGAGATACAATGTAGAACTTGGTGAAACTCCAACAGGCTTTAAGTGGATAATGAGATATGTGAATGAGAGCTCAAAGAAACTTATATTCTCATGCGAGGAGTCATATGGATGCGCTCTTTCAAATTATGTAAGAGATAAGGATGCTATAGGCACTACATTGTTTGTACTTGAGATGGCACTTGCTCTTAAGAGAATAGGATATAATCTCTATGATTTACTTCATATGCTTTATGATCACTATGGAGTTCATAAGTGTTATGCTTTCTCTGTGATCTATGAGGGACTTTCTGGAAAAGATAAGATGAATTCTATAATGGAGAAATTGAGAAACTCTCCATTTAAGAAATTAACAGATATTAATGTGGTAAAGATGCTTGATTACAAGACGAACGATGTACTTGAGTTTAAGACAATGAAAAAATCAAAATTTAATTTCCCAAGTACAAATACTGTAAAGTTTTTCTTAGATGATAATAGTACTGTTACAGTAAGACCATCTGGAACTGAACCAAAGATCAAGATTTACTTTGATGTAATTGATAAGTCAGAAGAATTGGCAGACAATAAGTTTAAGATATTAGAAAGTGCACTTAAAAAGGAGCTTGCATAGGTAAGGTATGTTGTTTAGTAGTAATGATATAGGAATAGATTTAGGAACATCTACAGTTCTCGTGTATGTCAAAGGCAAAGGGATAATTGCCCGTGAGCCATCAGTAGTGGCTATAAATACGGTCGACAATATGCCGATTGCTTTTGGTGAAGAAGCAAGGAAGATGATTGGTAGAACTCCTGATAATATAAAAGCAATTAGACCACTTAAGCATGGTGTTATTTCTAATATCACTATTACTGAAAGAATGCTTAAGCATTTTATGCAAGAGGCAGTTGGTAAAGTAACACTCAGAAAACCAAGAATTGTAATATGTGTTCCTGCTATGTGTACTGAGATAGAGAAGAAAGCCGTAGAAGATGCTGCATTTTCTGCTGGTGCTAGATCTGTTGTAGTTATCGAGGAACCGTTAGCAGCTGCACTTGGAGCTGATATTGATATAGAGAGACCAGAAGGAAGTATGATAGTAGACATCGGTGGCGGAACTACAGATATAGCTGTTATAGCACTTGGCGGAATTGTATGTGCAAATTCTATAAAAGTTGCCGGAGATGATTTTGATCAAGCTATAATTGAGTATCTTAAAAATCAACATCACTTGCTTGTAGGCGATAGAACTGCAGAACAAATCAAGATTAAACTTGGAAGAGCAATACCTCTAAGGGATAATGATAAACCAATTACTATGCCAGTTAAAGGTAGAAGCACACAAAATGGTTATCCAGGTGAAAAACTTATAGGTGATGATGATATATACTTTGTATTAAAAGAACCTGTAGATGAAATTTTAAGGGGTATTAAAAAAGTATTTGAATTGACTCCACCAGAGCTTGCAGCTGATATATTCGATAAAGGAATTTATCTGACTGGAGGTGGATCACAACTTTATGGACTTGACACTGCTATAAAAGAAGAAATTGGAGTAGAATGTCTAAGAGTTGATGACCCTATGAGAGCGGTAATTCTAGGAATACAAAAGAAAATCATGATGTTTGATCGACAAGAAGAAAATGATTAATGAAATTACAAGGTAGTATTGAAAATATAAGATTTAGAAATGAATCAAATGGTTATACGGTTTTGCTTGTTAAATCTGGCAAAGCCGTTTTTACTTTAGTTGGAAATATTACTAAAATAAATACCGGAGAAGATATTGAGGCAGAAGTAGAAGAGACTGAACATCCGATATTTGGACTTCAGTATAAAATATTGTCATATAGAATAGTGATTCCTAATAAAGATGAGGAAGCAATATTTAAGTTTCTGATTTCTTTATCTGTCAAAGGAATAGGGGATGCTACAATAAATAGAATTATAATGAATTTTGGTGCTGAAAGTTTAGATATTATAAAAAATCATCCTGAGAATTTGGCTGGTATAAAAGGGCTTAATGAACAAAAGATAACTGCACTTAGGGATAGGCTAATTGAAAGAAGTAATGAGATAGAGATTATACTTGCACTTGAAAAATATGAGCTTGGTGCTCAAACAATAAAGAAGATCCTTGAACAATATGGCGGAAAAACTTTAGCTGTGATAAATGAAAATCCATATAAACTGTCAATGGATATAGAAGGAATTGGGTTTAATATATGCGATAAGATTGCAAAGATTAATGGTTATAGTGAGAATAGTGATAAGAGAATTATGGCTGGGCTTCTATACATACTTGAAAATGAATATGCGGTAGGAAATGTATATATTGAAAAAAATACTTTAATAAGTAAAGCTGTAGAGTTACTAAAACTTGATGCCGAATATAATTTTGATGACGTACTTTATAATCTTGAAATTGATTTGAAAATTAAACAAGATGCATTTGATAATAATAGCATTGTATTTTTAAAGTCAGCATATAATATAGAGAAAAAATTATCTGAATACCTATACGAGTATAGAAATAATATACTTATAGTTACTGGTGGACCAGGAACAGGAAAGACATATAATATTAATAAATTTATACATGAGGCAATGGACTCTGGATTTAAGTTAGCACTTTGTGCACCTACTGGTAGAGCAGCAAAGAGAATTACGGAAGTGACAGGGTATGAAGCAAAAACCATTCATAGATTGCTTGAATGCATCGGAGATAATGATGGTAAAAGAAGTTATTTTTCTAAAAATGAAGACAATAAACTTGATATAGATGTCTTAATTGTAGATGAGATGAGTATGGTGGATGAGTATTTGATGTTAGCACTTATAAAGGCAGTACCAGCTCTTAGTAAGATTATATTGGTTGGAGATGTGGATCAATTGCCATCAGTCGGAGCTGGTCAAGTTTTGAAAGATATGATTGATTCAAATTATTTTGAAGTTAAGAAACTCACTAAAATTTATAGACAGGATGAAGCGAGCAGCATAGTTATAAATGCCCACCATGTAAATGAAGGAGAAGATGTAGAGTTTATAAAAGGATCCGAAGATTTAATATTTACACATAAAAGTACTGAGGTGGCAATAAAAGATGCAATTAAGACTTTAGTAAAAGATAATTTACCAAGACACTTTAATTGTACTTTGGATCAAATACAGGTTATATGTCCTTCTAAGAAAGGAAATTGTGGGACGGAGTCACTTAATGAATCACTTCAGCAAGTCCTAAATCCTGAAAGTTTTGATAAGAGTGAACTACAGGTTGGAAATACTATTTTTAGACTTGGCGATAAGGTTATGCAGACTGCAAATAATTATAACCTTCCTTATGATGTGATAAATAATGATGGGAAAGTAATTGACAGAGGTTTTGGTGTTTTTAATGGTGATATAGGAAAGATAGTTGAAATTGATGAAGATAATAGGAATATGGTCATCCGGTTTGACGACAGAGAGGCATATTATATTGCGAAGGACTTAATTGATTTGTCACTTGCCTATGCTATAACAGTTCATAAATCTCAAGGTTCTGAGTATGATGTGGTTGTTATGCCGATGGCAAGAGCTCCGTATCAATTATTAAATAGAAAAATACTATATACAGCTATGACGAGGGCTAGAAAGTGTATGATATTTGTTGGCATGGACCAATATTTTAATGAGATGCTTAATAATAAAAATGAGGTAATGAGAAGTTCTGCTCTATGTAGCAAGTTATATTTATATGATATTAGAAAAGATTAAAAATTTCATATTCCCTCGCCGCTGCGTACTTTGTGATAAGATTCTTCCTTATGGAAGTAAACTTGAAAATATGCACCTATGTGAGGACTGCAAAGAGAATTTTGAGTTTATAAAAGAACCCACTTGCGAAAAGTGCGGTGCTATGATTAGTAACCCTGAAGAGCAATACTGCATAAGATGCAATACTAAGATGCCAAAATATTATGATTCTGGTTTTGGACTTCTTAGATATAATGATGCAGTTAAAGAGTCAATACATAAGATAAAATATGTTGGAAGAAAAGAATACATCGACTTTTATGGAAAATGCATAGCGAGAACATTTAGAAATCGCATAAGAGAAATAAACCCTGACTATCTTATTCCAGTGCCTATACATAAGAAAAGGCTGCTTGAAAGAAATTACAATCAATCTACTATACTTGCAAATGCAATTTCTAAAGAGCTACTTAATTATGGAATAGATATATTAGTCAATGAAGATTTGATATCTCGAGTTAAAAATACAAAAGTACTTAACAAATTGGATGACTCGGATAGGTGTTTAGAGTTAAGTGATGCATTTTTTACATTTGACTTAAGTGGCATAGAAAAAGTTTTGATAGTAGATGACATATATACTACAGGTACTACTATAGATACGATGGCTAAGATTTTAAAGAAGGCAGGTGTAAAGGAAGTGTATTTTGTAGCAATTGCTGTGGTTGATAATTTGTAATAAACATTATGGATTTTAAGTTTTTGAATAAAAGCATAGAAACGATAGAATGGGAGAAGGGCATCTCTCAGATACCTGACTATGCCTTTTCGTCATTTTATAATCTAAAAGAAGTGATTATACCTGATACAGTTGAAAGCATAGGAAGAGGTGCTTTTCAAAATTGTCCTTCTCTTGAAAAAGTTGTGTTGCCAAAAACATTACAAGAGATACCAAATAATTTATTTTTACAATGTAAAAAACTTGAAAGTGTAAAAATACCAGAAACAGTATTGAAGATTGGAAACCAAGCCTTTTTTGCCACAAGTATAAAGAATGTAACTATACCCAAAAGTGTAGTGACTATTGGGAATTCTGCATTTACTGGTGTGTCTGAATTTGCAATTCACGATGGATTCAATTATGCGATTAACAAATACAATATATTTACATGGCTAAGCGAGCCTATCTATGATAGGGAAGCTGATGGGCAGATTCCTGACACATATAGTTTTATAAAAAATGTTGTAGTCACTATTTTGGATGACAATAGCGGGGAAGTAGAATTTAAATTTTTCATACCATTTAGAGACAAGTTTGATATTTTTTCTATTTCTCATGCTATATTTAAAAATAATAGATTAGATTTAGGGCTTCTTGATAGTCAGTTTCAAAGGATTAGAGATTTTGAGAGCAAGACTAACTATGTATATTATAGAATACAATATCCTTATAAGCTTACTGATGAAAATAAAGACTTATTCTCAAGATTTATAGAAGCAAACAATGTGAAAATTGCTGAAAGATTTATAGATGACAATACTGTGACGCCGCTTATAAAACTTGACTCGCTAAAACTTGTGAATGAGAAGAATATAGATATATTAATAGAATATGCAAATATAAATAGACGATTCAACTCACTATCGTATTTGATGAACTATAAAAATGAGCATTTTAAAAATAAATATAGTTTATAGAAGTGTTATTGTTCGACACAATATAGATTCTATACGAAATATGTTATAATTATTGTATGAAGTACTTTAATATAGAAAAATTTGATAATACAGGTATTGTTAAGACTTTCATGATACCAAAGGATCAGGGAAGGTGGAGAATATATTCTCATGACGTTGAAGCTGATATGGAGGATCTGAAGTATTATAAAGAACTCGGAGAGCATTTTGGGGTTAAACCGGAAAATATGGTGAGAGTTCCACAAGGTCATAGTACAAACATAATGCTTGTAAAAAAAGAAGATGCAGGCTCAGGCGTGGTTAGAATGGAAATTGATGGCAAATGTGATGGGGCAATTACTAATGAGAAGGGAGTTATGCTTCTAACTATTGAATCAGATTGCACACCAGTATACATTTTAGACCCTGTAAAAAAAACTATTGGCATGGTACACAGTGGTTGGAGAGGAACGGTAGGAAAGATTACTCAAAATGCCATTAATATGATGATTGAAAACTATGGAAATGATAAAAAAGATTTACTTATTCATTTTGGACCTTCAATATGTGGTAAATGCTATGAGGTTGGAATGGATTTAATACCTGAGTTTAAAAAGATTTTAGAATGTGATGAAGTGCACAAAGTGTTTGTGCCAATAATAGATAAACCTGAAAAATTTTTGCTTGATGTTACAGAAGGTATAAGGTTATCATTATTAAAATATGGAATAAGAGAAGAGAATATGACTCGGTCAGAGTATTGTACTTATCATAGTGGGATTTTTAATTCGTGGCGACTTGAAAAAGATAGAACAAAACAAATGTTAACTGGAATAATGTTGAGTAAATAGCGAAGCTATGATATAATAAAGAGTATAGTAAGGTATATACATGTTTAGTTTTAAGAAAAATGAATATAATTTCAAGGCATTATTTATAATTTTGCTGATAATGATAATGTCTTTTGTTTTTGTGGTGTTTGCATATACAAATGAAAAATTGAGAGAAATTTATATCACAAGAGATGAAGTAAAGAAATGGGCTCAAGATCAAGCCTCAGAACTTGCTGTTCTTGAAATTAATGGTCAAGCAAAGACACAAAAAGAGGTAATGTATCAAATGTGGGTTAGAGGACTTAAAGATAAAAATATTGAGACTATTTCGTCTTCTGAGTTGCAGTCTATGGAAGAGAGGTGGGAAAAAGAATATGGACCAAGTTCACATCCGACTCCAGCTCCTACAGAGACAAGTCCAGGTGGCGGCTATGTCTTTATTGATTGGAATTCGGTTACCACAGATTCTACGAATTGGATGAGCAACATACCTGATAATAGATATATTCATGAATTAAATATCCCTGGTACACATGATAGCGCAACTCAGTATGTTAAAAATGGAAGTGCACTTATTGACATATTTGTTGCTGCTGCGACATGTCAAGATAAGAGTGTGCAAGAGCAACTTAATGCAGGTGTGAGGGCATTTGATTTTAGGGTCGATGAAAGTTTGAATCTTTGTCATGGAGATGGCACATATAAGTTTACTGCTTACTCTGATAGTGGTAAGACAACGATATTGACTTTGCAAAATGCATTAAATACTATAAGTTCATTTCTTTCATCGCATAGTTCAGAAACAGTTTTGGTAAGTATAAAGAAAGAAGATGGCAATACAGCAACAGTAAGAACTGCAGTTCAAAACTTACTTTCAAGTTACACCGCAGATACTATGTATACTGGTTTAACCTGGCCAACAATTGGCAATGTAAGAGGGAAGATGGTGTTAGTCACAAGAATATCATCACTTGGACAAGGAATATATTACAATGTTCCTGATAATACAAGTTCTACAATGTCTATCAATGGAGTTACAGTATATACTGAAGATCACTATGATGCATCCTCTGATAATAAAAAGACATATGTAGGCAATGCATTTACTACAGCAGGAGCAAATGACATAACAACTGATGGCACTAAAGGAAGCTACGGCGCTTTGATTTTTTCTTCATCAAACACTTTCTCAGCTTCAACGCTTACATCTTATCAATCTCCAAAAGCTATATCTGATGAAGTGAATCCATATATTACGGGATATAGTTTGACTCAGGGGAAATTATATGGTCAGGTAATGATGGACTTTGTGACAGAGGGTTTGGCAAAAAAAATATATGAAACTAACCCATAATTAGAATTAAGTTATTTGATAAAAATAGGACTCTGTTTATAGTTAAACCCAATATTTAGACCAAATTAGTTAAATAAAATAACTAAGGAGGTCTATTTTTTATGAAGTATAGTTTGAAATTTAAATTAAAGATGATTAGTTTAAAGAAAGAAGGTA
>JAFSKG010000037.1 GCA_017449075.1 Lachnospiraceae bacterium
TATGGGTAACAGCATCTGGTACACAGACTTCTGTAAGGGACTGGTCAAGATCAGGTTGCTGGGGACCACATGGATTTAATGGAAATGTTAAAAATATGGCAACGAGGTCTGATTTGACAAATGTGGAAGATGCTCTTTCTTATCTTAATTCTGCTCTTTTTGTAGAAACAGCTCGAAGTAGGACTATGAGAATAAGTGCATACGACGATGACAGTAATCGTTTTCCAGCTCCTTACCTTGTATTGCCAGAGTGGCAGCATACTGCAGGAACAAATACATGTTATTATGGTACAGCAAATATGCAAGGAAACTTAAATTTAAATGGGGGTCAATGGGGGCTTAGACCAGTTCAAGGAACAAGTGCACGTAATCAGAAAATTGATAAAATAATAATGCAGGATCAATCTAAAAATAATGTTTCAATATTTAATTTTAGTGAGACAAGAGCATTTACAACTTTTGCACCTTATATACCAAATTCTATATGGTATGTGCCTTATTGGGTTGCAAAACCAAATGACTCATGGTCAGAGCAGACTGATGACAATTTTAGTCAGTTACGTGCATCCATAGTAAAATATGTTGACAAGAATGGAAAAGACCATTTTCTTGATGAAGGCATGTATCTTGGCACATCAGATAAAAATGATGCAACAATTAAGTTTCGTCTTACATTTGCTGATGTGGATAGTTGGAGTGTAGATATTGCATTGAGTAAGTCGCCATTTGATTATGATGCTGTGACATCAGATCAACTTGCATTTACATGGTCTCAAGTAGGGAATCCAACTATACATAATGTTGCCAAAGGAGGTAGTGCAAGATTAAACTGTAATAGTTCCTATAATATTGAAATAGATAGTATTGCTAAAGGCGATATGTTGTTTTTAAAGTGGACACCAGCTACTGTTGGTCATTATGTAGAGTTAAAGTCGCTTGATGATTTTTATATAAGAGGAAAATAGTGATTCATTATTGGAGTGTATATGAAGAATGAAATGAAAAAGAGAATTTTGGCACTTGGTTTGATTTTGTGTATGACCGAATCTTTATTTGCAGCAGCAGTGTCTGATAATGATGGTGCATCATTTATAACTAGGGCCGAGTTTGACTCAATGAAAAATGACTTTCAGGTTGTTCTTGATAGTTATAATAGTGGTATAGATAGGAAAATAGATGGGTTGATAGCTTCATATCTATCAAGTGTGAAGGAATCAAAAACGGATAAATTAGCACTAGATGAGAAATCTCAATATTTGTTTCCTCTTGTAATGTGTGGACCAAATAATGAGTGGAACGATTATGATAAGACAGAATATTATGATTTGTCTATTCCACATTGCGATAATTATACTGTTAGTACTTCGGCAGCAAGAAGCACTAGTGATAGTGGAACTCAGGCTACAGTGCATCAAAGGTCATATCTTTCACTGCCAGTGTCTGTACCAGTTGTGTCATCTGCACATCTTGGCTATGGAAAGACATGTAGAATTCTTCATAATCTTAATGCTTTTCAATATAGTGGACAATTTGGAACATTAAATACTTTGCGAAAAACTTCTTTTTCACGAAAAATAAATGGAACAAATCGAACTTTGTTTGAACTTATTGAAAGAGGAAAAGGTCGTTATAATATATATGTTAGAAGTCATGGTGGTGTTTCAATTTTTTGGGATGGTAATGCTGAAAATAATTCTACACCTCGTTGGAATTATCCACTTTTTGTTGGCCTATCTCGTACTAATTTTAAAAATGAGTCAGGTATCAATAAACTATTGTGGAATGTAGCTTCAGGAGTTAAACCAGCAGTTAGAACTTGGACAAAATCGTCTGGAATGTATGGCGCCTCATATATGAATTCAAATAAAGATTTCTATTTTAGTTTGGATGGTGTTTCTAATATAGAAGAAGCACTTACTATTTGCAATAATGTGGCATCACCAACTTTCGCTGGTTATGACGGCGACCAAGGAGCCTTGTTTGCAAATCCATTTTTATGTCTTCCTGAATGGTCGCATACTAATGGCACAAACACATGTTACTTTGGTACTGCAAATATGCAAGGAAATTTAAGAGATGGATATTGGAACTTCACCCCAGTTGTAGGAACGAGTGCAGCGACACAGAAAGTTGCAGAAGTAACGAACAGACAAGATATGGCTAATTCATATTATGTGGCATATAATTTTTCAGATACTGATTTTTCTTCATATAGTGGAGTGTTGAGTAATATGCCTACTTGCTTTCCTTATTGGCAGGCAACAGAAAATACAAGTTGGTCTGAACAAACAAGTAATGACTTTTCACAACTACGTGCATCTATTGTATATTATACTGATTCAAATGGTGATACTCATTATTTGGATGAGGGTATGTATCTTGGAAAGTATAATCGAAATAATGCCGAGGTTACATTCACTGTAAAATTTACAGATGCTGATAATTGGTCAATAGATTTAGCACTTTCAAAAAAACCATTTGGATATGATGCAGTTGCTTCTGATAAAGTGTCTTATACATATAAAGATGTGACAACAAGTACTAGTGGTACTGAAAATACATGTGCTGCAGGAAGTTCTGCAAGAATGCAGTGTAATAAAAGTTGGAAGATTACTGTAAGGAATATTAATAGAGGTGATAAACTTTATATGCAGTGGCAACCTGCAACCTCTGGTCATTATGTTGCACTTGATTCGTTTAAGGATTATGAGATTACTGGAACATAGCGTAGGCGTGAAACAATCTCAAGATTACTATCTACGGAAATTCTTGATATTTGGATGAAATTTGAGCCAACTGTAGATTCAAAAATATTTGTTTCAAATTTAGTGTGGACACCTGAAGATTGAGTTCCTTTTGTTTTACTGAATTTGAAGTGCTATAGGGTTCGAATTAGCTTTACTTGGTTAAAAAATGTAAATTGCTATATCCTTTGAAAGCAGCTATTAAATACTGCTTTTTTTATTGTATAACTTAAGGGCACCTCGAAAAAGTCAGTGTTTTGACTTTTTCGAGTTATGGTGCCCGCTGGAACCCCTAAATTCGTCGCATTTTCGAAAAACAAGTTTTTCAAAATGCTCCTTTTTAGAGGTTCCCTTAAATAAGTATATTTGGAAAATTGAAAGAAAGTTACTTTTAACTGCTAAATTCTTGACTCTATCAAGTTATGATGTAAAAAAATTAACATTAGAAAAGATTTTTACAAATGGTATATATAATGATTTAGGAATGTTGGTTAAAAATAGAATTTTGTTTTTGATGGAAGAACAAAGTTCGTGGTCTATAAACATATTAGTAAGAGATTTTATTTATCTTGGTGAGACATTTCTTGGCTATATAAAGATGAAAAAGCTTAATATATATGGCACAAAAAAGATAGATATACCTATTCCAGAATTATATGTATTATATACTGGAAAAGATAAATTGAAGAAAAAGACATATAGTTTGAATGAAGAATTTTATGATGGCAAATCACCAATAGATTTGAAAATCAAAGTAATTACAACAAGCAAAAAAAATGATATACTTTCACAGTATTTAACATTTATCAAAATGAGTGATGAATATAGAATTAAAGATAAATCAGTAAAGGAACTACTTGACACATGTATAAAGAAAGATATATTAAAAGAGTTTATAGAAGAACATTATAAGGAGGTAGTAGAAGTTATGGATGTATTATTTAATCAAGACTGGGTGACAAAAGTTTATGAAGAATCACTTTATAATGAAGGAAAAGAAGAGGGAATACAAGAAGGAATTCAGCAAGGTATGCAACAAGGCATACAGCAGGGAAGCATAAAAGCGATATTAAATATGTTCAAAAAAGGTTTAATAAAAATTAAAGATGCAGCAAGTGAACTGGGAGTGAGTGAAAAGGAATTTATGAAGTTGGCGAAAGCATAGTTAAATTTACTAATTAAAAGAATTATAATTAACATGAAGTATATAGCAGGTAGGTCCTGCTATTTTTATGCAAAATTCGCAGTTTTTGTGACCCCCTTAAAATGTGCTTTTGACCCTCTATCTTTTAAACTTGCTTTAAAGTAGTACTGGGGGCATAGGGTCGTAGATTATAAATTATGAAAAAAAGCACATGGATAAAAAGAGCAGTTGCAACTTTTTTAGTTGTGCTTATGAGTATAGAGAGTATTGCTGCGGTGGTTGGAGATAACGATGGGGCGGCATTTATAACAAAAGCTGAATTTGAATCACTTAGAAATGATTTTCAATCACAAATTAATAGATACAACACTTCATTAGATGATAAAATTAATGGGGCAATAGCAAATTATATTTCTGGAATTCGTATTAGTCCTACATCATCTATTCCATTGCCACTTCTTGATTGGGGGGAAGTTACATGCTTTAATAAACCGTTCGTGAATACATTCACTTATCCATCTCTTAATTTATTTGCAATTAAGCCGTATGTGACGGCTCACTTTGGGACAAGTGGACGCTTCCACGATTATGTTGGAAAATATTATGACACTTATGGCGATGAATGGCATATGGGTAATGTTTGGATTAATGCCACTTATAATAATTCTGCTGTTGTTAAAAAGGCTTTGGTTACTGGGGTGAAAGAAAGTGAGACAACATTTGCAAATCATAAACCTGTATGGGGTGGTGTGTCTGAAGGATGGAAAACCTCAATTGATATTGCAGCGAGTGGCACTGCTGGTGACAACAACTATGCAATTGAGGTTAACCATAGCACATATCCGCCAGGCTTTCTTTTTTCAAATGCTGCTATTTTAAAAGAAAAACAAAATTTTACAACTGCAGATCAAATTTATGGTGGAACCTGGGCATATTTTCAAGCATATAATGCTTCACCACAATGGTCAAAATACAATTATAGTAGGCAAGATACATTTGGCTTGTTTTCGTCTGCAACTTGTCAGATTACTAAAACTGATCCCAAGTGGGAACATATTATATCATATACTAATACTGACGATTGGCATGTTTATTCGGATACATGGACAAAATCATTAAAGATTGATACCAATAACACATTGACTTGTGATAATTATTTTTCACAATGGTCAGGTGCTGTGTCTGGTAGATTTAATTATACTAAAGTACAGCCTGGGGCATACTATTATGAAAGGACGACGAACGCCGATGGTACATATACTTATAGTTATCCAGGATTAACACCAATACGTAATACTATCTTGATTACTGAGCCTGTACAAGCCAATAATAAAACTGTTGCACAAGCGGATCAAAGTTCAGTAAAACTACCTGATGTGGGGTATGTTGGTGAATTTACACCAGATAGAATTTATCAAATTGATGCTTCTAAAAAACTTCAACAATATTTGGATGCAAATTTATATGAACTTAATGCACCAAAACTCAATCAAGGTTTTGTGCTCGGTTATGCAAAAGCAGGAGATGAGATTACTTGGACACCTTACTTTACTACGCGTCATTGGGGGAGTCATACATCTGTTTTAAATAATAATAATGCCGTCCGAGTTTGGATATCGACAGTACCATTTACAAATACCTATTTACCAAGTGGAAATTTAATCCAAACCGAAAATGAATCTGGTGTAAAAGCAACAGTGCAAAGTACTAGGTATGATGGTTCTGATTGGTCTCATAGTTATAGAAAAATAAAATGGAAAATGCAAAATGATGGTTGGATATATGTTAAATGGGCTCCCACTGAATCAGATACTAATATTTTAAATACTGCTTGGGATGTTACTCTTGATTTAACAAAATGTGGTTTTTATTTAAGAACTACTGAAAGCTAATTTTAAAATTCAATATTTAATTTAGCATAATGATACAATTTATTAAAATAATGGGTTCGATTCCCATTATTTTTATGATATATTTGTATAAATTTCTATATTTTATTTGACAAAATCATAAAATATGGTAAAATATATGTATTGCGGAAATACGAACACTTACAGTTCTAAAGAATTATTGCTGTGAAGATAAAA
>JAFSKG010000038.1 GCA_017449075.1 Lachnospiraceae bacterium
AAATAAAATTATAAATAAAGTTGCAGTTGTATATGTTTTAAAGTTTTTTCTGCATATTTCAAGCACTCCAGTTTCATATCTTCTTTTATTTGGATTGTCTTTATATACTATACATAGAATTGCAGTATAGAATAGCCATTGGTAGCCACAGGTACAGTCATATAATGTTTGCCCTGCTTTTAATCCTTTTGGCATTATAAGAATTTTTAAAATCTTATTTAATTGATCTAGTTTAGAATTGCTTAATATATATTTTTCATCTTTGCCATCACATATATCAATGAATTCCTGCATTTGTTTTTTTACATATTTAGGTGTTGTTTCTAACTCTATTGATTTTTTGCAGTATTCATATGCTTTATTCATCATGATCTTCACTACCATTTATTATCTTGAATAGTGGATCTTCTTCTTCTGTTGTTTCACTTACATTATAATTTTTAATTATTTTCATAAGCGTTGCAACTGTTCTATTAGCACTATCTGTTGTTGTATTGTAATCTCTTAGTGCTGGATTAGAATATATATTTTTTCTTCCTTTTACATATTCCTTTGTTACTGTTGCTCCATCTTCTTTGATAGCCTTTTCTAAGTCATTCAACATATTTAATTGGACTTGATATCTTTTAAAAGTAGTTATAAAGAAAAAATTACTCTGTACTCCACTTTCTTCTGCTATCTTTATGATTTCTTGAGCCTGTTCATTTAATGTCATCTTTGCCATGTTTACACCTCATTTCTTTTTATCTCATTTTCATAGCTTTTCATATTTAAATTATCGCTTATTATTTTTATTGATTTCACATTTTTAAATCCTAATGCACATATATAGGCTAATTCCATATCAAATACACATGGTTCTTTTACATCTGTGTGTAATACAAAGTCCTTTGATGTATAACACCATATTTGGCTTTCTTTATCATTTATTATGTATGCTGGTTCTAAGTATTCAGTATTTGGGTGATAGCTTTGACAAAATCCAATACTAACCTCTGTTCCTACTGGTATATTATTACTTCCTGCATAGCCAAAATTGATTATTTTTAGCCATTTTGGGTAGTGTTTTAATGTTTCTATTACATTTATACCACCCACACCAGTTTTGATTATCTTATGCCCTTTAAATCGCTTCTTAGCTAGTTTATATTCTTCATCTGTTGCTACTACTATCATTTAAAATAATCCCCATTCTGCGAACTTTTCAAAGCCACCAATGGATTCAATATATTTTCTTGCTATTTCAACTATTTCACTATAAGGTTTACCATCTATAGTGTCATCTCCTATTGCACAACATAGTTTTACTGTTTTTCCTGTTTCTTGTGCTTTTAAGAAAGCATATATGTTTACACTTACATCTGCTTTAGATAAGTCTTTTCCATGTAGACCTCCTCCAGTTACACTTTGAGCCATGTCTGAACCTAGTTTTCTATTAGTTGCTCCACTATCTACATCTGAACCACCTGTCCATTCTCCTAGTGGATTAACTGCTATATATGGTCTTTTTTCTAATGCATACTCTGATAGCACTTCACTACTAGCATTTGATTGGCATATTATAAGTTCCATATCATTTAGTATGTATTTGCCATCTGTTGGGTATTTTTCATATATTTCTCTTGCTATCTCACTAATTTCTTTTTCATTATCAGTTAATGGTACACCTTTAAAAATCCCATTATCTCCACATCTTATTTTTTCACTTTGATTTCCTGCTAGATGTTCATCTTGTGGTACTACTACTAGATCTAGGAATTGTCTTTTCCCAACTATTCTATCTAGTATTGGTTGTACTTCTTCAACTGTAATTCTTTCACTTGTTTCAGCGATAATATGGCATACACCATGCCCTATTAATACCTCAACTGCTATTTTTGGTCTTTCATTTTTAGAATATGCTAGGTCGACCAATGCTCCTGCAATTCTATCTGCCACCTTATCTGGGTGGCTCGGATTTACCTTTTCTATCATTTCATTATTCTCCTATCTTTATTGCTTTCTTACCTGTTAGCGTTTCCCATCTATCAATTATTACATCTGCATATACTGGATCATACTCCATCATATAGCATTTTCTATTTAATTGTTCGCAAGTAATAAGCGTTGATCCACTTCCACCAAATAGATCTAACACTATTTCATTTTCTTTTGAACTATTTCTTATTAGTCTTGCTAGTAATTTCAATGGTTTCATTGTTGGATGCAAGTCATTCATCATTGGTTTATCTTCATGTATTACTGTGGTTGATATGCCATCGTTGTATATATCTTTTAGCATTTGTATTGCTTCTTCTTTTTTAAGACTATCAAAGTCTATCTTATCTTCAAATACAGTTGGGTGATTAAACTCATCTATAAAATAATGGGCTTCTCCATCTTTCCATCCGTATAGACATGGTTCATGTTTCCACTTATAATCTTGTCTGCCTAAATGAAAATGATTTTTAACCCATATCAAGCATTGTCTTATAGTTAAGTTATTATTTACACAAGTGGTTCTGAAGTTTATATCTTCGCTATCTCCGTACCATATATAAAATGCTCCACCCTCTTTTAGGTTATTGCTTAAGTTATAGAATGCTTTATTCAAAAACTCTTTAAAGTTTTCATCTGACATATCATCATTCTCTATAGTCATTCCTTGGCTATTTGATATTGCTACATTGTATGGTGGATCTGTTACTACTAAATCAGCAACTGCTCCATTCATTAGTTTGTCTACATCATCTGGATTTGTACTATCTCCACACATAAGTATGCAATTGCCTAACTTATAGATTTCTCCTCGCTTTGATTTAGGTTCTTTCATTGGTTCTATATCTTCAATGTTGAAATCATCATCTTCTATTTCTATCTCTGGTTCTTCTATCTCATCAAATCCATAGTAAGACATATCTAGATCTATATTTTGCAATTCTTCATTTAGTATATCTATATCAAATCCTGTATTCATTGTTGTTTGGTTATGTATTAGTGTATAAGCTTTTCTTTGGTCATCTGTTAAGTCATCTAGTCTTATCACTGGTACTTCATCCCATCCTAATTCCTGCAAAGCCATTAGTCTACCATGACCTTCTATGATTATATTGTCTTTACCCCATATTCCTATCGGATCATTCATACCGAATTCTTTGATAGACCTCTTTATCTGCTCTATCTGTTCTTCTGTATGTATTTTTGCGTTATTCTCGTATGGTTTTATCTCATTAATAGGTATATACTCTACTTTTAGCTTCATTTAATTATCATATCCTTCCTATTTTGTTACCCTCCTTAGTTTTTAGGCTATTTTAAGCCTTTTTTAGGGCTTTTTCCTATGTTTTAGGTACTTTTACCCCACTTTTCCAAAAAAACTTTGAGAAATTGCCTTTTTTGTGAATAAATG
>JAFSKG010000039.1 GCA_017449075.1 Lachnospiraceae bacterium
AGCAGCAGCACCAGCAGCAGCACCTGCAGCATCATCAGGACCAAAGCCAGCAGCAGGAGCAGGTTCAGTAGTTGCACCTCTTCAAGGTACAGTACAAACTATTAAGGTTAAGGTTGGTGATAGTGTAAATTCAGGTGATGTAGTTGCCGTTATCGAAGCTATGAAGATGGAAAATGATATTCCAGCAACTGCATCAGGAACAGTTAAGGCTGTGCACGTATCAGCAGGAGCAAAAGTAGCAGCAGGAGATGTATTACTTGACATTGGTTAATAAGATTTTATTCATTTATTATAGAAGGAGTTATATATGCAAGGACTTTTTTTAGCAAATGCCATAGTGGATACATTAGTTACCTTCTGGAAGGGTACGGGATTTTATGATTTCTTTAACCCTATATTTAAAGAAGGTGTGCTTTTACCATTTGGCAATGTAATAATGATTATTATAGCTTGTATCTTGCTCTATCTTGCTATTGCAAAAGAATACGAGCCATATCTACTTATATCAATTGCATTTGGAATGCTTCTAGTAAATATTCCAATTGCAGGTCTTATGAATGGACCACTTGGGGATGTAAAGGGAGGGCTTCTTTACTATCTTTTCCAAGGAATTGACTTAGGCATCTATCCCCCACTTATTTTCTTATGTATAGGTGCAGGTACGGACTTTGGACCGCTGATTGCTAATCCAAGATCATTACTTCTTGGTGCAGCAGCTCAGTTTGGTATTTTCTTTACATTTATTGGAGCTATATTCTTAGGTTTCACAGGACCAGAGGCAGCATCTATAGGTATAATTGGTGGAGCAGATGGACCTACAGCACTTTACCTTACATCTAAACTTGCACCACAACTTTTAGGTTCTATAGCTGTAGCAGCTTATTCATATATGGCACTTGTGCCAATGATTCAGCCACCAATTATTAAACTCTTAACCACAGAGAAGGAAAGAGTTATTAAAATGGAACAACTTAGAGAGGTTTCTCAAACTGAGAAGATTATATTCCCTATAGTTGTTACTATATTCACTTGTTTATTACTTCCAGATGCTACATCACTTATTGGTATGCTTATGCTTGGAAATCTCTTGAAAGAGTCAGGAAGAGTTCCACTTCTTGTAAAAGCTATACAGGATGCTCTCATGTATATAGTTTCTATCTTCCTTGGAGTAACAGTAGGAGCTAAGGCATCAGCAGATCACTTCCTTACACCTGATACTATAAAGATTATAGTTCTTGGTCTTATAGCATTCTCAATCGGTACTGCAGCAGGTGTTATCATAGGCAAGATTATGTGCTTCTTCACTAAAGGCAAGATAAACCCAATGATAGGTGCAGCAGGAGTTTCAGCAGTTCCTATGGCAGCAAGAGTTGTACAAAAAGAAGGTGTTAAATATAATCCAACAAACTTCTTACTCATGCACGCTATGGGACCAAACGTAGCAGGAGTTATCGGTTCGGCAGTTGCAGCAGGAATGTTACTCTTATTCTTCGGCACTAAGTAATAACGAGCCCGCATAGGAGGAAAACTATGTACGATGTATTAGAACTAACAATTGAAAAGTTTCATAACGATTTAAAATCCGGCGCAACAACTTGCAAGGAAGTTATGCAGGCCTATATTGATAGAATAAATCTTTATGACAAACAAAATGATAAAATAAATGCAATAATTTTAATTAATCCAAATGCAATTAAAGAAGCAGAAGAATGCGATAAAAAAATTGCTGAAGATAAATCAATCATAGACAAGTTACCACTTTTCGGATGTCCACTTCTTGTGAAAGATAATTTTGAAACATATGATATGCCTACAACTGCAGGTTCAAAAACTCTTGAAGGATTTGAAACTCACAAAGATGCTTTCGTAGTTGATAAACTAAGAAAGGCAGGAGCAGTAATAGTTGCAAAAACTAATCTTCATGAGTTTGCAGTGTGGGGTGAAAATGTAAGTTCTATTTTAGGACAGACACATAATCCTTATGACCACAGTAGAAGTAGTGGAGGAAGTAGCGGCGGTACAGGTGCAGGACTTGCGGCAAACTTTGGACTTATCGGAATAGGAACTGATACAATAAACTCTGTGAGAAGTCCAAGTTCAGCAAATAGTCTCTGCGGTATAAGACCAACTATAGGACTTGTAAGCCGTATGGGAATAGTTCCTTATTCACTTACTCAAGATACTGCAGGAGCACTTGCAAGAACACTTACTGATGCAGTTAAGACATTCAACGAGATGATAGGTTCTGACCCTGAAGATGAAGTAACTATAGATGGGGCAAAAAATTCTAAAGGTGATTACACTAAGTTTTTGAAAGCTGATGGACTTAAAGGAAAGAAACTTGGTATCCTTAGAAGTTTTATGGGAAATGAAGATGTCCACAAAGAAGTAAATAAGTGTATGGAAAATTGCTTCAAAGTTTTGAAAGATAACGGAGCAGAGTTAGTAGACATTACTGAGAAGTTCGACATAGGACATCTAGTATCAGATATAAGTTTACATCTTTGGGATTTTAAATATGAGTTAGAAAAATATTTGAAAGAGCATAACTGTAAATATCAAACATTTGACCAACTTATATCTTGTGGACTTTGCACTCCAGATATAATTCCAAATCTTGAAGATGCAAATAAGATAGACATTAATTCACCTGCTTACAAAGAAAGAGTAGAGAAGAGATTACAACTTATAAAAGATGTGAAGGCACTTTTTGACAAATATGGTATAGATGCAATTATCTATCCACATCAACAACAACTTGTATGTAAGGTAGGCAAGACTCAGGCTCAAAGAAATGGTGCCATAGGTTCAGTCACAGGATTCCCTGCGATAGTTGTACCAGGAGGATTTTCAACACCAGATGAGTTTGCTCCTATCGGAGTACCAGTAGGAATGGAGATCCTTGGCAAACCATTTACAGAGGGAACATTACTTGAGATAGCATATGGTTTCGAACAGCATTCACATTTTAGAAAAGTTCCAAAACTTGGCAATAAAAATTAATTATAAAATAAATATAGGAGGGAAATATGGTAAAAGCACAAATCACACCTGGTGCATACTATGATTCAGTTTCACTTATGATTATTTCTAATGCTGTCAAGAAAATTCCTGGTGTCACTGAAGCACTTGTGGGCATGGGCACAGACTTAAATCGTGAGCTAAATAGGAATAATCCTAATCTTAATTCACCTGAAGTAGAAAAAACTACTCCAAATGACTTCTTTGTAGCTGCAAATGTAAATGATGAAGAGACATGGAAAAATGTACTTGCAAAAGTAGAAGAGAAGTTGAATGAAAAGAAAGAAGATGCAGCTTCGAACTACTATCCAGCAACACTTGATGGTGCACTTAAAGTTCAACCACATACCAATATGGCAGTTATTTCTGTTCCTGGTAAAGGTGGACATGCATATAATGTTGCAAAAGAGTGCCTAATGCACCATATCAACGTTATGCTTTTTTCTGATAATGTGTCAATCGATGAGGAAAAAGAACTTAAGACTGAAGCAGTCAAGAGAGGTCTACTAGTTATGGGACCAGATTGTGGCACTGCTATAGTCAACCATGTTCCACTTGCTTTTGCAAATGTAGTTCGTCCAGGCAATATCGGTATGGTATGTGCATCTGGAACAGGAACTCAAGAGGTATCTTCTATAATTGACTCACTTGGTGGTGGTGTATCACAAGTTCTTGGTACAGGTGGAAGAGACCTTAAAAAAGAAATTGGCGGTATAATGTTTAAGCATTGCTTACAAGCTCTCATTGCTGATGATGCTACTAAAGTAATAGTTCTTGTATCAAAGCCACCATATCCACCAGTTCAAACTGAAGTATTAAAGATGGCAAAAGAAGGCGGAAAGCCTACAGTTGTCTGCTTTATAGGTGGTAATCCAGAAGAACCAACGAGCTTTGGTTTAGTTCCTGCAGTTTCGCTTGAGGATGCAGCAAGAAAGGCAGTTGCACTTTCAAAGGGCGAGACTCCAAAGACATTTGATGGCTTTGATATGAGTCTTGCTGAGGTTGACACATTGGTAAATGAAGCTGTTAAGAGTTTAAAGCCAACTCAAAAGTATATGAGAGCACTCTACACAGGTGGTACGCTTTGTGATGAGTCTATGAAGTATTTACTTCCAACTTGCAAGAGAATATTCTCAAATATTCCTCTTCAAGATAATGATAAGTTAGAAAATAAAGATGTAAGTAGAGAGCATACAGCACTTGACTTTGGAGATGATGAATTTACAGTAGGACGTCCTCATCCAATGATTGATCCAAGCCTTCGTGCAGAGAGAGTTCTTAAAGAAGCAAATGATGAAACTTGTGCTGTTATCTTAGTTGATTGTGTAATCGGTTATGGTTCTCATGAAGATCCAGCAGCAGATTTGTCAGAATCAATTAAGAAGGGTAAAGAGGCTGCAAAAGCAGCAGGCCGTGACGTAATTGTTGTAGCAAGTGTTTGCGGAACTGAGGGTGACCCACAGGGACTTACAAAGACTCGTGAGACACTTAAAGCGGCAGGGGCAATCGTTATGCCTACAAATGCACAAGCTTGCAGATTAGTAAGAAAAATAATAGAGAAGATAGGATAAGGAGGAATATATGGAAAACAGAGTAAATGTATTATTTACAAAGAAGATTCAAATCGTAAACTTTGGTATCAAAAGTTTTTATGATGACAATAAGAAACAAGGTATTCCTTCTGTGCATGTAGATTGGAAGCCTGTAGCAGGCGGTAATAAAGAACTTGCAAGTATTCTTGATGATTTATTGTAAAAAATATTAAATTAAAATAAAGGAGAGAAAATTATGGCTATTACAAAGGATGAAATTAACCAAGCGAATGCGGAAGTGTTAAAGATTATTCTTAGTGCTAAACCAACTCTTATTGGTATGGGAACTGCTGGAGAAGATATTCCAGGCATGACTCCTACTACGATTTTACACTCAGGACCTCCTGTAGATTGGGAGCATATGAGTGGACCACAAAAGGGTGCTGTTATTGGTGCTCTTATGTATGAAGGTCTTGCAAAAGATGATAAGGAAGCTGAGCAACTTGCTGCTTCTGGAAAGATCACATTTGATCCTTGCCACCATCACTGTGCAGTAGGACCTATGGCTGGTATAGTATCTTATCATATGCCAGTATTTATCGTTGAGAATAAGGAGTATGGCAACAAAGCATACTGTACTTTCAATGAAGGTCTTGGAAAAGTTTTGAGATTTGGTGCTTATCAACCAGAAGTTATTGAAAGACTGAAATGGTTACAAGATGAGCTTTATCCAATCGTGAAAGAAGCTCTTGCAATTTGTGGCGAGATAGATTTGAAGGCAATGATTTCAGAAGTTCTTCAAATGGGTGATGATGGTCACAACAGAAATAAAGCAGGCACATCTTTATTATTCAGAAAGCTTGCACCAGCTATTGTTCAAACTCATTTCACTGAGGAGCAAAAAGTAAAAGCTCTTAAGTTCATCGATAGCAATGACCACTTCTTCCTTAACTTAACTATGCCAGCTGCTAAGTGCACAATGGATGCTACATTCTGTGATGTAAATCCAAAGACTAAGGGATCTACAATTGTAGCAACTATGGCTCGTAATGGTTATGAATTTGGTATAAGAATAGCAGGACTTGGACAAAAGAAATGGTTCACAGCTCCAGCAGAGATCGTTGAAGGATTATATTTCCCAGGATTCACAGCAGAAGATGCAAATCCAGACGTTGGCGATTCTTGTATCACTGAGACTTGCGGTATTGGTGGATTCTGTATGGGTGCTGCTCCAGCAATCGTTCAATTCGTTGGTGGAACTCCAGAAGATGCTCTTAATTATAGTAGACAAATGTATGAAATCACAGAAGGCGAAGGAACTACATATAAGATTCCTGCACTCAACTTCCGTGGATCAGCTACAGGTATTGATATTAGAAAAGTTATCAAGACTCAAATCAGACCTGTTATCAACACTGGTGTTGCTGCTAAGAAGCCAGGTGTTGGACAAGTTGGTGCTGGTATAGTTCACCCACCAATGAAGTGCTTCGAAGATGCACTCAAAGATTTCCAAGCAACTTACATGTCATAAACTTGTATGGGCGAGTTATACGAGCCCTAAAAAATTAAAATAATTTAAATAGGAGGATATACTTATGAAATGGGATCAAATTAAAATGTATGATTTAACAATCGGTACAGGTGTTACAACACCACCTTGGCCAACATATCAACCACTTAGAGTTGAGTATTTTAAGAGACTTTCTTCAAATGGTGCTAATGGACAAATTATCCACACTAGTAACCACGTAGGAACTCACCTTGATGGACCAAGACACTTTGATACATCAGGCGGAGACATCGCAGGACTTCCACTTGATAAACTTTGCCATCCAGGCGTAGTTGTAGATCTTTCTGATGAGTTCGGTGCTGAGGACTGGTCAATCTACAGCGAGAAAGATATCGAGAAGAGAGTAGAAGTAAAAGAAGGAGATATCCTTATCATTAATACTGGATATCACAAATATGGGTGGGAAGAGCCAGCTGCTGATGAGCAAAGATACATGGTTCGTCACCCAGGTCCATCACTTTCTTTCGTTGACTGGTGTCATCAAAAGAAACTTCGTTGGATCGGTGTTGACTGTGGTTCTGCAGATCACCCAATGAATACAAAGATTCGTGATTGGTGTCCAATGGATGCTAAGAAGTGCGACGAGTATATGAAGAAAAAATATGGAAAGTCTTTAAATGAGATGTATCCATGGCCAGAGCAATATCAAGCAATGCATATTCAAATGTTCCCTAAGAAATATGGTGAGATAATACATGCTGAGTGTGTAGGCGGAGAGATTGATAAACTTTCTAACAAGAGAGTAGTTATTGGTTGCTTCCCTTGGAAGGGTGTTGACATTGAGTCTGCATTCACTCGTATAGTTGCATTTGATGGATTTGAAGGCGTATAATATTTTTTTAAGCAAGTCACTTTAATGTGGCTTGCTTTTTAAGTTAATCAAACGATATTTTTATAAAAAAATAACGAAAGGAGAGATTGGATGAGAGAATTTGAATATGTTGCACCTAAGACAGTGAAAGAAGCGCTTAGCCTTCTTGCTACTTATAAAGAAAAAGCAACTATTCTTGCTGGTGGAACTGATGTGGTTGTTCGTCTTCGTGATGAGATTATAGACCCTGAGTTTATAATTGACATCAAGCATATCGACGAATTAAATGGCATTAAGTTCGACAAGAAAGAAGGACTTTTTGTAGGTGCAAATGCGACTATGCATGAAATTCAAAACGACAAGAACGTTAAAGAATTTTATCCATTTTACGCTGAGGCTTGCGGACATGTAGGCTCAAAGCAAGTCAGAAACAAAGCAACTTCTGTCGGAAATCTTTGTACTGCATCACCACTTGGTGATAGCCTTACTCCTATGTATTGTCTTGATGCAACAGTTGTAATTGAAGGACCAAAGGGAAAGAGAGAAGTCCCAGTTCGTGAATTTATAACTTTTGTAAGAAAGACTGTTCTTGAAAGAGACGAGTTGGTACTTGGTGTTAAGTTCCCATATGTAGAGTGTAAAGGAATTTATACAAAGAATGCTAGACGTCATGAGGTTGATCTTTCAAATATTGTAGCAACAATACTTAAGATTGGTGACGAGTATAGAATTGCCTATGGTTCTGTAGCTCCAACGCCTATAAGATTAGTTAAGACTGAAGAATTCTTGAAGGGCAAGAAAATTGATGACAAGGTTATAGAAGAGGCTAAGAAGATTTTAGCAACTGAGATATCACCTATATCAGATCTTCGTGCTACTAAAGAATATAGAGTTTCGGTTTCACAAAGTATTTTAGAAAATAGCCTAAAGGCATTAGGTTAGAAAGGAGGGAATATGAAAAAGATAAATGTAAAGTTTACTCTTAATGGTGAACCAATTGAACTTGAGGTTCAACCAAATCATACAGCCCTTCGTGTAATTCGTGAGCAACTTGATTTAACTGGTGCAAAAGAGGGCTGTGGAGCAGGAGAGTGTGGTGCATGCACTATCATAGTTGATGGTCTTGCTGTAAACTCATGTCTTATGCTTGCTCCAGAACTTGATGGAAAAAATGTATTGACTGTTGAAGGACTTGCCAAAGATGGCAAGCTTACAGACATTCAACAGGCATTCATAGATCACGTAGCACTTCAATGTGGATATTGTACTCCAGGATTCATTATGTCTACCACTGCATTCCTTGAGGAGAATAAAAAACCTACTCGTGAAGAGATAGAGATTGCTCTTTCTGGGAATCTATGTAGATGTACTGGATACAAGAGAATTATTGAAGCAGTTGAAGATGTAGTAAATAAGAGGGGAGGTAAATAAGTATGACAATAGATGGTCAATATACAGCGATAGGTAAGTACCTTCCAAGAGTTGATGGTGTGGCAAAAGTTACAGGTGCAGCAAAGTATGCGGCAGATATCAATATGCCAAGAATGCTCTACTGCGACGTAGTAAGAAGTCCATATCCACATGCAAAGATTTTAAAAATTGATACCAGTGCTGCTGAGAAACTTCCAGGTGTAAAAAATGTTATAACTGGAGATTACTATGCAAAGCGTGGAGGACTTTATCTTGCAGATAAAAATTTCCTCGCTCATAAGACAGCAAAGTATAGAGGAGAAGCTGTCGTAGCAGTTTGCGCTGAAACTCCTGAGATAGCACATGAAGCTTGCAAACTTGTAAAGATAGATTATGAAGAGTTACCTGCAGTTTTAAGTCCGATGGATGCTATAAAGCCAGATGCTCCACTTGTTCACCCAGAACTTGAGACTTATCGTGTAGCTCCTATCTTCCACCCAGTTCCAGGTACAAATATTTCTCATAAGCACTTCTTAAAGAAGGGTGACACTGAAGCAGCATTTAAGAAATGTGATAAGATAGTTGAGCACGAGTACTATGTACCTCATGTTCAACACTGCCCTATAGAGACACACACTGCAACTGTTAAGTTTGACCAAAGTGGAAATCTTACAGTTTGGGCATCTTGCCAATCACCTTATGCAGTTAGAAATGCTCTTTCTGACTCATTTGATATTCCACTTCATAAGATCCATATTATATCTGAGTTCGTTGGTGGTGGATTTGGTGCTAAGGCAGGTACTACTATAGAAGGAATTATAATTCCTCTTGCTCAACTCAATGTTGGTCGTCCAGTAAAATTCACATATACTCGTGAAGAAGAATTCCGTGATGCATATGTTCGTCAAGGAATGCTTGCTAAGATTAAAACTGGTGTGGATAAGACTGGAAAGATTTTAGCAGTTGAGAATAATTTCTACTGGGATGGTGGTGCTTACAATGAGTATGGTGTAAATATTGCAAAGGCAGCAGGATTTGCAAGTGCTGGTCCATACAATATTGACAACATTACAACTAATTCTTATTGTTTATATACTAATCATCCAGTTGGTGGTCCATACAGAGGATTTGGTATGTGTGAAATTCACTTCTGTATAGAGCAAAACTTAGATGTAGTTGCAAATGAGATTGGTATATCACCAATCGAGATAAGAAGAATCAATGGTCTTCGCCCAGGCGACAAGACTGGTATGGGCGAAGTTATGAAAGTTTCAGGATATCAACCATGTCTTGAGACTGTTCTTGATAAATTAAAATATGATCCAACTCCAAAGAAAGTTTCTGAACACAAGATTAGATGTATGGGTGTAGCAGCAGGATGGAAATCACCTTCACAACCTACTGATGCAGGTTCAGCTTCTATCATTAGGATGAATGAAGATGGTACATTCTATGTTCACACTAGTGCAGAAGAAATTGGTCAAGGATCAAACACTGCTCTAACTCAGATAGCAGCAGAAGTATTAAATGTAAATCCAAATAGAATTACTCTTAAATCAGGTGACACTAATATGAACCCATATGAGTGGCAAACTGTTGCAAGCCGTACAACTTATTGTGCAGGTAATGCAGTTAAACTTGCTGCAGAGGATTTGAGAAAGAAAATTTTTGATCTTGCTCAGATGAAGTTTGGTTATCCTGCAAGAGATATGTATCTTGAAAGAGATGATGAGCATGATTGTACTTGGGTAGTAGCAAGTAAATATCATAGAGATATGAGAGTAGATATCAAGACATTTGCTCTTGGTATGCCTCTTAATGATGGTTCAGGTATCGGTGGTCCTGCTATTGGTGTAGGTACATTTACTTTACCAAATAACATGGCCTATAATGCCGCAGATAGCCAATCTGAAAAAGGTGTTGCTTTCTGGACTATAGGATGTACTGGTGTTGAGATTGAAATTGACACTCAGACAGGTCACGTAAAAGTTCTTCAAATGATTTCTTGCTTTGACCCTGGTAAAGTTATAAATACAGAACTCTATGCTGCTCAAGTTGAAGGAGCTATGATTCAATCACTTGGTACAGCACTTTATGAGGCAATGATATTAAAAGATGGAAAACTTATGAATGGATCATTCCTTGATTACAAGATTCCAACTGCGTATGAGATGCCAGATGTACTTGAATCATATGTAGTAGAGTTCCCAGAAGAGACAGGTCCATTTGGTGCCCGTGGTATTGGTGAGCCTGCGATGGTTCCAGGTGCTCCAGCAATAGCAAATGCAATAGCAAATGCTCTTGGCGTGAGATTTAACCAGATGCCAATCACACCAGATATGGTTCTTGAAGCTATAAATAACAAGAAAAATTAATATTTTTATACTTTTTTAGCATAAAAATTTGTTAAAAAAATCTTACAAAATTATTTATTTTCTTGTGGATTTATAGTATAATATACACATAATATAGTGGTAGAGATGAAAAGATAATTCTATCATTAAAAAAAATTTAGAGCGGTCGTCGCTTAAAAACGAGGAGGAAATTATATGGCAGCAACTCAAACAGGCATTTATGATGCTAGGAAGCAGTTAGGATGGCCACAAGCAATTATACTTGGTATTCAACACGTATTCGCAATGTTTGGCGCAACTGTTTTAGTTCCACTTCTTACTGGACTTTCAGTTTCTGTTACACTATTTTGTGCAGGTATTGCAACACTTTGGTTCCACTTTATAACTAAAGGTAAAGTACCTGTATTCCTTGGATCTTCATTCGCATTCCTTGGAGCATTTGCTTCGATTGCACCAAATGGTGATCCAGCACTTCTTCCATTTGCTACAGGTGGTATTCTTTGTGCAGGTCTCGTATATGTTATCCTTGCAGCACTCATCTATGCACTTGGTGCAAAGAGAGTTATGACTTTATTCCCACCAGTAGTTACAGGACCAATTATCATATTAATAGGTCTTATACTTGCACCATCAGCACTTAATAACTGTATCAATGGCTCAATCGCTTCAGGACAACCAAGATGGATAATTTCAATTCTTGCTATTTTAGTAATTATTATTTGTAACATCTTTGGTAAAGGAATGGTTAAGATACTACCTATCCTTATCGGTATTATAGTATCTTATGTTGTTGCATTTGCTCTTGGATGGACAAAACCATTTGCATCTGATGGAGTTATAGCATTACCTCCTTTCCACTTCCCAAAATTTGAAGCTGGTGCAATCGTTACTTGTATCGTTGTTGCTCTTGCGGCAATCATAGAGCACGTTGGTGACATAGCAGCTATCGGCGCAACTTGTGGAAAGAACTTTATCAAGGATCCAGGACTTACAAGAACTCTCCTTGGTGATGGTATTGGAACATCTCTTGCAGGATTACTCGGTGGACCAGCTAACACTACTTATTCAGAGAATACTGGTGTTGTAGCTCTTACAGGCGTTTATGATCCATTTGTATTAAGAATCGCTGCAGTAGTTGCAATTATTCTTTCAGTAATTCGTCCAGTTGATGGATTTATAAACACTATTCCAGATGAAGTTATCGGTGGTATTTCATTCATCCTTTATGGTATGATTTCAGCTATCGGTCTTAGAACTCTTGTTGAGCATAAAGTTGATTTTGCAAATCAAAGAAACGTTATCATAGCAGCTCTTATCATGGTATCTGGTCTTGCATTCAACTCAAGCCCATTCCAACTTAATCTTGGTTCTATCACATTAAGTTTTGGTGGTCTTGCATGTGCAGCTGTTATCGGTATCGTACTCAATGCTGTACTTCCTGGAAAAGACTATACTTTTGAAGACTAATTAGCATTTAAATATAGAGCGAGCCTAGTGCTCGCTCTTTTTTTATTTACTAAAATATGATATAATAATATTTAATGGGAACGATATTTGTTGACCATGTAGAGGACGACATTTTGTCGCCCATGTATGGGCGGATACCATCCGCCCGTTAGGAGAGTTATGAAAAAAATATTATTAATTTTATCAACACTATTATTGGCAGGAAGTATTATTTCTTGCGGACAAAAAACTACAACTGCAGAAGCAGTTAATGAGACAAAGGTAGAGGAGACTACATTAAAAGAGACTGCAGTAAGCCAAAAAGCGGAGAATGAGATCAAAGAGTCAGTTAATCACATGACAGAAAGAGAGTTTAGATTTGATTCAAAGATTAAGTTTGTATATACTGGAGATGATGATTATATTAAAGCAATCACTGATGATATGGTTTTACTATCAGAGGATTTATTTGGTGATCAAGGGGCTGTAGAGATACCTAGTCCTCGTATAGTTAAAATTGATGATTCTGATAAAAAAGATGTAAAAATATTTGGTGACTTTTGGATTTATGGATACCAAATGTATGGGACTATTTTCAATACAAAGAATGGTGGATCAAATCCAGGTTGCTATCATTTGAAAGATGAAGATGGAAAGATTACTGTTATAAGTAAAGAGTTTGCAGAAGATGGATCAAATAACTGGAGTAGTCTTGTTAAGATTTGTGGTGGAGATGAAGATCTTGCTAAGATGATTTTAAATAAATTATCTCCTACTGAGGATGAGCAACTTAGACTTGAGTATGCTAGTATGTATGCAAAGGCAAATAATTTAAAATTCTCTGGTATTAAAGATTACGGATGGCCAGTAATTTTATCAAGTGATATAAGTGACGCGGAATTCTTATATAATTTCTATAGTGCTTACTTTTATGAAATTAGACAAGACGATGTATTAAATGACATGACTGAAAGAATTGAGAACTTAAAAAGTAAGTATATGACTTTAGAACTTATTAAAAAGATGGATGAGAAGTCAAGCGAAGCTGGTGCTGATATGATTATTAATGCTCAAGACGTCACAGATGAGATGTTAGATACTTTGCAAGTTGATGATTTTGGAAATGGCAAACTTCAGATGTCTTATGCACCTGGAACTGAAAGTGCAACTAAAATCAATGTAAATGTTGAAATGAGAGACGGTAAAAAAGTTATCGTAGACATGAATTATTAGTTTTTAAATTTAAACTATAACATAGAATTGTTGACCTGATTTGTTAAAATCAATGAGGAGAGTAAAGTATGACAATTAATAAAAACGAATCTGCAGATAGTATCACTATATCATTATCTGGAAGACTTGATAAACTTTCATCACCAGAGCTTGATAAATCGATGAAAGAAGAAATTCAAAAAAAGAAAAATATAATTTTTGACATGAAAGACCTGACATATATTTCATCAGCAGGTCTTAGAGTATTGCTTGCTACAGAAAAAGAGAATAAGGCTAATGGTAAAAATACGACTATTATTAATGTAAATTCAGATGTAATGGATATTTTTGTTGTCACAGGATTTGTATACATGCTTGATATTCAAAAATAATGAAGAGAAATATACGCAAATTTAGTAGCAAAATTTTTGTAGCAATCATAGCACTGATTGTTTTGGTCGTGTGTGCTGTGATTGCTATTTTTTATTATAGTTTATTTAATGTAAGAGGTGAGATAGGGACTTTGTTTGACAGTATGAGAGATGACATCAATCAAACTGCCTCTACGACAATAAATAAATATAATGACGAGATGATGGAATACATATTAGATGGACAGGCAAATGCTATTGAGTTTGTAATGGCGGAACACAATGAAGACTTAAACTATTTAGTTCATCTTATAGAGCAGGCATATAAAAGGAATATAAGAGCCACACATCTAGTGAGTGAACCAAAACCTGAAAATGAGGGAAAGCTTAGTGTCCAATTAATGCATGAAGAGGGAGTTGATCTAAATAGTAGTGAAGTCAAATACGATATAGAAATTTTGTCTACGTTACAAAATGAATTAATATATAATGTGCAAGATTCTATAGACAAATTGCGCTGCTACATAGAGACGGAGAGTGGACTTCTTATAATGGCAGACAAGATTACAAAAGATAAATTTGAAAAAGATGGAAGCGTCAAATATGCTACTTTTAGAAATGAAGATTGGTATATAGAAGTTGTTGACCCCAAAAAGATGTATGTTTCAAATGTATCAATTGATGATTTGACAGGAAAACAAATTATAGTTTTATATAAACCATATTTTGATGAGCGGGGCAAAAAGAAAGGGATAGTGTGCTTTGAATTTGATGTAGAAAGTATTTCCGGAAATAGTTGGGCAGTTAAAGACACAAATATATATGATATATTTGTAGTAGATGGGGACAACAACATAGTGTTTGATACAAGTAAACTTGTATATCCTAATGATGAAAAGACTAGAACAAGATCAAAGAATTTCCTAGATAAGGCACGAGCAAATGGTACTGGGATTGAAAGCTACAAATTTAAAGGTGTAGAGTATAAGTCATATTATACGAAACTTAGTTTTTCTGACTGGATGATATTTGTCGCACTTAATTACAATACTTTAAAAGAGAGCATAAGTAATCTAGAAAATATATTAGATAATACAAATAGAAAAGTTTATGAAGAGATTGATAGTGATAACAGAGATTTTGCAAAGGCAATTTTAATTTTTTCATTTATTTTGTTAATCTCTGCATTTTTCTTTGCTAAATTATTGGCAAATATGCTATCTGTTCCATTAAATAAGTTCACAAATGACATAAGCAAAATGGATGCAAGCGATTTGAAACCAGTACCCGTGGTGGATAGTTCGGAAGAACTATATACGTTATCTACCACATACAACAGTATGATTGCTAAGATGAAAACCTATGTAGATAATATTGAAAAAATAACCGAAGAAAAAGAAAGCATAAATGCTGAACTTAAAGTTGCGAAACGAATACAGCAGGATATGTTACCAAATGACTTTAAAGATTTGTACAATAGAAAAGACATAGATATCTATGGCATGAATATCCCGGAAGTAGAAATTGGAGGAGATTTTTACAATTATATACTTGTAGGCAATAAACTCATATTGATTATCGCTGATGTTTCTGGAAGTGGTATACCTGCAAGCCTTTTTATGGCAAAGACAAATGCCCTTTTGAATAGTGCCATTTCGTGGACTACAAGCCCAAGGACTATGCTGTCATATGTGAATCATGAATTATATAAAAGCAATACTGAGTATTATTTTGTGACTATAGCGATTTATACGATTGATTTAAAAACTAGACATGTAATTTCAGTCAACGCAGGGCATGAAGACTCTATAATCATTAGAAAAAATGGTGAAGTTGCTAAGCTTAAAGAAAAGAGAACATCTCCTATAGGGGTGTCTGACGATTTAAGATTTGAGGAAAATGAATTTGATTTAAACGAAGGAGACACATTGTTTTTATTTACTGATGGGGTTATTGAAGCAGTAAATAAAAATGAAGAATTGTTTGGAGAAAGTAGACTGCTTGACATAATTAAAGTTAATCGTGATAAAACTATTAAAGAACTTACTTCAAACATAAAAAATGAAATAGATAAATTTTCTGCAGGATTAGAACAATATGATGATATTACTATGCTAGCGCTAAGAGTTATTGATAGAAATGAAACATACAATGAAAGTTTAGTTTACAATTTTGAAGAAACTTTTGTAGGTAGCTATGATATTATTGATAGAATTGATAGCTTTTTGAGCCAAAAATTGGCAGTAGCCTATGAAGGAAATGTTGATAAATTCAAACCATATATTAATAAATTTGAAGTATGTATAGAGGAAATTGTAGTAAATATTTTAGATTATGGGTATAAAAAAGATGAAGAGAAATGGATTAAAATGCATGTAACTATAGATAGAAATGATGATAAGGTTACCATTTCGTGCATTGATGGGGGAAAGGAATTTGACCCAACTTCTGTAGATGAGCCAAATATACTAAAGGATGCTCGTGACAGAAAACTTGGTGGTCTTGGAATTTTTATAACTCGTAAATTTATGGATTTAATGAATTATGAGTATATAGACGGTAAGAATGTATTGACTTTAGTTAAATATTTGTAAAGAGGTGTTTTTATGAATAACAGCAAATTGTCAAATGAAACAATTAAATTCTATGATGAGTTGTTGACAGGAGTAGAGACAGATAATATCCCTGTAAGAGATGTGTATGAAAATGAAGAGGGAGAGAATTGGCTTGAGAAAGAGTTTGCCTTGAGTAAAAAATTAGGCGATGAAATTACTGAAAAGGCATATTTCGTCACTGCATTTTCATACTTATTGTGTAAATTTAACATGATGAAAAATATCATTGTCAACGACTTTGATTTAAAGGGTAATAGGATTAGCCCGTTTGTATTCTCGTACGATGACAATGATGCCATCAAAGAAAAACTTGTAAAAAGTAAAAGTTATTTGGAAGATATAAGTAAGAATGATATCTCATTCAGCGAGCTTGTAAAAAAATATGATATCAATAATGAAATAGATTTCATGTATCTGACAGACAATAAGAGTTCAGTTAATACAATTACTTTAAATTCACTTTGTTCAGGCGACAACGAGGGAGTTTCATCCCCTAAAATACTCTTTGAATTATTTAAGGTTGAAGAAACTAAGTTTAAAATTAAACTTGGCATACGAGATGATATGTTTTCTGAAGGATTTTCAGAGAGTTTCTTGAATGCATTTGTTAAGATTGCTGAAGAATTTGCTGTAAAAGAAAAGTTTGCTGATGTCGACTTGTTGTACGAAGAAGATATCAAGAAACTCGATAGTTTCTTTGGAGCAAAATTATCATATGATAGAAATGATACTATAGTTAGCATGATAAATGAGCAAATCAAATCTCATCCAAATAAAATTGCAGTATCGTTTGGTGGTAAGAATTTTACTTATACAGAGTTTAATAAAATTACCAATAAGTTTGCAAACTATCTTATAAAAGAAAACATAACTAAAGATGATGTTGTAGGTGTAATGATTGGCAGAAATGAGTATATGCCAATTCTCGCATTTTCAGCTTCAAAGACTGGAGCAACTTATATGCCACTTGACCCTGGCTACCCTGACGATAGATTGAGTTTTATGCTTGGCGATGCAGGAGCAAAGTTCCTCATAACTACAAAGAGTCTTATTTCAAAAGTATCAAGCACATTTAAGGGCAATATATTATTGATTGATGATGAATCTGATATGAAAAAAGTTAGTGATGAGACTGATGTTCATGTTGATATTGCTCCTTCAGATAGATTTATAATGCTCTATACTAGTGGTACTACTGGCACTCCAAAGGGAGTTGAATTACTGCATAGCAATATAGCTGCTATCATTCATCATATTGATTGGACAAGAAGAAATGATGGTGACATGAGAGTTGCTGCCTATGCAAGCTTTGGATTTGATGCAAATATGTATGAGATGTACCCACCACTTACTACAGGTGGTACATTGTTTATAATTCCTGACGAGATTAGACTAGATCTTTTTGCTATAAGAGAGTACTATCAGAAAAATAACATTACACATGGATTTATGACTACACAGATGGGACGTCAATTTGTGGAACTCGATGGCTTAAACACATTAAAAGAGTTTACAGTTGGTGGAGAAAAATTGGCAAGTGTAAAACCACCAAAGTTTAGATTTGTAAATGCATATGGTCCAACTGAAACATCAGTATATGTCACTCAATACATAGTTGATAAGTTATTAAAAGATATACCAATTGGTAAGCCAACATCAAACTCATGGGTATATGTGCTTGATGAGAAGGGCAAGAGACTCCCGATTGGTGCAAGTGGTGAACTTTTAATATCAGGTCCTCAAGTTGCAAGAGGTTATCTCAATAGGCCAGATAAAAATGCAGAAGCATTTGTAAAGAATCCATATTGTGATAAAGCGCCTTATGATAGAGCATATAAGTCTGGAGACGTTGTAAGATTTTTACCTGATGGCAATATTCAGTATATCGGTCGCCATGACATGCAGGTTAAGGTCAGAGGATTTAGAATTGAGTTATCTGAAGTAGAAGATGTCATAAGAAGATGTAGCGGTATAAAAGATTGTACAGTTGTTGCATATGATGATAGTGCTGGCATGAAATATTTGGTTGCCTATGTTGTTTCTGATAGTAAAGTTGATGCAAAGAAAGTAAACGATTTTATATTGAAAGAAAAACCTGTATACATGGTGCCAAGTGTCATCATGCAGATTGATAAGATTCCGCTTACTCAAAATCAAAAAGTAAATAAGAGAGCACTTCCAAAACCTGAAGCTAAAGTTGATGAAAGTTATAAGAAACCAGAAAACAAGAGACAAGAAAAGATTTTTGATTTAGTTGCATCGGTAATTGGAAATAAAAACTTTGGCGTAGATACTGACTTATTTATGGCAGGACTTAATTCTATATCGGTTGTTAGACTAAATGTTTTACTTGGCAAAGAGTTTAATGTGCCAATTAGAATGAATGATATTAATGAAAATAGTACAGTTTTGAAATTAGATGAGTTTTTAAGTAAAAATGATGTAGAACAAATTGACTATAGCGTAAAGCTTGAAAGATATCCTATTTCTAAAACTCAAAGTGGTATATTTGTAGAGTGTATAGCAAACCCTACTGCGACTATATATAACTTACCTATTTTAATAAAGATGAGCGATGAAATTGATGTCAATAGATTGAAATCTGCAATTGAAAAGGTTGTAGAAGCACATCCTTATATTAAAGCCACTATACATATGGATGATGCAACAGGAGAAATATATGCAAAACGAAATGACAATGCTTCTATAGATGTTGGCATCACTAAAGCTGAAAAAATGGTAAATTCCGAAACGTTGATTAAGCCATTTGCAGTTATTGGCAAAAAACTTTATAGATTTATGATTTTTGCTACAGCTAAGGATGGCAAATATTTATTCATGGATTTGCATCACATCATATTTGACGGAACATCATTAGTTATATTGATGAATGATATTGATAAAGCATATAGAGGTGAAAAGATAGATGCTGAGACATTTGATGGTTTTGCCTATGCATTAAATGAAGAAAAATTACTTAAGACAGATTCGCTCAAGAATGCTAAAGAGTATTATGATAATTTACTTAAAGGTGTTGATGCCGAATCCTTGCTTCCAAAAGATGATACAGGAATCACTGAATGTGATTTAGTCGCATCAAAAGTTACTAGAAGAATAAATATTGACAGGCATGCTGTTGAAGACTTTTGCAGTAAAAACAACATATCAGCAAATTCGTTCTTCAATGCTGTATTTGGATTCGTTCTTTCAAAATATGATTATAAAGAAGAATTAGCATATACTACTGTGTATAGCGGTAGAAATGATTCGAGAGTTTATAATGTAATTTGCATGCTTGTAAAAACATTGCCAGTGGTTTGCCACTATGATAAAGATACTAAGATTAAAGATTATCTTACATCATATTCAAAACAAATATTCGACAGCATGTCAAACGACTTATATGCATTTTCAGATATAAAAAATGATTACAAAATTAGTGCAGATGTTTTATTCATATATCAAGGTGATAATTTTGTATTTGATAAATTCTGCGGAAAATCTTGTAAGACATATTTATTAGATTCAAAGTATGCAATGGAGCCGTTTAAGATTGAATTAAATGTTGAAAATGGTGAATATGTAGCACATGCAGATTTTAGAAAAGATTTCTTTTTTGATACAACTGCAGATGGATTTATAGAATGTATGGAAGCCGTTGCTAAAGAGTTTATGCAAAAAGAAAAACTTTCTGAAGTGAGTCTTCTTACAGCAAGAACTAAAAATTTGATAGATAAGTTCAACGAAACTTATATACCAGTTGAAAATATTTCTACTGACAAGGCATTTGAAAAGGCTGTAGAAAAGTATAAAGATAGAGTGGCGATAATTGGAAAAGATGAAACTATTACTTATGATGAATTAAATAAGAGAGCAAATCGTCTTGCACATTCATTGATAGATTTGGGTGTTAAACCTGATGACTTTGTAGGTTTTATGACTGATAGGTGTGCAAATGCCTATGTGGGAAGAATAGGTATATGGAAATCTGGCGGAGCTTTCCTTGCGATTGATCCAAAATATCCTGATGATAGAATTTCATATATTTTAGAAGATTCAAAAACTAAATTATTGGTCACTAAAGAAGAAATTTATGAAAAGAAAAAAGATTTATTTGCAAAACTTGGAGTAAAAGTTTTGCTTATGAATGACATGCTAAAGAATACAAATGATTCTAATCCAAATGTCGACATCAAGCCACATAATTTAGCATACTGCCTATATACATCTGGTTCTACAGGTAAGCCAAAAGGTGTAATGGTTGAGCATGCAGGGGTTGTAAATCTTGCTACAGATAGCGAGAAGAGTGTGCAGGTTCAAGTGTTTACAAAAGATTGTAAAGTTTTGGGTTCTGTAACTGCACTTACTTTTGATGTGTCTGTTGGTGAACATGTGATAGCACTTCATAATGGTCTTTCTATAGCCATTGCTTCAGAGGAAGAGATTACTAATCCGCTTTTGCTCTGTGATATGATTATAAAAAATAAAGTTGATGGATTCACTTGCACTCCATCTTACATAAATAATATGCTTGATATAGTAGAAACTTATCCAGCACTTCGTCAAATCAAAGGATTCCAAGTTGGAGCAGAGACATTCCCAAAACAACTTTATAGAAAGATGAGAGAGAATGGAATTAATGCAAGAATAACTAATAGCTATGGACCTACAGAGGCTACAGACTATACTACGACAAATTTTGTAGAAAATGACAAACACATTACTATAGGTAAACCGCTTCCTAATTATCAGGTTTACATGTTTGACAAGTTTGATAATATTTTACCACCTATGGTTCTTGGTGAACTTGTGATAGGAGGTATAGGTGTTGCAAGAGGATATGTAGGAAGAGAAGACCTAAATACTACTAAGTTTATAAAAACAGCAGATAATAGACTCTATAAGAGTGGAGACTTAGCAAAATGGAATTATGAAGGAAATATTGATTTCTTGGGAAGAATGGATAATCAAGTTAAACTCCACGGCCTAAGAATAGAACTTGATGAGATATCAAATGTTATAAATAAGTATGGCGACATAAAACAAAGTATATCAGTTGTTAAGACAAATAGTGAGGGCGAAGAATATCTTGCGGCATATTTCATAGCATCTTCAAAAGTTGATATAGAAAAACTCTATGCATTTATCAGAAAGTCGCTTACTGAATATATGGTGCCTGCAATGATAATGCAGCTTGATGCATTCCCTACAAATGTAAATGGCAAGGTGGACAAACATGCACTTCCAGATGCAAGTCAAGAAGTTGTCAAGAAAGAAGTAAAGGCAGCAAGTAGTGATTTACAAAATACTATACTTGATATGTTTAAACTTGCACTCAATAGAAAAGATGTGGGAGTTGATGAAGACTTTTTCAAACTTGGGGGAACTTCGCTTTCAGCATCTAAGATTGCTATGAAGGCTATGACACTTAAACTGCCTATTACTTATAGCGATGTATTTGATTATCCTACAGTGTTAAGCCTTGAACAATTAGTACTATCAAAACAAAAAGGTGAAGAGACACAGAGTGTAGCCAAGGATGAAAAAGCTGCCGTTAAGGAGCCACAAAATGCAAATAGTGCTGATGATGAGGTAATTAAGAAAGCATTGTCGCACAATGTCATAGATGAAGTGAGCGATATATGCAGCACAGAATACAAAGATGTGTTGCTAACTGGTGCTACTGGATTCTTGGGAATTCATGTATTAAAGTATTTGATTGATAATACTGACAAGAAGATATATTGTTTCATGAGACAGGGAAAGATGAGTTCTCTTATGGCAAAACTCAAACATTATCTCATGTACTATTTTGATGATTCAATGGATGAGCTTTTTGGAAAAAGACTATTTTTGATTGCTGGAGATATAACTGAGAAAGAAAAAGTTTCGTTCCTAAATAATTATGACTTCGATGTGGTTATAAACTGTGCTGCCTGTGTAAAACACTTTGGCGCTGATAATACGCTTATGAATGTAAATGTCAATGGTGTTAAAAACTTAATTGACCTATGCGTAGAAAATAATAAAAAATTGATTCAAGTATCAACAGCAAGTGTTGCAGGTTCTACTTATGAAGGAAGCGATATAGCGGATGCGGTATTATATGAGAATGTTCTAAATATCGGTCAAGATATTTCTAATAAATATGTCCATACTAAGTTCTTGGCTGAAGATGCTATACTTAGAGCAATAGAAGAAAGACAACTTAAAGCTAAAATCATAAGAGTTGGAAATCTTATGAGTAGGTATTCTGATGGTGAGTTCCAGATAAACTCAATTGAAAATTCATTTATGAAACAACTAAAAGCATTTTACAAATTAAAATCATTCCCTATATCACGAATGGATGAGCAAGTTGAGTTTTCACCTATTGACTGTGTAGCAGAAACTATAGTAAGACTTTCTGAGACAAATGATAAGTTTACTGTATTCTTATCTTGTAACAATCACTATGTCCAGATGGGGGATGTAATCTATGCTATGAATAGGCTCGGATCTGAGATTGCAGTTATTGATGACAAAGATTTTGATGATAGACTTATGAAGCTTATGAGTGATGATAAAAAGAATGATGCTGTGTCAGTTCTCATCTCTTATAATTCATCTGGCAATAAGAAAACAAAAGAGTTACCATATAACTGCCAATATACTACGAAAGCTCTCTATAGAATTAATTATAAGTGGCCTATAGTTGATGAAGACTATATTGAGAAATCTTTGCAAGCGCTTATGTCGCTTGGATACTTTGATGAATAAGTAATAATTATAATATGGCTGACTTAGAAATTAAATATGTTAAAAATAGTATATCTGATCTAGAAATGGAATATATTAAAAAACATATTCCAAATAGATATAATAATAGCTTAAAATATTTATCAATAGAAGCGCGAAATGCATCACTTCTTGCTGGAATACTTATCTTTAACAATCTTGGTATAGATGAAATGGACATAAAGTATAATAAGTTAAATAAGCCATACATTGATAATGGGTTATATTTTAATATAAGTCATTCCAATGAATACATAGTATTTGTAAAATCTGAGGATAAAATCGGAGTTGACATTGAATTAGTTGATGAAAAAAATATGTGCTTGTTGGATTATGCGTACGATAACATTGAGAAAGATTATATTAAAAATGGGATAGACTATGGTACTTCTATAGAAAGATTGATCAAACTTTGGACTATTAAAGAAAGCGTTTTTAAAGCATCTAGTACTGAGGAACGTATTGAACCTAAGAATATAATTGTGTCTAATCACAAAAAGGTAGAGTTTTTAAATGAAGTATATAATGTACATACTTTAAAATTTTTTAGCCATATTATATCTACATCAAGTATTATGGGCTATGATAGTGTAAAGCTTGTTAAAGATAAAGTAATATATTAAAAGTATATATGTAAGAGAATTAATAGGCTTTCGAATAAATTACGGTTAAAATGGCAGAAAATCTGCCATTTTTTTGTGAAAAATGAATAAAAATGCTAATATTTGTAAATTTTTGCATAAATATGAAATTTTTGCTTGACAAATCAGATATTTATGATATAATTTTGCATAAATATTCATACAATCTGAATATATTAAATTTGAAATAAAAAGTTTTTGGAGGAAAAAAATATGAAAAAGTTTTTATCTTTAGTTTTATCAATCGTTATGATTTTAGGTTTAGTAGCATGTGGACAAAAGGCTACTACAACAACAGCAAGCGCAGATGGCACAGCAACAAAACTTGTTATGTGTACTAATGCAGAGTTCCCACCTTATGAGTTTAAAGATGGTGGAGAATTTAAAGGCATAGATGTAGAGTGCGCAAAATTAATCGGACAAAAAATTGGAGCTGAAGTTGAAATTCTTGATATCGCTTTTGACTCACTTATACCAACTGTTATGAGTGGCAAAGCTGATTTTGCAATGGCAGGTATGACTGTTACTGAAGATCGTAAAGAGAATGTTGACTTTTCACACACATATCAAAAAGCAGTTCAGACTATTGTAGTTCCATCTACAAGTGGAATTCAATCAGTTGATGATATGTATGGAAAAAAGATTGGAGTTCAAACAGGAACTACAGGAGATATCTATTGCTCAGGTGATTTTGGTGAAGAGTCTATGATGAGATATTCTAAAATCGTTGATGGATTCCAAGCTATGAAGACTGGAAAGATTGATGCTATCGTTGTAGATGACCAAGTTGCAAAAGCAATCGTTGAGCAAGATTCATCATCATTTAAGATTCTTGATACTGCATATGCAGAAGAAGAATATGCTATAGCAGTTAAAAAAGGAAATTCAGCATTATTAAATAAAATAAATGCTGCAATTGACGAGATGAAGTCAAATGGAGAATTAAAGAAAATAGTTGATAAGTATATTCAATAATTATGGAAAACATTTTAAAGGCATTACGTCTAAACTTAATAAAAGACAATCGTTATTTATATCTTGTTGATGGTTTAAAGAATACAATGATAATAACATTGTTTGCAACCATCCTTGGTATAGTTCTTGGACTTATAATTGCTCTTGTAAGGACTACATATGATAATACAAATGGATTAAAGAATTCAAATGCTGTTCTTAAAGTGTTGATAAAAATTGCAAATAGTATATGCCAGTTATATATTACAATTATAAGAGGAACACCGGTAGTAATTCAGCTTATGATTTTGTTCTTTTGTATATTTACTTCAAGAAACGCGAGTGGAGTTCTCATTGCAATAATTGGATTTGGACTCAATTCAAGTGCCTATGTGGCAGAGATATTTAGGTCCGGGCTTATGTCCATAGATCAAGGACAGATGGAGGCGGGTAGGTCACTTGGACTATCATATATAGACACTATGAAATATATTATAGTTCCACAGGCATTTAAGGTTGTCCTTCCTTCTCTTTGTAACGAGTTTATCGTTCTAATAAAAGAGACTTCTGTTGCAGGATATGTTGCAGTTCAAGACTTGACCAAAGGCGGAGATATTATAAGATCAAGAACTTATGATGCATGGACACCACTTCTTATAGTGGCAGGTGTTTACTTACTTCTCACTTGTATATTCTCTGTGTTTGTAAAGAAGTTGGAAGTAAGTTTAAGAAAGAATGAGAGGACAAATTAGTATGGACAAATTGCTTGAAATTAAAGAATTGTGTAAAAGTTTCGGTGACCATCTCGTCCTCGATAAAATCACAACAGATATTAATAAAGGTGATGTACTTTGCCTTGTGGGACCAAGTGGAGGGGGTAAGTCAACATTCCTTAGGTCGCTTAATCTCCTTGAGGTACCAACAAGTGGCAAGATATATTTTGAAAGAACAGACATAACTGACCCAAAAACAAATATAGATGAAGTGAGAAAAAAAATTGGAATGGTTTTTCAACATTTTAATCTTTTCCCCCATCTTACTATTATGGAAAACATGACACTTTCTCCAATTAATGTTTTAAAGCTCACTAAAGAAGAGGCCGAAAATAAAGCGAAAGAACTTTTAAATCGAGTTGGTCTTATAGATAAAAAAGATACTTATCCAAATATGTTATCTGGTGGACAAAAGCAAAGAGTTGCTATTGTGAGAAGTCTTATGATGAATCCGGATGTTATGTTATTTGATGAACCTACATCAGCACTTGACCCAGAGATGGTTGGAGAAGTTCTAGATGTTATGAAAGAACTTGCAAAAGAAAAAATGACTATGGTTGTTGTAACACATGAGATGGGATTTGCTAGAGAGGTTGCAAATCGTGTAGCATTTCTTGACCAAGGACAATTCGCATACGAGAATAGTCCAGATAAATTTTTCAAAGAACCAAACAACGAACGTCTTAAAAACTTCCTAAGTAAAGTATTATAGGAGCAAAATATGATTGACAAGAGTAAAATAAAAAAAGTAGTCTTAGCTTATAGCGGAGGTCTCGATACCTCTATCATCATCCCATGGCTTAAAGAAAATTATAACAACTGCGAAGTAATAGCAGTTTCTGGTGATGTTGGTCAAGGCGATGAACTTGAAGGTCTTGAAGAAAAAGCTAAAAAGACTGGTGCATCAAAATTATATATCCTTGATTTAAAGGATGATTATGTAGATAATTATATAATACCAACTATGAAAGCAGGAGCAATTTATGAAGATTATCTTCTTGGCACAAGTCATGCAAGACCTTGTATAGCGAAAGGTTTAGTTGAGATTGCACTTAAGGAAAATGCCGATGCTATTGTTCATGGATGCACAGGAAAAGGTAATGACCAAGTTAGATTTGAACTCGCTGTAAAACATTTTGCTCCAGATATGCCTATAATAGCTCCATGGAGAGAGTGGAATATAAAATCTCGTGAAGAAGAGATTGACTATGCCGAAAAACATAATGTTCCTTTGAAAATAAATAGAGAAACAAATTATTCAAAAGATAAAAACTTATGGCATTTATCACATGAAGGTTTAGACCTTGAAGACATAGGAAATGAACCTCAGTATGATAAAGAGGGGTTCTTGGAAATGGGCGTATCGCCTATGAAAGCCAAAGATGAGCCAACTTATATCACTATTAAGTTCGAAAAGGGAGTGCCAGTAGAATTAAATGGTAATAAAAAATCTGCCAAAGATATAATTCTTGAATTAAATAAGATAGGCGGAGAAAATGGTATAGGTCTTCTTGACATAGTTGAAAATAGACTTGTAGGTATGAAGTGTAGAGGAGTGTATGAGACACCAGGCGGAACTATACTTTATAGAGCTCATGAGGCGCTTGAGACAATTTGTCTTGATAAAATGACACTTCATGAAAAACAAAAACTTGCAATTACATTTGCAGAGCTTGTATATAACGGTCATTGGTTCTCGCCTCTAAGAGAGGCACTATCTGCTTTTGTAGATAAGACTCAGGAGACTGTGACAGGAACTGTAAAACTTAAATTATATAAAGGAAATATAATTAAGGCAGGACTTGCTAGCCCATATTCATTATATGATGATGAGCTTTGCACATTTGGAGAGAGTGATTATAACCAAGCAGATGCAACAGGTTTCATAAACCTCTTTGGCCTTTCAACAAAAGTAAACGCCCTCATGAGAAAAAAGAATGGGGTAAAGTAAATTGTTATAAAAATGTAGGGGCGGATATCATCCGCCCGCATCGTAGGGTGCGAGCACTGCGAGCCCGAAAAGGAATCATATGTCAAAATTATGGAAAGGTCGCACATCTGCCAAAACCAGTGTGCTAGCCGATGAGTTCAACTCATCAATTAAAATCGACAAAAGAATGTATAAAGAAGATATAGAAGGGAGCATGGCACATGTTGCTATGCTCTCTCATTGTAATATCATATTGAAGAGTGATGCAAAAAAAATCACTGACGGTTTGTCTAAGATTTTAAAAGATATTGAGTCTGGTAAACTCAAAATTGATGACAAAGCAGAAGACATACATATGTTTGTAGAGGAAGTGCTAACGAAGAGAATTGGTGCAGTCGGCAAAAAATTGCATACTGCAAGAAGTAGAAATGACCAAGTGGCACTTGATATAAGACTTAATTTAAGAAAAGAAATTACGCTTATAAATTTTACTATAGATAAGCTTATAAGTTTAATTATAGATATTGCAGACAAAAATCGCGACACAATAATGTCTGGCTTCACTCATTTGCAGAAAGCCCAACCTATAACATTTGCTCATTATCTACTTGCATATGGGATGATGTTTAAGAGAGATATGGAAAGACTTTATGATTTGTATAAGAGAGTAAACATTTCGCCTATAGGTGCTTGTGCACTTGCTGGTACTACTTACAAGACTGATAGAGTTTACGAGGCGAGATTACTTGATATGGACGGCGTGTGCGAAAACTCAATCGATGCAGTTTCTGATAGAGACTTTATAGTTGAGTTTGCTTCAGACCTTTCTATCATATCTATGCATTTATCAAGACTTGCAGAAGAGATGATTATATTCACAAGTGCTGAATTTAATTATATAGAATTATCTGATGCTGTTACTACAGGTTCATCAATTATGCCTCAAAAGAAAAATTCAGACATGGCAGAACTCGTGAGAGGAAAGACTGGAAGAGTTTATGGAAACCTAATGAATATTCTTACGCTACTTAAAGGCTTGCCACTTGCATATAATAAAGATATGCAGGAAGATAAAGAATTGATTTTTGATTCAATTGATACAGTGAAAAATTGCATAAATATATTTATTGAAATGTTATCTACAATGAAAATAAATAAAGAGAGAATGAGAGAGGATGCGAGTGCTGGTTTTATAAATGCAACCGACCTTGCTGACTATCTTGTCACAAAAGGCATGGCATTTAGAGATGCATATAAAATATCAGGGGAGATTGTTAGTTACTGCTTGAAGAATAAAAGGGACGGAGATAATTATTGCAATAAAAGTGACGGTGTTGTACAAAAAATAACTTTAGAGAATCTGCCAATAGAAGAGTATAAAAAGTTTTCGAAATTGTTTGATAAAGATGTATATAAGTTCATTGATTTAGAAACTTGCGTGAATAGAAGGACAAGCCTTGGTGGGGCATCGCCTAAAAATATAGATAGGCAGATTTCATTTCTAAAAAAATAGAAATTTAACCTTTGATTACATTTCATTGTTATGGACACTCTTTAATAGTGTTATTTTTATAGCAATAATGTCACTTTTATTTCAAAGATTGAGAATTATAAGGAATTTAATATTATTATATTTAAAGGATACAAATTATGAGCAAAGAATATGTATTTACGCCGCAGGGTGTCTGTGCAAGAGAAATAAAATTTGAAATTGAAGATGGTAAGATTTATAATCTTAGATTTCTTGGCGGTTGCAATGGGAATCTTAAAGCCATCGGAAAACTTGTTGAAGGTAAAGATGCAAAAGAAATTGCTAGCATTTTAAAAGGAAATGAATGTGGTAATCGTGGAACATCTTGTGCTGATCAACTAGCTATGGCCATAGAGCAAGCAGTGCAATAATAGGTACGCTTTTTTCATTTAAGGTAGAAATATGGTTTTTAGTAAAAAAAGTAAGATAGTAAAAAGTATAACATTGTTATTTTGCATAATAGTTTTTAATTTGATATATGCATGTAGCAATAAAGAATTTAAATCTTCGCAAAACATCTATGTCGCATGGAGCAATGCAAAAGACTCATATAGTTTTATTAGTACAATTAAGACCATAGAAGCAGTTGGGGCAAAGCCAGTTGTATTAGAACAAGTGAAGTCAGCTGACCTTCAATATGATGAAAATAGTAAGATTATAGATGCGACAGATGAAAACGGAATATTGACATTAGATGCTGCAAAACAAATAAAGATAAATACTTGGCAGAATTCTAATGTAAAAGAAGTTATGAAAGGTGTTGATTGCGTAGTATTTCCTGGTGGTGTAGATATATGTCCGACGCTATACTATGATGAAGAGGAATGGCATGGAATTTTAGATGATAGCGAATATAGCGCAGAAAGAGATGTATCAGATTATTTGCTTCTCTCGTATTGCCTTGAAAATGACGTCCCAATGCTATGTATATGTAGAGGGATGCAAATGTTATCAGTGGTCTCTGGAGCAGACATGATACAAGATATTTCTGCTTGGTATACAAACCAAGGATTACAATATCAATTGTTGCATCGTGATATAGATAAAAATGATTTTATGCCTCATTCTGTGACTGTTTCATCTAAAGAATCATTATTATATCAAATATATGGAGAAGATATTATAGATAAAGTCCCATCATGGCATCACCAGGCAGTAGAGAGTGTTGATAATACCAGACTTGTGGTGACTGCATATACAGATACTGATGGATATAAGATTATTGAAGCTGTAGAAAGACCTGATAAGAAATTTTGCGTAGGAGTTCAGTTTCATCCAGAAGTTGCGGCGCGAAAAATTCTTGATAAAGAGATAGATGCCGAAAAATTTATGGAATATGATAAAGCGGTAATTTTATTTAAGGCTCTACTAGAACGGAAGTAATAAAAACTTTAGAAATATAATGTCTCGTTATTAGGGCTCAGCAAGCCCTATTTTTATTGACTATAATCCATAAAAATATTATAATATATCTATAAAATGGCGGTTTGTCGCCTAATGTTTTTGTGTCGCACAAAATGTGACGAGATATTATATAGTATTGGGGAATATATGGAGATTACAAGAGAAGACGTAAGAAATATCGCAATTATTGCCCATGTTGACCATGGCAAGACAACCTTGGTTGATGCACTTTTGCATCAATCAGGAATTTTTCGTGAGAATCAAGAGGTCCAGACAAGAGTTATGGACTCAAATGACCTTGAGAGAGAAAGAGGAATAACGATCCTTTCTAAAAACACATCTGTAAACTATAAGGATGTAAAGATTAATATAGTAGATACTCCGGGTCATGCTGATTTTTCTGGAGAAGTAGAAAGAATACTTAAGATGGTTGATGGTGCGATACTTATAGTTGATGCATTTGAAGGAACAATGCCACAAACTAGGTTCGTGCTATCTAAGGCACTTGAACTTAAGCTCCCAATCTTAGTGTGCATAAATAAGATTGATAGACCCGAGGCACGACCAAAGGAAGTAGTAGAAGAAGTTTTGGAGTTGTTTTTAGATTTAAATGCAAGTGATGAGCAGCTTGATTGCCCATTCATATATATGTCTGCAAAGGCAGGATATGCAAAACTAAACCTTGAAGATGAATCTACAAATATGATTCCGCTCTTTGACACTATTCTTTCATATTTTAAAGCACCACATGGAGATGTAGATGCACCTGCAAAACTTCTTATATCTACTATAGACTACAATGAGTTTGTAGGAAGAATAGGTATTGGCAAAATTGAGCAAGGCAAGATAGAAGTAAATAAAGAGATGGTTGTAGTAAATCATCATGATGCAAATAAAAAAGAAAAAATTAAAATTTCAAAACTATATGAGTTTGAAGGACTTGAGAGAGTAGAAGTAAAAGATGCTAAACTCGGCTCTATAGTTGCAGTTACTGGTATAGAAGACTTACATATCGGGGATACAATAACTGATGTAAGTGACTTAACTCCTATTGAATTTCAAAGAATTAGTGAACCTACTATTTCTATGTACTTTATGGTAAATGATTCACCACTTGCGGGTACTGAAGGAAAATTTTTAACATCAAGACATATAAGAGAAAGACTTTTTAAAGAATTAAATACAGATGTAAGTCTTAGAGTTGAAGAAACTGATTCTCCTGATTGTTTCAAAGTTTCAGGCAGAGGTGAGTTGCACCTTTCTATATTGATTGAAACAATGAGAAGAGAGGGATATGAGTTTGCTGTTTCAAAGGCTGAGGTTATTTATAAAGAAGATGCTGATGGCAAGAAACTTGAACCAATGGAACTTGCATATGTAGATTTGCCTGAAGAATTTTCTGGAGCAGTCATTCAAAAACTTACTCAAAGAAAAGGTGTGTTAAATGGCATGACAAAAGGTCAAGGTGAATTCGTGAGACTTGAGTTTTTAATCCCATCAAGAGGCTTAATTGGATATAGAGGTGAGTTCTTAACTGATACTAAGGGTACAGGAATTTTAAACACCATGTATAATGGCTACGGTCCATATCTTGGAGACCTATCTTATAGACCAACTGGTTCTCTTATAGCGTTTGAATCAGGGGTTGCTGTTGCCTATGGACTATACAATGCTCAAGAGAGAGGACTTTTATTTATAGGTGCTGGCGACAAAGTTTACAGCGGTATGGTGGTAGGACAAAATCCTAAGAACGAAGATATAGAAGTAAATGTTTGCAAGACTAAGAAACTCACAAATATGAGATCTTCAGGAGCTGACGAGGCACTTAAACTTGTACCAAAGAAGGTTATGTCTCTTGAACAATGTCTTGAGTTTATAGATACTGATGAACTTTTAGAGGTGACACCACAAAGTCTTAGAATTAGAAAGAAAATACTTGACCCTACTCTTAGAAAACGTGCAAATATGAAAAAAGAGGCTTAATGGAGAAGAATAATAAAAAAACTATAATTGCAAAAGTGCTCGCTTGGTTAGGACTTATAATCATAACTGTTATATTATGCATAATGGCATATGCCTTGATACATTCTGATGGTAAACTAGCTCTTTCAATGATTGTAGTTTTGGTATTTATCTCTATCTTATATTGGATAGGAATAAAACTTTACAAAGATATGATGGAATATGAAAAACTAAAATCAAAAAGCGAAGAACAGCAAAAGATGAATGACATAGCCAGGATAAACACTAAAAGTATTTAATAATGTTTGATTTTTTAAAAGATAAAAAATTTATGAAACTGGCAATAACCATTGCCATACCTGTAGCTATACAGAACATAATTAATACAGGAATTAATTTTGCGGATACTTTGATGGTTGCCACACTTGATGCAGATTCAGTTGCTGCTGTTGGAATAGCAAATAATGTTTTTTACTTTTGGAATACATTCTCATTTGGCATTATTTCAGGCGGAATGATTCTCTGTAGTCAGTTTTATGGGGCAGGAAAACCTGAAGGCCTTAGAAAAACATATGGCCTCACTATAATTTTAGATTTTATAGCATCTATGTTTTTCTTTCTGCCATGCTTTTTTGCAACAAATCAAGTAATTTCTGTTTTAACTACATCGCCACAGTTGGTGAATCAGGGAGTTAAATATTTAAAAATTGTTTGTTTCATGTATCCTATACAATCTGTAACTCTTACTACATTACTCATACTTAGAAGTTTTGGAAAAGTTAGGATAACAGTTTTCTCATCACTTGTAACTATGATTACAAATATAATACTTAATTACATTCTTATAAATGGCCATTTCGGAGTTCCGGCACTTGGAGTAGTAGGTGCTGCTATAGCGACGATAGTGAGTAGACTTCTTGAGGCTGTAATACTAGTTTCGTATTTGTTTATTTCAAAATCAGTACTAGTTGAAAAGTTATCAGACTTACTCAAGTTTTTTGATAAAACATATTTATCGCTTTACTTTAAGACATCAATTGTTACTATTTTAGATGAATTTGTTTATGGACTTGGCACATCATTATATATGGTAGCTTATGGAAGACTCCCTGCTGTGCAAGTTTCTGCCATTACTATAGTACTTGTGATTTATGATTTATTGTTAGTATTCTTTATTGGATTTGGTTCTGCATGCTCTGTCATACTCGGTATGGAACTCGGTAGTAATAACAAAGATAGGGCTAAGTTATATGCAAAATATTTTATAAAATTATTTACTATGCTAAGTATAATTGTTGCAGCATTTACGTTTATGAGTAGAGGACTTGTTTGTAGAATGTATGCTAATCTTGGTACAGAAGTTGTATATTATATGAACTTACTTTTGATGGTTACTACGGTGTTCATGCTAGTAGGAAATTACGGATATTTGTTTTTAGTAGGCATACTTAGGTCTGGTGGAGACATCACAATCACAGTTATAATAGATATTTTATCATGCTGGTGCTTGGGAGTTACACTGTCGTTTCTATCAGTACTTGTTTGGAAGCAACCTATACATGTAGCATATGCATTACTTCTTGTTGATTCTGTAGTTAAAGGAATTTGTGGATATATAAGATATAGACAATTCAAATGGGTAAATAATTTAGTTGTAAATGTAGATTAGGAGGATTTATGTCAGGACATAGTAAGTTTAACAACATCAAACACAAAAAAGAAAAGGCTGATGCAGCTCGTGGAAAAATTTTCACTGTCATCGGTCACGAAATTGCTATTGCAGTTAAACAAGGAGGACCAGATCCGACAAGCAATTCAAAACTTCGTGATGTCATAGCTAAGGCCCGTGCAAACAATATGCCAAATGATACAATTGAAAAAGGTATAAAGAAGGCAGCCGGAAATGTCGATGCAGTAAATTTTGAAGAACTTGTGTATGAGGGTTTTGGACCATCAGGTGTTGCAATACTTGTTCGTGCACTTACTGACAATAAAAATAGAACAGGTGGTAATGTCCGCTCTGCGTTCACTAAGGGAAATGGAAACCTAGGTTCGCAGGGTTCAGTATCATATATGTTTAAAGAAAAAGGTCAGATACTTGTAGATAAGGAAGACTGTGACAAAACTGCAGATGAACTTATGGAACTTGCACTTGAAAATGGAGCATCAGATTTTAATGAAGAAGAAGATTCATATGAGATACTAACAGAGCCGAATGATTTTTCTGCTTGTAGAGAAGCGCTTGAGAAGGCAGGAATAAACATGGTAGAAGCTGATGTAACTATGATACCAGAAAATTATGTATCAGTTACAGATGAAGATGCAGTTTATGGTCTTAGAAAGACCCTTGACTTGCTTGATGAAGATGAAGATGTAAAAGCTTATTATACAAATTGGGAAGAAGAATGATATGTATGATTATTGTTTAGTCGGAGCTGGACTTTTTAATGCCACTCTTGCAAGACTTATCAAAAAGAATAATAAAGATGCAAAAATTATTGTTGTAGAAAAGAGAAACCACATTGCTGGAAATATTTACGATGAAAAAATTGAGAATATAAATGTTCACAAATATGGTGCACATATTTTTCATACCAGTGATATGGAAGTGTGGAAGTTTGTAAATGAAGTGACAGATTTTAACAGATTTACAAATTCTCCAATTGCTAACTATAAAGGAGAAATATATAATCTTCCATTCAATATGAATACCTTTGTGAGAATGTGGGGCATCACAACAGTAGATGAGGCGAGAGAAATAATTAATAACCAAAGAAAAGAAATTAAGTGGGAACCAAGAAATCTTGAAGAACAAGCTATTAGTCTTGTAGGAAGAGACATCTATGAAAAGCTGATAAAAGGCTATACTGAGAAACAATGGGGTAGAGATTGTAAGGATTTGCCAGCATTTATTATAAAGCGAATTCCTGTAAGATATACATTTGATAATAATTATTTCAATGATAGTAAACAAGGTTTGCCACTTATGGGTTATACGAAGATGGTTGAAAAGATGTTTGAAGGATGCGATATAGATCTTGATACCGACTACATTCAAAATAAAGATAAGTATAAGGCAAATGTTACAGTTTACACTGGTGCAATAGATGAGTACTATGATTATAAATTTGGTGAACTCAATTGGAGAAGTTTAAAATTTGAAGAAGAGATATTACATAAAGAAAACTTCCAAGGAAATGCAGTTGTGAATTATACTGAAAGAGAAATCCCATATACGAGGATTATAGAGCATAAACATTTTTTAGGTGATGTATCTCCTGATACTGTAATTACAAAAGAGTATCCAATGGATTGGAATAAAGGACTTGAAAAATATTATCCGATGAATGATGATAAAAACCAAGAACTTTATAATAAGTACAAAGATTATTCACAAAAGGATGATATAATATTTGGTGGTAGACTTGGAATGTATAAATACTATGATATGGATAAAGTAATAAGGGCGGCAATGGATTTATATAATGAAAATGAAAAGTTTAAAAAGTAAAATAGTTGCATTACTTATATGTGCAATTTGCTTAAATCAGTCAGCATTTGCTGGTCAATTTTTCTATGATGATGGAGTCAAAAAATATCTTGATGATAATGGACAGCTTGCTAAAGGCTGGAGATGGATTGATGATAATAATGACAATGTTGCAGAATGTTACCGTTTTGGTGAAGATGGAGCGATAGCAACTGCTTCGAAATTTAAGGGTAAAGATATAAATGCTGAAGGCCAGTGGGTCGTAAATGGTGTTGTACAAAGAATATATAAATATTCAGGAAGACCATTGTATTCTGCCAACGCTGCACTTGGGGAAGTTGATGACAACGAGTATTTTAATTTAGGAACTTATTCTCAAACTAGAAGATTGAATGCAACTAAGAAAAAAAATATAAAAGAGTTAATAGAAGCAGACTTAAAGAAAGATGAAGAAGATTATAGAAAAAGCTTGATAGGTCCTAAGGGAGAGTTTGTAAGACCTGAAGAAGGATATCTGCTTTCAAAAGGTGTTAGAAGTTTAGTTTCTAAAAGACCTATAGCAACAAGAAGTACTTGGCATATTATTGATGACGCGTTGAAAGAAGAAGAAATTAGATATTTGAGTGCATCTGAAAGTATAATTGCTGGGCGTGAAATGAATAGATTTGTATCTGCTTCAAATAAATTTACTGTTAAAGCTGAAAATGTAAAGATATGGGGCGGAGAAGTGTGGAGCGAAGCGATGGTCCTTCAAGGAAATGGAGCATACGTTAAGTTCGTAACAACTGACGACAGAACTAAGTTTAAAGCAAATTACTTCACTTTTGAAATTGCACATCAAACGCATGGAGAGTCTACTGCAGATACGTATTGTGCTGTAGAATTATATCTTAATGGAAAATCTGTAGCGGTATATGATGAGTTTTGTGATGATGTTCCTGAAGTGGTTGAAGAGTACTTAGATGATGGTGAGAGTAATATGGAATTAAGGGCTATAGTTACTGGTGATGCTCCGGGCAGAAAGATATATATTCGAAATGCACGATTTAGGATGATTAGAGAAAAAAAAGACGAATAATCAATTTGTTTACATTATGTATATTTTGTGATAGAATTATATAGTATATAAAGGGGGACATTATGGGATTGTTTTTAACTCAAAATGCTGGATTGGCAGGATTATTTGGCGGTAACCAAACATTAGTTATTGTAGCATATGTTCTATTTTTGATAGCCATTATGTATTTCTTGATGATAAGACCTCAGAAGAAAGAAGAACAGAAGAAAAAAGAACTTATGGCATCTCTTGCGATTGGTGATAGTGTATTAACCACTGCAGGTTTTTATGGGATAATAATTGATATGACAGCGGATACTGTTATTGTAGAATTCGGTAACAATAAAAATTGTAGAATACCAATGCAAAAACAAGCAATTGTGAGAAGCGAGAAACCAAATTATAATTCAGCATCAACTTCAACTGACAAAAAGTAAAAATTATTTTGAACTCGTATAAAAACGAGTTCATTTTTTATGTAAATTATTTTTAAGGGGGATTTATGCTTACTAATGATAAAATCCTTATGGCAAAAAATGGTGACAAAGAGTTTTATATTTTGCCAAAGATGGCAAATCGTCATGGACTTATTGCTGGTGGCACAGGATCTGGAAAAACTATAACTCTTAAGGTGATGGCTGAGAGTTTTTCTGATGCGGGCGTGCCTGTATTTTTGGCTGATGTAAAGGGAGATCTTGCTGGAATGTGTGAGCCAGGAATTGATAGTGATGACATGAAAAAAAGAATTGAAAAGTTTAAGCTCAATGACTATGGATTCAAATATAAAAAATATCCGACTCAGTTTTTTGAAATAGATAGAAAGATGGGACTCCCAATTAGAACCACTATTAGTGAGTTTGGACCAACATTGCTTTCACATATATTTGAATTAAATCAAACACAATCAGATATATTAAATGTAATATTTAAAATTGCAGATGATGAGGGTTTGCTTTTACTCGATTTGAAAGATTTGAAGAAAATGCTTGAATATGTGGGAGACCACAGTAAAGATTTTTCTTCTGCTTATGGGAATATAACTAAGCCAAGTGTACAATCGATTCTTCGTACTATGATTTCACTTGAACAAGAAGGAATTGATAAACTCTTTGGAGAACCAGAACTTGAATTAGGAGATATTATCAAGACTGATTCAAATGGAAAGGGCATGATAAATATAATTCATAGCCAAAGCCTTATATTAAGTCCAAGGGTTTATTCTGCATTTATGCTATGGCTTATATCTGAACTCTATGAGACCATGCCTGAAGTAGGAGATCTTGATAAACCAAAGTTTGTATTTTTCTTTGATGAAGCTCATATATTATTTAAAGATTGTTCGCCTGCTCTACTTAAGAAGATAGATCAGATGGCTAAACTTATAAGATCAAAAGGAGTGGGACTTTACTTTATAACACAAGATCCGACTGATATTCCAGATACTATACTTCAACAACTTGGAAATAAGGTTCAACATGTACATAGGTCTTATACTGCTAAGGATAAAAGAAATCACAAGGCAATATGTGATAGTTTTCGAGATAATAAGGATTTAAATATATCAGAGGTTCTTGAAACTCTTGGCACTGGAGAGGCACTCGTGTCATTCCTTGATGAAAAGGGTGCACCTGAAGTAGTTGATTTTGCAAAAATTCTTCCTCCACAAAGTAAGATGGGAACTATAGATGATGCAACTCGTGATAAGGAAATCAAATCATCAACAATTTATACGAAGTATATAAAAGATATAGATAGAGAGTCTGCATATGAAATTTTAAATAAAAAAGTGGAAGAGGCACTTACCAATAATTTAGAATCAGAAAATGATGCTAAATTGACTAAGGAGCAAGAGAAACTTTTAAAACAGCAAGCGAAAGAACAAGAGAAAATATTAAAAGAACAACAAAAGGCTTATGAGAAAGCTGTAAAAGAAGAAGCAAAAAGACAGGCTCAGGCTACAAAAAAGATGAACACAGCAATAAAGAGTGTTATGAAATCTACAGGAAGTACACTTGGTCGGGAAGTGACAAAATCTTTAACTGATGCACTTTTTGGGTCAAATAACAAAACAGCATCAAGAGTTGCTGGAAACATAGGTTCGGCTCTTGGAAGAAATATTTTAGGAACATTGTTAAAGGGGTAAATTATGAATAGAGTAAAAACAATTGGAGTTTTGACTAGTGGTGGTGATGCACCAGGAATGAATGCTGCAGTTCGTGGCGTTGTGCGCTGTGCTGTGAATAATGGAATAAGAGTTTTAGGATTTGAGAGAGGATACAATGGTCTTCTTGATAATGAATATCGTGAGATGGACAAGAGATCGGTATCAGATATAGTTGATAGAGGAGGCACAATTCTCTTCACTGCAAGATCAAAAGAGTTTGGGGAAGTAGAAGGCAAGAAAAAAGCTATAGAGATTTTAAAGAAAGATGGAGTTGATGCTTTAGTAGTGCTTGGCGGTGATGGTACATTTAAAGGTGCCATGGATATGTCAAATCTTTCCAATGGCGAGATCAATGTAATAGGTATTCCTGCAACTATAGACCTTGATATTGCTTGTACAGAATATACTATTGGATTTGATACAGCTATCAATACTGCAATGGAAGGTGTAGATAGAATTAGAGATACAAGTACATCTCACGAGAGATGCAGTATAGTAGAAGTTATGGGTAGAAATGCAGGATACATTGCTGCATATACAGGTATCTCTACTGGGGCTGAAGATATAATTATACCAGAATATAATGAATATGGTGATATAAATAAAATTATTACCCGCGTTCGTATAGCGAATAAAAAAGGAAAGAAACATTACATAATAATAAATGCCGAAGGAATAGGTCACTCATCAGATATGGCAAAGATGATTGAGACTATGACCGGCATAGAGACAAGAGCGACAATTTTAGGTCATCTTCAAAGAGGTGGATCACCAACTTGTAAAGATAGAGTGTATGCTTCTATTATGGGGTGCAAGGCTGTAGAGGTTTTGATGGAAGGGAAGAAAAATAGACTCATAGTTTATCAAAATGGCGAGTTTACTGATGTCGATATAAATGAAGGACTCGCAGAGAAAAAAGTTTTTCCACAGTACTTCATTAAAACTGCAGAGGAGTTAGAATCAAAATAATGAATCAAATTCCAATTATAGTTTCAAATTCTTACAATAAGAAGTACTATTTAGATGAGCGATTAAATGTATTGCCAAAAGAAGTGAAAGATACATTAAAAATAATTTTTGTAAAATTAACCGAAGAGATAGGCGGAGTCACTGAAGTTCTATTTGATAATAATGAATATGATTTAGTTTTTAAAACATATAAAAATGATGATGACTGTAACTATGATGAGATCAATGCAAATTACAAGCTTTCAAGAATTGAAAGAGAGTATTCGGAAATATTTTCGCAAATTGCACAGTTTTGTAAATTCAAATTAAATGGTCTAGTTTAATGTTTAAAATAGGAAACATTGAAATAAAGAACAGAATATGTGTTGCTCCAATGGCAGGTATAACAGACCTGCCATATCGCATTATTTTAAAAGAAATGGGTGCTGCACTTATGACTACAGAACTTGTAAGTGCTAAGGGAATTTACTATAACAATCCTGGAAATGCAACTATAATGGCGACAGATAAGAAAGAATCGCCAATTGCACTTCAGCTATTTGGTTCAGACCCAATTATTATGTCTATGGTCGCAAATAAAGTAAAGGAACCCTATGACATAATTGATATAAATATGGGTTGTCCTGTTTTAAAAGTAGTGAGAAATGGCGAAGGCGCAGCACTCATGAAAGATGAGGTACTTGCTGCCAGGATTGTTGAGACGATGGTTCGAGTTGTAAATGACAAACCAATCACGTGTAAAATAAGAATTGGTTTTGATGATAAACATATAAATGCAGTTCGTTTTGCTAAAGCACTTGAGTCTGCAGGAGCAAGTGCAATAACAGTTCATGGTAGAACTAAAACAGAGTTATATAGTGGTGATGTGCATCGTGATGTAATTAAAGATGTAAAATCATCCGTTAAGATTCCTGTGATTGCAAATGGAAATATCTGGACTATAGACGATGCAAAAACTATGCTTGATGAGACAGGAGCAGATGCAATTGCGATTGGAAGGGCTATAAAAGGCAATCCGTGGTTTGTAAAAGAGTGTATAGAGTATATAGAAAATGGGAAGAGAATTGAAAGACCAACTAAAGATGAGATAAAAAAAATGATGTATAGACATGTGAATGATGCAATTAGTTTTAAAGGAGAGTTCACAGCTATATCAGAACTTAGACATCATATAGCGTGGTATACACATGGTATGCAAAACTCAACAAAATTTAGATTAGCACTCAATAGTGCAACCACAAAGGAAGCAATTGTAAAACTTATAGATGAATTGTAATAGCGCTCGTGAAACTCGCGCCTACGACTAGATGTATGGGCGAGCTATGCGAGCCCGGAGGATTAGATGAAAAAGTATAGCGAATTGACAACTGAAGAATTAAAAAAAATAAAATCTGAGTTAGAAAATAAACTTAAAGATTTAAAAGCATTAAATCTTAATCTTGACATGAGCCGTGGCAAACCATGCAAAGAGCAACTTGACCTTTCAATGGACCTTATGAGTGTGCTTGATAAACATTCTGATCTCATTTGCAAGGACGGAACTGATTGCAGAAATTATGGTCAACTTGGTGGTATAGAAGAGGCGAGAGAGTTGCTTGCTACCTTTATGGAGAATAAAATTGAAAACATTTTGATCTATGGAAATTCTTCACTTAATGTAATGTATACCATGATTATGCAGGCTTGGGTATTTGGTATAATGGGAAGTACTCCTTGGTGTAAACTTCCTAAAGTAAAATTTTTATGTCCAGTACCAGGCTATGATAGACATTTTGCAATTTGTGAAGAATTTGGTATTAAAATGATTAACATTCCTCTTTCTGAAACTGGACCTGATATGGATATGGTTGAAAAATTAGTTTCAGAAGATGAAAGTATAAAAGGTATATGGTGTGTGCCAAAGTATTCAAATCCGGATGGCTATACTTATAGCGATGACACAATAAGAAGGTTTGCAAGATTAAAACCAAAAGCTACAGACTTTAGAATTTTTTGGGACAATGCATATACAGTTCACCATCTTTATGATGAACCAGAAAAGAGAGACCATATACTTGAAATCTTGGGAGAGTGCGAAAAGGTCGGCAATCCTGATATAGTTTACAAGTTTGCTTCTACTTCTAAGATTTGTTTTCCTGGTTCCGGTATAGCTTCTATGGCTGCATCTGATAATAATATAAAAGATATAAAGAAACATTTAAAAATACAAACTATTGGATATGATAAGGTAAATGAACTTAGGCATGTTCACTATTTCAAAAATTTGCTTGGCATAAAATCTCATATGATGGAACATGCAAAGATACTTAGACCTAAGTTTGAATTAGTGCTAAATACATTTGATAGAGAGTTATCAGATGTTGACATGGTTAGGTGGACAAGGCCACATGGAGGATACTTCATATCTTTCTATGCAATGCATGGCACGGCAAAAGACATAGTGGCAAGATGTAAAGAGGTAGGCGTAAAACTTACTGATGCTGGCGCTTCTTATCCATATCATAAAGACCCTGATGACTCAAATATTCGTATAGCGCCAACCTATCCGAATATTAAAGACTTAGAAGTAGCTTTAGACGTTTTTACAACTTGTGTTAAATTGTCAACAATAAATAAAATGATTATAGATTAATGAATGAAGAAAAGAGATAAAATATTTATTATTTCGATATAAATGGTTATTGGTATTATTTTGGGTCAGATGGAGCTATGTATAAAAATCAGTTGACGACAGACGGCTATTATGTCGATGCAGAGGGAAAATATAGAAATTAGTCCAAATTTGCACTAAATTTTATTACTTTTATATAGATATTTTATTAGAAATTTGATAAAATTATATTATTGGTTTAATCAAAATTTGATTTTGAGGAGAACAAAGAATTGTATAAGATTATCAAAAAGAAAGATCTTGCCGACAAGCTTTGTTTGTATGAAATTGAGCATAATAGATTGGCTAAGGCTGCTATGCCTGGCCAATTTTTAATTGTAAAAATTGATGAGAAAGGCGAGAGAATTCCACTAACTATCTGCGATTATGATAGAGAAAAGGGAACAGTTACTATAGTGGTCCAAGAAGTTGGGGCAACAACAAAGAGAATGAATGCGATGAAGGAGGGAGACTATTTTAAAGATGTTGTAGGACCTCTTGGCAATGCATCTGACCTCATAGGTCTCTCGAAAGATGAACTTAATCAAAAAAAGATATTATTTATAGCAGGCGGACTTGGAGCAGCACCAGTTTATCCTCAGGCTAAGTATTTGTCAGAACTTGGTGTGAGTTTTGATGTGATACTTGGATCAAAGAGTGTAAATACATTGATACTTGAAAAAGAGTATAGTGATTTAAATTGTAATCTTTATGTTTGTACTGATGATGAAAGTTATGGTTTTAAAGGTCCTGTAACAAATGTATTGAAAATGTTATGTGACGGAAGCATCTCTGAGGCAAATTATAAAACAATAGATGGAAAAATTGTTAAAGGTAGAGACATTTGCAAGAGTGTAGATAAAAAAACTTATGGTCATGCAGTTGCCATTGGCTCTGCTGTGATGATGAAGTTTAGTTGTCTAACTACAAAAGAACTTGGTATACCTACAATTGTAAGTATGAATACTTTGATGGTAGATGGTACTGGTATGTGTGGCGCTTGTAGACTTATGGTTGGCGATGAATTAAAGTTTTGCTGTATTGATGGACCAGAGTTTGATGGACATAAGATAGATTTTGATGCAGTTATTAAGAGACAGGCTCAATATAAGGATGAAGAGAGTAGGGCACTACTAAGATTAAATGAAGGCCCAACGCATCACGGCAACTGCGGAAATTGTGGAGGTTAATATGGCGGATAGAGTAAAAGTTAGAGAACAAGACCCAAAAGTTCGTGCAAAAAACTTTGATGAAGTATGTTTTGGTTACAATGAAGATGAAGCAGCTTTAGAGGCAAGCAGATGTTTACATTGCAAAAATCCACAATGTGTGAAAGGTTGTCCAGTAGGACTTCATATACCAGAGTTTATTGCTGAGTTAAAAAATAAAAATTTTGAAGGCGCAATTTCTGAAATTCATAAATCAAGTTCACTTCCAGCAATCTGCGGAAGAGTATGTCCACAAGAAACTCAGTGTGAAGCAAAGTGTGTGCTTGGCATAAAGGGTGAACCAGTTGCTATAGGAAAGCTAGAACGATTTATTGCTGACTATGCAAGAGAACATGGACTTGAAGATAATATAGAGATTAACAAGAATGGCAAGAAGGTTGCGGTAATTGGCTCTGGACCTGCAGGATTGTCGTGCGCTACTGACCTTGCTAAGCTTGGATATGATGTCACAATATTTGAAGCCCTACATACAGCAGGTGGAGTTTTGACCTATGGGATACCTGAGTTTCGTCTTCCAAAAGATGAAGTAGTAAAGGCAGAAGTTGAAAATGTAAAAAAACTTGGAGTTAAGATAGAAACTAATGTAATAGTTGGTAAGACAATTTCAATAGATAGCTTGAGAAATGAAGAAAAATTTGATGCTATATTTATAGGTTCAGGTGCAGGCCTTCCTATGTTTATGCATATACCTGGCGAAAATTCAAATGGAGTATTTTCGGCTAATGAGTTTTTAACTCGAGCAAATCTCATGAAGGGTTTTAGAGATGACTATGATACACCTATAAAAGTAGGTAAGAAAGTTATAGTAGTCGGTGGCGGAAATGTCGCAATGGATGCGGCGAGAACTGCTTTAAGACTTGGTGCAGAAACTCACATAGTTTATAGACGTTCTGAAAATGAATTACCTGCAAGACTTGAAGAAGTACATCATGCAAAAGAAGAAGGAATAATCTTTGATACACTTTGTAATCCTGTAGAAATAATTGCAGATGAAAACGACAATGTCAAAGCCGTTAAACTGATAAGAATGGAACTTGGTGAGCCGGATGAAAAAGGACGAAGAAGACCGGTTGAAATAAAAGGATCAGAATTTGATATAGATTGTGATATGGTAATAATGGCCTTAGGTACAACACCAAATCCAATGTTACCAAAAAATACTAAAGGACTTGAAACAGATAAAAAGGGATGTATTTTACATGATGAGGAAACTACTGCCACAAGTATAGGTGGTATATTTGTAGGTGGGGATGCAGCGACGGGAGCAGCAACAGTTATACTTGCAATGGGAGCAGGTAAGAAGGCAGCAATTGGCATACACAATTATTTAATGAATAAATAAATATTAAGGAGGATATTTGCAATGAGTAAGTCGTCTATAGCTTTTAGCGGCACTAAAGATCAAGAGAAACAGCTAAAGTCTTTTATAAGTGCTCATAAAAGTGATCCGGGTCCACTTATAATGATTATGCAAGAAGCTCAAAAAATTTATGGTTACTTGCCAGAAGAAGTTCAACGTATTATCTCTAAGGAATTAAATATTCCTATGGAAAAAGTTTATGAGGTTGCAACTTTTTATGCGCAATTTAATTTAGTTCCAAGAGGTAAGTATCACATTTCAGTTTGTCTTGGCACGGCTTGCTATGTAAAAGGATCAGGAAAGATTCTTGAAGCGATTGAACAGCAGTTAAAGATTAAAAATGGAGAGTGCACTGCTGATAGAAAATTCTCACTTGATTCATGTAGATGTCTTGGAGCCTGTGGACTTGCACCTGTAATGAAGGTAAACGAAGAAGTGTATGGCAAGCTTACTCCAGATATGGTTCCAAAGATATTAGCAGAGTTTAAATAGGAGGGAATTTATATGACGATTGAAAAATTAAATCAGATAAAAGAAAAATTTGCTCCTATAGTTGAGCAAAGGCTACACGAAAATATTCATCCGTGTAAGGATGGCAAGAGAATAATTTCTCTTTGCGCCGGCACTGGATGCCAGTCTTCTAAATCGCTTGTTATTAAAGACAAGTTTATAGAAGTGTTGAAAGATAGAAAGGCACTTGATAAGGTGACTATTGTCACTACAGGTTGTCATGGTCTCTGTGCTCTTGGTCCTATCATGCAAGTTTATCCTGAAGGTATATTTTATACTGGTGTTAAACCTGAGGATGTTGAAAGAATAGTGGATGAGCATATACTAGGCGGAAATCCTGTTAAGGACTTAGTTTATAGTGAAACAATAAAAGGCGATAAGTTTGTATCGGTAGAAGACACCAATTTCTTTAAGAAACAAAAGAGAATTGCACTTCAAAACTGTGGAATCATTGACCCGGAAAAAATTGATGAGTACATTGGAACAGGTGGATATCAAGCACTGTACAAAGTTCTCACAAGTATGGATCCTGATTCAGTTATAAAAGAAGTATTAGACTCTGGTCTTCGTGGTCGTGGTGGTGCTGGCTTCCCAACAGGTAAGAAATGGGCACTTGCTCGCCCAAATAAAGCAGATCAAAAGTATGTAGCATGTAATGCAGATGAAGGCGACCCTGGTGCATTCATGGATAGATCAATTCTTGAAGGAGACCCACATTGTATCTTAGAAGCTATGGCGATAGCGGGATATTCAATTGATGCTACTAAAGGATTTATATATGTTCGTGCAGAATATCCTATAGCAGTTGATAGATTAAATATTGCAATTGCTCAGGCTCGTGAATATGGATTACTTGGCAAAAATATTTTTGGTACAGGTTTTGATTTTGATATAGAACTTCGTCTTGGTGCTGGAGCATTTGTATGTGGTGAAGAGACAGCACTCATGGCAAGTATAGAAGGAAAACGTGGTGAGCCACATGCTAGACCACCATTCCCTGCATTAAAAGGTCTATTTGATAAGCCAACAGTTTTAAATAATGTTGAGACTTATGCTAATATCCCTAAAATAATTAATAATGGTGCTAAGTGGTTTAAATCTATGGGAACACCTACATCACCTGGTACAAAAGTTTTTGCACTTGGTGGAAAAGTTCATAATGTAGGACTCGTAGAAGTACCTATGGGAATAACACTCAGAGAAGTTATAGAAGACATAGGTGGTGGCATACCAGGTGGCAAGAAGTTTAAAGCAGCTCAGACTGGAGGACCATCAGGTGGATGTATTTCTGCTGAAAATCTTGATGTAAAAATTGATTATGATAACCTTACAAAGATAGGTTCTATGATGGGATCAGGTGGTCTCATTGTAATGGATGAGACTGATTGTATGGTTGACATTGCAAAGTTTTATATGACATTTATCGCTGAAGAGTCTTGTGGCAAGTGTACTCCTTGTCGTATAGGTACAAAGAGAATGCTTGAAACACTTGAGAGAATTACTGAAGGAAAAGGTGAAGAAAAAGATTTAGTTGAACTTGAAGAGTTAGCTGGCTACATAAAAGATAATGCTCTCTGTGGACTTGGACAAACTGCACCAAATCCAATTCTCTCTACAATGAAAAACTTTAGGAAAGAATACATAGAGCATATTAAAGAGAAAAAATGTTCTGCTGGTGTTTGTAAGAAGTTATTACAATATAAGATTGACGCTGATAAGTGTAAAGGTTGTACGCTCTGTGCAAGAAATTGTCCAGTAAACTGTATAACCGGTACACTTAAGATGCCACATGTAATCGATCAAAGTAAATGTATCAAGTGTGGAACTTGCTTTACTAATTGTAAGTTCGGCGCAATAACTAAAGGATAGGAGGTAGAGGAGATGAAGAAAACAACGAAGAAAATTGTTGCTAAGAAAACTACTAAGAAAGTTGTTGCAAAAGCAGAAACTACAAAAGCAAAAGCTACAAAGTCAACTACTAAAAAAGTAGATAGCAAGGTTCAAAATAAAATGTTAAACATCAAAATCAATGGTGTAGACTATAAGGCTCCTGCTGGTTCAACTATCCTTGATGCATGTAGGCTCGCAAATATTGAAATACCTACATTATGCTTTTTGAAAGATATAAATGAAATAGCAGCTTGCCGTATATGTATGGTTGAAGTTAAAAATGCAAGGTCACTTGTAGCAGCCTGCGTATATCCTATAAATGAAGGAATAGAGATATTTACAAATACAAAAAGAGTAGTTGAGTCAAGAAAGAAAACTATAGAACTTATACTTTCAAATCACAGAATGGATTGCTTGTCATGCGTTCGCTCTGGAAACTGTGAACTTCTTGCACTTGCTCGCGCAAATGGAGTTGATGATACAAAATATCAAGGTGCTAAAACACCTACTAAGATTGACGATTCTGCAGTTCATCTTATAAGGGATAATTCAAAGTGTGTACTTTGCCGTAGATGTATAGCAGTATGTTCTAAATATCAGTCAGTTGGAGTTATAGGTACAAATAACAGAGGATTTAAGACTATTGTAGGTAGCCAATTTGATATACCACTTGGCGAGACTTCTTGTGTGCACTGCGGACAATGTATTAATGTCTGTCCTGTTGGAGCACTTTATGAGAAGTCAGATGCTGACAAAGTGCTTGATGCAATAAGAGATCCTGAAAAGTTTGTAGTAGTACAAACTGCACCAGCAGTTCGTGCAACTATAGCAGAAGAGTTTGGTGCACCTATAGGAACCAATGGAGAAGGTAAGATGGTTGCAGCTCTAAGAAGAATCGGATTTGACAAAGTATTTGATACAGACTTTGCTGCAGACCTCACTATTATGGAAGAAGGAACAGAACTTATAGAGAGAATCAAGTCAAAGAAGGCAGTTCTTCCTATGATTACTTCATGTAGTCCAGGGTGGATTAAGTTTATAGAAAACTATTATCCAGATTTATTACCACATCTATCAACTTGTAAGTCACCTCAACAGATGTTTGGTGCTACACTTAAGACTTATTATGCACATAAAAATAAGATAGATCCAAAGAAAATAGTTTCAGTTTCTGTTATGCCATGTACTGCAAAGAAATTTGAGATTCATAGAGAAGACCAGTCAGCAGCTGGAAAAGGCATGCCAGACCTTGATTATACTATGACTACAAGAGAACTTGCTCGTATGATTAAAAAACTTGGAATCGATTGGAACTCATTACCTGAAGAAGAATTTGATAGTCCAATGGGAACTGATACAGGTGCAGCTGTAATCTTTGGAGCATCTGGTGGAGTTATGGAAGCAGCACTTAGAACTGCAGCTGAAGTTCTTGCAGGTAAGAAGATGAAATCACTTGATTATAAAGAAGTTCGTGGCATGAAAGGAATAAAGGAAGCATCTTATACTATAAAGAAAGGTCTCACAGTAAAAGTTGCTGTAGCATCAGGAACTGCAAATGCAAGAGTATTACTTGATGCTATAAGAGAAGGAAAGGCAGATTATCAATTTATTGAAATCATGTGTTGTCCAGGCGGATGTATAAATGGTGGAGGACAACCACAAGTTTCTGCTCATATAAGAAATACAGTCGATTTTAGACAAAAGAGAGCAGAAGTTTTATATAAACAAGATAAGAGTATGAAACTTAGAAAGTCGCATGAAAATCCAGACATACAAAAACTCTACAAAGAGTGGTTTGGAAAACCAGGTTCTGAGAAAGCGCATCATGCACTTCATACATCATATGTAAAGAGAGACTGGACTTAATAAAAATGTAGGGGCGGATATCATCCGCCCCTTTAAATTGTTTGAAAAAATGCTACTGCTAATTTTAATTACAAAAACAGGACTAAAAGTTAATATGGTTATCATTTTATTGCTAAAAATTGCTATTTATTGTATAGCATAGTTATTAGTTTAAAATAATTAAAATGTTTTTTGATAAAGTAATAAAGGAGGTTTGTGACTATGAGCATATCAGATATTGTAGAACAAGCAAAAAAATGTATAAAAAAGGTTGTTCGTTGATAAATAGGTTAATTTTTGATAAAATAATCGTAGCGGAGAAAGTAAAGGGGATTATATGATGAATGAGAATAATAACATACGAAAATTTTTAAGTAAAAATTCATTATTGGAGCGTCGCTTAAAAAATGAAGTCCTAGAGGACGGGATTGCTTATATTCCTTGCCGTGTAGAGAATATGGAAGATATTATAAGTAGATATAGTGTTAGGGGGTGTGAGAGTCTTAACTCAGAGTTTGCGGATTATATAATGAGTTTTGTTGAGTGTATTCCGATACAGTATCCTATTGTTCTAGAGATATATGGCTCGAAATTTACTGAGGAGGAAAAAAATATCATTATTGACACAATTGCCTCAGACGGAGACTATCAACTTGGCCGAACCATACAAGAAAATAGACATCACCGACTGGTTTTTATTGAAATGGTAGTAGGTACTGTTGTTTCAGGTTTACTTATTACATTGATAGGGCAATATATTGGAGGAATCCCACGAGAATTTTTCTATGTCTTATTCTACTTATTTGCAGATTCTTTTG